>NZ_JAPEMC010000002.1:300000-600000 GCF_026343115.1 Streptomyces sp. NBC_00102
CATCAAGGCGGACCACGCCGCCGACCAGCGGGACGCGGGCAACGGCACCCGTGCGCCGCGCTGGGCCATCGCCTACAAACTCCCCGCCGTGGAGAAGGTCACCCGGCTGCTCGCCGTCGAGTGGAACGTCGGCCGCACCGGCATCATCGCCCCGCGCGCCGTGCTCGAACCCGTGGAGATCGACGGCTCCACGGTCGGCTTCGCCACCCTGCACAACCCCGCCGACATCACCCGCCGCGACCTGCGCCTGGGCGACATGGTGATGGTCCACAAGGCGGGCGACATCATCCCGCGCGTGGAGGCGCCCGCCGTCCATCTGCGGACGGGCGAGGAGACGCCGATCGAGTTCCCCGACGTCTGCCCGCAGTGCGGCTCCGCGATCGACACGAGCGAGCAGCGCTGGCGGTGCGTCCGGGGCCGCGACTGCCGCCTCGTCGCCTCCCTCTCGTACGCCGCCGGCCGGGACCAGCTCGACATCGAGGGGCTGGGGGCCACCCGGGTCGTCCAGCTCGTCGAAGCGGGACTCGTCGCCGACCTCGCCGACCTCTTCACCCTGGACCGTGAGCGGTTGCTCGGCCTGGAGCGCATGGGGGAGACGTCCACGGACAACCTCCTCGCGGCCCTCGACACCGCCCGCTCCCGCCCGCTCTCCCGCGTCTTCTGCGCGCTCGGCATCCGAGGCACCGGCCGCTCCATGTCCCGCCGCATCGCCCGGTACTTCGCCACGATGGACCGGATCGTCGCCGCCGACGCCGAGACGCTCCAGCGGGTGGACGGCATCGGTACGGAGAAGGCATCGGCCGTCGTCGCCGAACTGACCGAACTGGCACCGCTGATCGAGAAACTGGTGAAGGCGGGCGTCAACATGACCGAGCCGGGCGCCACCCCGCCGCCGGAGCCCGGCGCGGACGAGCAGGCCGCCGACGGCGACGGGGTCGCAGCCGACGGTTCGTCCGAACTGCCCCTGGCCGGAATGACCGTGGTGGTCACCGGGGCGATGACCGGAGCGCTGGAGAAGCTCTCCCGCAACCAGATGAACGAACTCGTCGAGCGCGCGGGCGGAAAGTCCTCGTCCAGCGTCTCCGCACGCACCAGCCTGCTGGTCGCCGGGGAGAAGGCGGGCTCGAAGCGCACCAAGGCGGAGAGCCTGGGCATACGCGTCGCCACACCGGAGGAGTTCGCCGAACTCGTCGCCGGCCACCTCGAGGCGCAAGGGGGCTGAGGGAGGGCCGAGGCACGGGGTGGGGTGGGGCGGGCGGGCCCGCGGCCGCGGGTGTCGTCCTACCTCCCCGAGTCGCTCCACCGGGCCTCGCCGTCCGCCACCACGTCGGACGCGCGCAGCCCCAGCGCCCGCGCGATTCCCTCGGACGCACCGTGCCCCGGACGGATGTACGCGGCCAGCCCGCCCACCCCCTGGGCGCGCAGCCAGGACGCCATGGCGAGCGCGGCCTCACGTCCGTAGCCCGCGCCCTGGTGGTCCACCCCGACCACCCAGGCGACCGCCGCCTCGATCGCGTCGCCGGCCGGGGGCCCCTCGGCGGCGGGGCGACGGTCCAACGTGGCCTGGACCGTGCCGATCAGCAGCCCGTCCGACGTCCGGCGCGCCATCCAGTTCAGCCACCCCTGCGTGCCGTCCGGCGACCGTCCCGCCGACTGGCGCGCGTACCGGGCCTCCAGCTGCGCCAACGAGCGGGGGCTCCCGCCGGTCCATGTGTGGAGCCGGACGTCGTCGAAGACGGACACCGCCTCGGGCGCGTGGTCCGCGCGGAGGGGCTCCAGGGAGAGCCGAGGTGTCGTCAGGGGAGCAGCGGTAGGCCATGCGGGCGGTCGAGCGGTCATCGTGGCAACGTAGCGCGAATCGACGGCGCGGCGCGGCGCACCCGCAAGCGCGCGCGCATGCGCGCGAGGGAGCGTGCCGGGCGGTGAGGGCGTGTGCGGTGAGGGCGTGTGCGGTGAGGACGTGGGCCGGGCGGCGTGGGCCGGGCGGCGTGGGCCGGGCGGTGAGGACGTGTGCGGTGAGGACGTGGGCCGGGCGGTGAGTGTGTGTCGGGCGGGCCCTTCGGAGGCCGTCCGGCGGATCATGACCGCAGTCGGCGGGTGCCCCCCGGTACGGTGCCCGCCGGAGCGTGAGCCGGATTGCCGGACCGCGACCCGTACCGCCCGAGAAGGAGTCACGCATGCCCGCCGAACCGCTGACACCGGCCGAGATCGAGGAAGGCCTGGGCGAGCTGCCCGGCTGGGAGCACGAGGGGGACCGGCTGACCTGTGGCTACCGGCTTCCGTCCCACTTCGCGGCCGCCGCGTTCACCCTGCACGTCGCCCGGATCCAGGACGAGCTCAACCACCATTCGGATCTGACGCTCGGATACAACACCGTCTCCCTCGCCGTGCACACCCATGACGCGGGTGGCTCGGTCACCGCCAAGGACCTCGCGCTGGCCGCCCGGGTCGCGGCCGCCGCACCCGCGCACGGGGCCGAGTAGGACAGGCCCTCACGGCGCGGACACGCCGACGGCGTCCCACCGCCGGAGCGGAGGGACGCCGTCGGGCCGGACGCGCGGTTCGCGGGAGCGCGCGTCCGAAGAGGTCAGTTGAACTCGGCCGGGTTCGGGCCGAGGCGCTTGCCCTCGTCGAGCGCGGCGAAGGCGGCCAGGTCGTCCGCATCCAGCTCGAAGTCGAACACGTCGATGTTCTCGGCGATCCGCGACGGGGTCACGGACTTCGGGATGACGACGTTGCCGAGCTGGAGGTGCCAGCGCAGAACCACCTGGGCCGGCGTGCGGCCGTGCTTCTGGGCGACCGCGACGACGGTCGGGACCTCCAGGAGGCCCCGGCCGGAGCCGAGCGGGGACCATGCCTCGGTGGCGATGGAGTGCTTGGCGTGGACGGCGCGGGACTCGGCCTGCTGGAGCTGAGGGTGGAGCTCGATCTGGTTGATCACGGGGACCACCGAGGTCTCGCCGACGAGCCGCTCGATGTGCTCCGGCAGGAAGTTCGAAACGCCGATCGCCTTCGCCCGGCCGTCCGCGTAGAGCTTCTCGAAGGCCCGGTACGTGTCGACGTAGCGGTCCTTCTCGGGGGTCGGCCAGTGGATCAGGTACAGGTCGACGTAGTCCAGGCCCAGCTTGTCCAGGGAGTCGTCGAAGGCCTTCAGCGTGGCGTCGTAGCCCTGGGCGTCGTTCCACAGCTTCGTGGTGACGAAGAGCTCGTCGCGCGCCACACCGGAGGCGGCGATGGCCTTGCCCGTGCCCGACTCGTTCCCGTAGATCGCGGCGGTGTCGATGCTGCGGTATCCGGCTTCGATCGCCGTCACGACAGCGCGCTCCGCCTCGTCGTCCGGCACCTGCCAGACACCGAAACCGAGCTGCGGCATGTCGACGCCGTTGTTGAGGCTGAGGGAAGGGACCTTGCTCACGAGCGGTCGATCCTAACGTCGATGGTGATTACAGGGGAGAACAACGACCGGGGTGACCGATCCATTCCCGGATCGCCCCGCGTCCCCCGTACCGGTTCCCGGGACAGCCTCCCCCAACCGCTCCCCGTCACCACTTTCCGTGTCGTCGTCCGAGTCGTCCGAGTCGATCCGGTCCTGCGGCCCACCGGGGAGCGTTCAGCCGTAGAGGGCGTCCACCTCGACCGAGTACGCCGTCTCGATCGCCTTCCTTCGCAGCTTCAGCGACGGCGTGAGCAGTCCGCGCTCCTCGCTGAACCGGTGGGCCAGGATGCGGAACGTACGGATCGACTCCGCCTGGGAGACAGCGGTGTTGGCCGCCACCACCGCGCGCCGCACCTCCATCTCCAGGTCCGGGTCCCGGACGAGTTCGGCAGGCGGCAGCGGGCCCCGGCCCTGCATCGCGAGCCAGTGCTCCACGGCTTCCTGGTCCAGCGTCACCAGCGCCGCGATGTACGGGCGGTCGTTGCCGACCACGATGCACTGGGCGACGAGCGGATGCGCCCGTACCCGCTCCTCGAGACCGGCGGGGGAGACGCTCTTGCCGCCCGAGGTCACCAGGATCTCCTTCTTCCGCCCGGTGATCGTCAGGTAGCCGTCCTCGTCCAGCGCCCCGAGGTCGCCGGTGGCGAGCCAGCCGTCGTGCAGCACCGCGGCCGTCGCCTCCGGGTTGCCCAGGTACCCCGGGAACACCTGGCCTCCGTTCACCCACACCTCGCCGTCGTCGGCGATGTGCACGGTGGTGCCTGGGATGGGCTGGCCCACGGTTCCGTACTTGACCCGGCCGGGAGGGTTGCCGGTAGCGGCGGCGGTGGTCTCGGTGAGGCCGTACCCCTCGTATATCTCGATGCCCGCGCCGGCGAAGAACAGCCCCAGCCGGCGTTCCATGCCCGAGCCACCGGACATCGCGTGCCGCAGCCGGCCGCCCATCGCGTCGCGGAACTTCTTGTAGACGACCTTGTCGAAGAATTGGTGCTGCACGCGCAGGCCGGCCGAGGGGCCGGGGCCCGTGCCGAAGGTCCGCTGTTCCATCGCCTCCGCGTACCGGACGGCGACGTCGACGGCCTTGTCGAACGGCCCGACCCGCCCTTCCGCCTCGGCCCTGCGGCGGGCACCGTGGAAGAGCTTCTCGAATATGTAGGGGACGGCCAGGACGAACGTCGGCCGGAACGATTCCAGGTCCGGCATGAGCGCGCCGGCCGAGAGTTCGGGCTGATGGGCGAGCGTCACGCGGTTGCGCAGCGAAGCCACCTCCACCATCCGCCCGAAGACGTGGGCGAGAGGCAGGAAGAGCAGGGTGGACGGCTCGTCGCCCGGTCTGGAGCGGAAGACCGGTTCCCAGCGCTGGGCCATGGTGTCGGCTTCGAACATCAGGTTGGCGTGGGTGATCAGACATCCCTTGGGGCGCCCCGTCGTCCCCGAGGTGTACACGACGGTGGCCACCGAGTCGGGTGTCACCGCACGACGGTGGCGGTGCACCACCTCGTCGTCGATGCGGGTCCCGGCCTCCATCAGATCGGCCACCGCGTCGCCGTCGAGCTGCCACAGCCGCTTCAGCCGGGGCAGCCGGTCGATCACCGAGCCCACCGTCATGGCGTGGTCCTCGTGTTCCACCATGATCGCGGCGACCTCGGCGTCGTGCAGCATCCACAGGACCTGCTCGGCCGAGGACGTGGGGTAGACCGGCACGGACTGGGCACCCAGCGTCCACAGGGCGAAGTCGAAGAGCGTCCACTCGTAGCGTGTACGGGACATCAGGGCGACCCGGTCGCCGAACCGGATGCCGTGCGCCACCAGCCCCTTGGCCAGGGCCAGCACCTCGTCGCGGAAGGCCTCGGCGGTGACGTCCTGCCACTGCCCGTCCGGGTCCTTCCGGCCGAACGACACCCGTTGCGGATCATCGTGTGCCTGTTCGAAGACAGTGTCGGCGAGGCCCCCGACCGGACGTCGTGCGGCAGCCATGGGTGGGACGGTGAACTCGCGCAATGACCTGCTCCTTACGGCACTCCGCACAGCGCCGCGACGCTACCCCAACGAGAGGGCCCTTGGGAGGGGAAAAGGCCCGCCCGCCCGGGCCCCGCACGCCGGGCATACGTCGAAAACCGGCCAGATGGGCAAGGCTCGGGCGCACTTCTGACTCTGGAGTAATCACGTGCCGCCCTTTCTGCACAGAATCTGTACAGGGGGGAGGCCCGCGTTTTCCTCGTGGAGGGTGCGGGCCGCGGCCCGTCGGGACGGCTGCACGCCGGTTTCGGACGGTCTCGCGGGACGGCCGCGCGCCGGTTCGTACGGTCGCTGTGTGGCGGCCGGCCGGCTCGGCGGGGGTCGGTCGGCTCGGCCGGGTCGGTCGGCTCCGGCGAGAGGTGCCGGACGGCGACACCCCTCGGGCCGGTGACCCCGGTGACCCGGGACTCCGGCGGCACCGAGGGCCCGGGGCCGAGCCGGCACGGCCCGGCCGGGCGACGGGTCCGGCAGGTCAGGAGGCGGGTGAGGGGGCCCGGTCCGTCGTGTCGCCCGGTCCGCCGAAGCCCCGGTGCAGCCGGTCCCCGCCCGCGAGGATCGCGGCGGCCAAGGCGTCCGCCGCGTCCGGCGAGCCGTCCCGGCGGTGGCCGTGCAGCAGTACGAAGTCGACGTCGCCGAGGTCCGGCAGCCCGGCGCGCGCCGGCAGCTCCACCAGTCCGGGCGGGATGAGCCCCCGGGTGTGCGCCATCACGCCCAGCCCGGCGCGGGCCGCCGCGACCAGTCCGCTCAGGCTGGTGCTGGTGCACGCCAGCCGCCAGGACCGGCCGTGCCGTTCCAGCACCTCCAGCGCGCGGGCCCGGGTGATGCCGGGCGGCGGGAAGACGATCAGCGGCAGCGGCCGTTCCGGGTCGATCCGCAGCTGCGGCGCCCCGATCCAGGTCAGCGCGTCCCGTCCGACCAGCTCCCCGTGCGTGTCCCCGGTCCGCCGCTTGGCCAGCACCAGGTCCAGCCGGCCGGCGGCGAGGGACTGGTGGAGCGAGCCGGACAGCTCCACGGTCAGCTCCAGTTCGACCTCCGGGTGCTCCTTGCGGAAGCCCTCCAGGATCTCCGGCAGCCGGGTCAGCACGAAGTCCTCCGAGGCGCCGAAGCGCAGCCTCCCGCGCAGCCGGGTCCCGGCGAAGAAGGCGGAGGCCCGCTCGTGCGCCCGCAGGATCGTCCCGGCGAAACCGAGCATCGCCTCGCCGTCCTCCGTGAGGTCCACCCGGTGCGTGTCCCGCGTGAACAGCTGCCGGCCGGTGGCCTCCTCCAGTCGTCGTACGTGCTGGCTCACGGTGGACTGCCGGACGCCGAGCCGCCGGGCGGCCTGGGTGAAGCTCAGGGTCTGGGCGACCGCCAGGAAGGTGCGGAGCTGCGCGGGGTCGTACATGGAGGACAGGTTATCGCGATCCGCGATGACAGTGAGTTCGGTATGCGGGTTTCCCGATGGGGTGAGGCGGGAGCAGAATGGCGACTGTATACATTCGACCGTGAGACGAACGTGGAGCACATGAGCCCCCCCCGCACCCTGAGGCTGCCGTCCTGGCTGCCCGTCGACCCGTACATCCTGGCGCTCATCGGGACTGTCGTGGTCGCCGCGCTGTTCCCGGCATCGGGAACCGCCGCCGACGTGGCGGGCGACACCTCCACCGGCGCGGTCGCGTTCCTCTTCTTCCTCTACGGCTCCCGGCTCTCCACGGCCGAGGCGATGGACGGCCTGCGCCACTGGCGGCTCCACCTGACCGTGCTCTGCTCCACCTTCGTGGTCTTCCCGCTGCTGGGACTGGCGAGCAAGGGCCTGGTCCCCTTCGTGCTGAGCCCGCAGCTCCAGTCCGGGTTCCTCTTCCTCTGCCTGGTGCCGTCCACCATCCAGTCGTCCATCGCCTTCACCTCGATCGCGCGCGGAAACGTCCCTGCGGCGATCTGCGCGGGCTCCTTCTCCAGCATCGCCGGGATCGTGATCACCCCGCTGCTCGCGGCCCTGCTGCTCGGCGGCTCTGCCGGAGGCTTCTCCAGCGACTCCCTGGTGAAGATCGTCCTGCAACTGCTCGTGCCCTTCGTCGTGGGACAGCTGCTGCGCCGCTGGACCAGCGGATTCCTCGGCCGCCACAAGAAGATCCTGGGCTACGTCGACCGCGGCTCGATCCTGCTCGTCGTCTACACCGCGTTCAGCGAGGGCATGGTCGCCGGGATCTGGCACCAGGTGACCCCGCTGCGGCTCGTCGCGCTGCTGGCCGCCGAGGCGGTCCTGCTCGCCGTCATGCTCCTGATCACCTGGCAGGGGGCGAAGCGCCTCGGCTTCGACCGCGCCGACCGGATCGCCATCCAGTTCGCCGGATCGAAGAAGAGCCTGGCCTCCGGACTGCCAATGGCCAGCGTCCTCTTCGGCGCGCACGCGAGCCTCGCGGTCCTGCCGCTGATGCTCTTCCACCAGATGCAGCTGATGGTCTGCGCGGTCATCGCCAAGCGCCGCTCCCGCGACCCCGAGGAGCCGGAAGCGGTGGCACCCGGGGCTGCCGTCGGGAGTGCGGCCGCCGCCGCGGGCTGAGCGGACAGGCGCTGTACGGGCGGGCAGGGCCGCGGAGCATCGGGGCCCCGCCCGCCGTCCGCGTACGGGCCACTCCTCCCGGCGCTCTCAGCTCCCGGCGACCGGGGCCTCCCGCTTCCTCAGCTCCCGGCGACCGGGGCCTCCCGCTTCCTCAGCTCCCGGCGACCGGGGCCTCCCGCTTCCTCAGCTCCCGGTGACCCGGGCCTCCAGGGCGATCCGGTGCTCGCCCGCGTACACGTTCATCGACGGTCCCCGCAGGAAACCGACCAGGGTCAGTCCGCTCTCGGCCGCCAGGTCGACGGCGAGCGACGACGGCGCCGACACCGCGGCCAGTACCGGAATCCCCGCCATCACCGCCTTCTGCGCGAGCTCGAAGGAAGCCCGCCCCGACACCAGCAGGACCGACCGCGACAGCGGCAGCCGGTCCTCCGTCAGGGCCCGCCCGACCAGCTTGTCCACCGCGTTGTGCCGGCCGACGTCCTCCCGGACGTCCCAAAGCTCGCCCTCCTCGGAGAAGAGCGCGGCGGCGTGCAGCCCGCCGGTCCGGTCGAAGACGCGCTGCGCCGCGCGGAGCCGGTCGGGCAGGGCCGAGAGCAGCTCGGGCGTCACCCGTACCGGGGGCTCGTCGGAGACCGGATGCCGGGTCGTCGTCCGTACGGCGTCGAGGCTGGCCTTGCCGCAGAGACCGCAGGAGGACGTCGTGTACACATGGCGTTCGAGGGTGATGTCGGGGACGACCACGTCCGCCGCCAGCCGTACGTCAACCACGTTGTAGGTGTTGACCCCGTCGGCCGTCGCCCCCGCGCAGTAGACGATCGACCGGACCTCCGACCCGGCGCCGATGACGCCCTCGCTGACCAGGAACCCCGCCGCCAGCGCGAAATCGTCACCCGGAGTGCGCATGGTGATGGCGAGCGGCTTGCCGTTGAGACGGATCTCCAGCGGCTCCTCGGCGACGAGGGTGTCGGCGCGGCTCGTCACCGCCCCGTCCCGAATGCGGAGAGTGCGGCGTCGCTCGGTGACCCGTCCCATGGTTCAGACCCGATTCCTGTACGTGGGGAAGCCTCGCGGCCCTTACGGCGGGGGGCAACCGCCCCTCCCGGCCGTCGTGCGGCCGCGGTCGCCCTCAGGATCTCATTGTCCGCCCCACGGGCCGGGGGCCGCAGGGGCCCCGTTCCCGCAGCCAATGGTGACGTCCTGCGGTTCGTCGGCCCGGAACCGAATGTGACGGCCCGGCAGGAGGAAAGCGGGGCAATGCCGCCGCGATGCCGCCCGTCCGGAGCACGACTGTCGCCAAGGCTCCAACCCGAGGTCCGGTTTCCTGTCGGATCACGTGCCCCCGTACCGGACAGTAGCGACCAAGACTGGATGGTTCCTGCCATACGTAGCGAGGGGAACCCGTACATGACCGGCTCACGTGTCGTGGCGCTCGGCCACTACCAGCCCGCGAAGGTGCTGACCAACGACGACCTTGCCGCCATGGTCGACACCAGTGACGAGTGGATCACCAGCCGCGTCGGCATCAGAACCCGTCATGTGGGGGGCCCGGACGAACCGGTGGACGAGCTGGCCGCGCACGCCGCCGCCAAGGCTCTCGCGGCGGCCGGACTGCAGGCCTCCGAGATCGACCTCGTCCTCGTCGCGACCTCCACGGCCATCGACCGCTCGCCCAGCATGTCGGCGCGGGTCGCCGCACGGCTGGGCATGGGCTCCCCGGCGGTGATGGACATCAACGTGGTCTGCTCGGGCTTCACCCACGCGCTCGCCACCGCCGACCACGCGATCCGCGCCGGAGCGGCCACCCGCGCGCTGGTCATCGGCGCCGACAAGATGGGCGACATCGCCGACTGGACCGACCGCAGCACCTGCGTCCTGGTCGGCGACGGGGCGGGCGCCGCCGTGGTCGTCGCGGATCCGGAGGACACCGGCACGCCCGGGATCGGCCCGGTGCTGTGGGGCTCGGTGCCGGAGATGGGCAACGCCGTACGGATCGAGGGAACGCCGCCGCGCTTCGCCCAGGAGGGCCAGTCCGTCTACCGCTGGGCCACCACCCAGCTGCCGCCCATCGCGCGCAGCGTGTGCGAGAAGGCGGGGATCGCCCCCGAGGACCTGGCGGCGGTCGTCCTCCACCAGGCCAACCTCCGGATCATCGAACCGGTGGCCCGCAAGATCGGCGCCGTCAACGCGGTCGTCGCCCGGGACGTGGTGGACTCCGGGAACACCTCCGCGGCGTCCATCCCCATGGCGCTCTCCAAGCTGGTGGAGCGGGGTGAGATCGAGAGCGGCGCGCCGGTCCTGCTCTTCGGCTTCGGCGGCAACCTCTCCTACGCCGGCCAGGTCATCCGCTGCCCGTGAGACACCCGCCGTCCACGCGTCGTCCCCGTCCATGAGACAGCTGTGTGCGTGCGGATCTTGATCAGTAGACTGTAGACGATAAGCAATTACTCGCCGCCCGGAGGGGGAGCGCGATGTTGTTTGCAGGACTGCCGCAGGGGGCCGTGCCGAAGCTGGAGCGACCGGGCCCGTTGCGCGAACGCGTGTACGAGGCACTGCTCGAACTCATCACCGTCCGCGCTCTCCAGCCCGGTCAGCATCTGGTGGAGAGCGAGCTGGCCGGCCAGCTCGGCGTGTCCCGGCAGCCGGTGCGCGAGGCGCTCCAGCGGCTCAACACCGAGGGCTGGGTCGATCTGCGTCCCGCCCAGGGCGCGTTCGTGCACGAGCCGACCGAGGAGGAGGCCGACCAGCTGCTCTCGGTCCGCACCCTGCTGGAGGCCGAGGCCGGCCGGCTGGCGGCGGCCAACGCGGACGAGGACGGCGTCGCGGCGCTGGAGGCTCTCTGTGACCGGGGCGAGGCCGCGGTCGCGGAGGACGACGTCGACCTCGCGGTCGCACTGAACGCCGAATTCCACGCCAAGGTCATGGAGCTGGCCGGCAACGTCGTGCTGTCGGCCCTCGCGGCCCAGGTCGGGCGCCGGGTCCGCTGGTACTACACGCCGGTGGCCCGGCGCCGCGGGAAGCAGTCCTGGATCGAGCACCGTGAGCTGATCGCCGCCATCGCCACCCACGACGAGCGGCGCGCCATGGAGAACATGCGGGCGCACACGGAACACACCCGCCGGACGTACCACCAGCGCGAAAAGGGCTGACCGGCCGCGGCATCCCGGGGCGGGCCGACCGTCCCGGGCGGGGGCGGTGGCCGGTCAGCGTCGGCAGCAGTTCCGCATCGGCGGCCGGTCAGCCGATTCCCTTCCGGTCCGGAACCAGCGAGAACGTCCGCTCTGCGTGCTCCGGCGACGTCCGCTCCACCGCCAGGACCAGGAGCGCGCGGTGCCTGAGCAGCGGCGCCGCACGCTCCTGAGGCACGACCAGCAACAGATCGTCCAGGCCGGCCAGCACGCGCCTCGTGACCTGCGGTCCCGCCTCCGGCACACACCGCCTGACCTCCTCGAACGCCAGATCCACGAGATCCGCCCAGTCCGGCGTCTCCACCACCAGCCGCACCTCGCCCCGGTGGTCGCGATGGCGCACCGTACCGAGAGGCCGGTGCGCCAGAGCCGCCAGGAACTGCACCGTCCGGTCCAGGCACTGCACCGCGGTGGTCGGGTCGTTCACGGCGGCGGACAGGGCGTGCAGCGCGATGTCCGTGAGCTGCCGCAGACCGAACGACGGATCGCGCCGCAGCGTCCGCTCGACACCCACCGACACCGCGTCACCCGGTACGGTGCGCCCCGAACCGCCCCCGTCGCCCCCGGTGCCCCCGCCGTCCCCGCCGTGCACCGCCAGCAGAGGCATCCCGGGCACCACGAAGTCGCCCATCCGTGGAAGCAGTCGCAGGACCACCCCGCGCCGCCGCGCCACCCCCACGAGCCGTACCGCGTCCACGTCCCGCAGCACCCCCGCCCGGCCTCCGTACGGCACCCTCCCGGACTCCGCCGGCAGAGGCAGAGGCAGCGGTGCCTGGCCGGGCGCCGTGGTGGCCTCCTCCCGGTGCTCCTCCTTCGGCTGGTGATCCAGCGCGCGCAGCGAGTCGTGGACGATCCGGTCGACGACCGGGCCGACCTGGAGCAGCCGCAGGGTGGACGACACGTAGGTGATGAAGAGCAGCAGACTCAGGGCGACCATGGCCAGGGTCAGCAGGCTCTGCAGCACCGGCACCGAGGTCAGTCGCGCGACCTCGGTCTCGCTCTCGTACGAGGTGAGGACCAGCAACGAGAAGACGAAGGTCGCCAGGAACACCGTCAGGGTGAGCTTGGTGATCCGGCTCCGTACGAAGATCCGCACGATGCGTGGCGTCAGCTGCCCGCTCGCCATCTGGACCGCCACCAGCGAGATGCTGAAGACGACACCGATGAAGGTCATCATCGCCGCGCTGACGGTGGTCACGACCGTACGGGCGTCGTTGGCGAAGGAGGCCAGATCGCCCAGCTCCCGGTACGCCTTGTCGACCCGCAGATGCGTGACGATGGCCGAATCCAGCGTGGAGACCCCCCACCAGAGCATGAAGGCGCCCACGAGCCCCGCGGCCGGAGCGAACCAGAACGTGTCCCGCAGATGCTCGCGCAGGTCCGAGAGGGCGAAAGGGCGCAGGTGGTACCGGACATTCATGACCGCGAAGGTAGCCCGCACGACGGTGGGCACACGGGCGGTGACACACCGTACGGATGCGCGCCCAATGGTCCCCGAATCGCCCCCCCGGACCATCCAGCACCTCACTGACCACGGGAAACATGGTGATCGAGGGCCCAAACCCCTGGTATTGTTTTCTTTGTCGCCGCGGGGAACACCGCGAACGACAGACACCTTGTCCGGGTGGCGGAATGGCAGACGCGCTAGCTTGAGGTGCTAGTGCCCTTTATCGGGCGTGGGGGTTCAAGTCCCCCCTCGGACACCATGGTCAACCGACCAGACAGAGCCGGTCGAAGCGAGAGTGTGTCGCTTCGACCGGCTCTGTCGTTGTGTCCGGCGTGGGGAGGTCCGCTGCCATCCGCGTGCCCGGCAGCAGTGACGCCTGGGACGGCGGCAGATCGGCCGGGCCGTGAATCCGAGCTGGTCCGCCTGCGGGGCGGTTGCCGGGCGCGGGGTGCCGGGGAGTTGCGGGGAAGCGGCTGGCCATCACGAATCGTCGGGGCCGGGTGGTCATGGTGCATCGGGAAGACCCGCGGCAGGGCGAGAAGCGGTGCGCCGCGACGGTGTCCATGCCGCTGTTGCGTCCGAGGCCGCGGGAGCGAGCCGTGAAGGGTGCCGACAGGGATGGGCAGGGATGGGCCTCGCGGAACGCCATGAAACAGCAGTTGTGCCGCACGTCTGAGATCTCGCCCCACTGTGGGCTCACTGTCTTGCACGCGGAGGGGGGCGGGACCGGGATCGCCCTCGCGGCCAAGGACCCGCGAACGGCTGAAGGTGCTCCGGTCCTCGTGGAAGGCGAATGGGTTTTCCTGACGACGACCCCGCCGGCTCAGAGGTTCGCAGCAGCTATGAGCGGCCGAGAACTTCGTCGGCTGGAAATCCGGCGCTGGATTGGTTGGGTGAGGCATGAAGAGAATGTCTGAAGACGAGTACTGCCTCCACGTCAACGCCCGGGAAGGGGCGCTGCTGTGGATGATACTCGCCGATCGTGCACAAAGTGAGGACGAAGGCGATTGGATTCAATATGTTCCAGTCTTCGCCAAACTGATCGAGTGCTGGTCGCGTAAGGGATTTGTGCGGCTTTTCCGAGGTACTGAATTCCCGGTTGACGCCAGTGGCGAAGAGGTCCCCATCGGAAAAATATCTGACCTGCTCGGAAGGGCGAGCAGTTGGGCCTATGTGGAGGAACATCAACCAGCAATCTGCGTCGTGCTGGGGGACCGTGATCTCGTGGAGCTGGAGGAAGGTATGTGTGACTGACTCCGCTCTGCCCTCTTGAGATAATTGCTGCGACCGTGCGGACGAAGATTTGAATCTCCGGGGCATGGCAGGGGATATGTGTGGCAGGCGCATCAGACGGTGCCGACTTGCGCGGCGTTCCGTGACCGCTCGCGCTGCTATTAAGGTGTGACCTCGCGGTTTTCGATTTGGGTGCAGTCCGCCCCAGGGAAATGCTGTGATCGAGCGGTCCGCGCAGACCGACCGAACCGGAGCGACCGCAGCCCTCCCGGGGCGACAGTTCGTCGCTCCGACCGACTTCCTTCGCGTATGCGACGTGGTCCGGGCCCGCCGTGGGTCCGCTGGGCCAAGAGGTCTGCACTCCCGAGGGGAGACCGCCCGTGTGTCCGCCACTCCAGGAGGTCAGGATTGGAGAAGCCCGATGCGGGTGCGGTCTCTAGCCTGATGTTCATGGGAACCACCACTGACACCAAGCCCGGGGCCTCGCTCTCCTCCGTCACCCTGGAGGTGGCCGACGTCGAGGAGGCCCGCCGCTTCTACAGCGCCTTCGGCGTGGACGCCTACATCCGGCTGCGCGCCTGCGAGGAGGCGGACGGGGCCGGGTTCCGTGGCTTCACGCTGGCGCTCACCGTGTCCGGGCCGGCCACCGTCGACGGCTTCGTCGCCACGGCCGTGGCCGCCGGCGCCACCGTGCTGAAGCCCGCCACCAAGTCGCTGTGGGGCTACGGCGGTGTCGTACGGGCCCCGGACGGAGCGATCTGGAAGATCGCGACCTCGGCCAGGAAGGACACCGGACACGTCACCCGAACCGTCGACGAGGTCGTCCTGCTTCTCGGTGTCCAGGACGTGAAGGCCACCAGGCAGTTCTACGTCGACCGGGGGCTGACCGTGGGCAAGAGCTTCGGCGGGAAGTACGCCGAGTTCCTCCCCGCCGACTCCGACCCCGTCAAGCTGGCCCTCTACAAGCGCCGCGCCCTCGCCAAGGACCTCGGCGTCCCCGACGACACGACCACCTTCCACGGAATCGTCCTCGGCAGCGCCAATGGCGCTTTCACGGACCCCGACGGGTTCACCTGGGAGCCCACCGCGCCCGCCGACGCCGCCCGGTCCTGATCCTGGCCAGTCCAGATCCTGCCCGTCCGCCCGGTTCCGGTTCTGCCCGGTTCTGATCCGACGCACCCCCGCACCTTTCCCGTACGAGAGAGCCTCTGCCATGCCGTCGACGAAGTCCGACGAGAACTGCAGCGGAATCACCGCCGAGGAGCGGGCCGCGATGAAGGACCACGCGCGCGAGGAGAAGAAGACGGCCTCCCGCTCGGTTCGTCCCGCGCGGAGAAGGAGGCGGCCGCGGAACAGAACGCACTCGCGAAGAACGCCGAGATGCAGGACGCCGACCATGCTCTTGCCGAGCGCACCCACCAGGGATTTCGGGACAGCCCTTACGCGGGTTCGGCAGGAGTGGCAGAGGCGACGTCCGGGACCGCGGGGGCGGGGGGCCCGGAGCGGAGCACGAGTCCGCAGATGACCGCGCCCGCGGCGAAGATCGACCCGGCCCAGGTGAAGGCCACGACGTAGCTGTGGATCGCCGCGTTGGCCTCGTTGACCGGGGTCGGAGCCCGCCCGACCAGGTAGGCGGTCAACGCGGAGGCGGCCAGTGAGTTGAGCAGCGACGTGCCGATCGAGCCGCCGATCTGCTGCATCGTCTGCACGGTGGCCGAGGCAACCCCCGCGTCGACCGGCCGTACACCGGAGGTGGCGGTGTTCATCGAGGGGGCCATGACGGAGCCGATGCCGAAGCCCACGAGCAGCAGCGGACCGAGGATGTCTGCGGCGTAGGTGCTGTGCAGGGTGATGCCGGTCAGCCAGAACATTCCGCCGCAGGCGACGAGCATCCCGGAGACGGCCAGGACGCGTGGGCCGAACTTCGGGAGCAGCTTGATGTTGGACGCCGTGGAGGCGCACATCAGAGCGGCCACCATGGGAAGGAACACCAGCCCGGTCTTGACGGGTGAGTAGCGCAGGATCTGCTGCAGGTAGTAGGTCAGGAACAGGAAGACGCCGAACATCCCCACCCCCACGATGAACACGCCGATGAAGGAGCCGGCCCGGTTCCGGTCGCGCAGGACCCGCAGCGGCAGCAGCGGGCTGGTGGCGCGGGTCTGCCACCAGAAGAATCCGGCGATCAACACCGCGCCGGCCACGAGAAAGCCCCAGGTGCCGGGCGCGCTCCAGGGATGCGATTCGGCCTCGGAGAACCCGTAGACCACGCAGAACAGGCCTGCGGAGATGATCGCGGCACCGAGAAGATCCAGTCGGGGCCGTTGCGCGGACGGTCCCTTGCGGGGGATCAGCATGAGCGCGCCGGTGATGGCGGCGACGCTGATGGCGACGTTCACCAGCAGGGTCCAGCGCCAGCTGAGGTATTCGGTCAGCACACCGCCGAGCAGCAGGCCGATCGCCGCGCCGGAGCCGGCGATGCCGCCGAAGACGGCGAACGCGGTGCCGCGTTCCTTGGGCTTGGTGTAGGTCGTGGTCAGCAGCGACAGAGCGGCCGGGGCCAGGATCGCCCCGGCCGCGCCCTGCAGCGCACGGGCGAGGACCAGGACCGCGAAGGAGGGGGAGACGCCGCCGAGCAACGAAGCCGCGGCGAACGCGGCCAGGCCCGTCAGGAAGGTCTTGCGTTGCCCGATCAGGTCGGAGATCCGCCCCGAGAGCAGGAGGAGGCTGCCGAAGGCGAGGGAGTAGGCGGTGATGACCCACTGCCGGGATCCGTTGGAGAATCCCAGGTCCTCCTGCGCCTGGGGCAGCGCGATGTTCACGATGCTCACGTCGAGCACGATCATCAACTGGGCCAGGCCGACCACACCCAGGATCAGCCAATGTCCGGAAGGCCGTGCATCACCCGCCGTCGCCCCGTGCCTCTCCCCGGAGGCCGCCGGCAGCGAGCCCTTCGCGTCGGTCATCGGACCATCCTCAAGCCGGCTGGTGGGAGGCCTCGCACCTGGTGGGCGGCACACGACTGGTGATGCTGTCCGTCAGGAGGCCGTACGTAACGTCACGACACAGCCTCACACGGTGGCGCGACCGCCGCAGGGCGACGTCGGGGCCGCCGGTCGACCGGACGGGTTCGGGCCCGTGCCGGTCGTGCCGCACCCGGTCGGACCCGGCGCCGTCCCGTCAGGGCAGCTCCGCCGCCTGCGGCGTGCTCCCCACCGGGAGCACGGACGCCATGCCGAGCCCGGCCTCAGCGGTCAGAGGCGTGAGCGCGGGCGGCGGCGGTGGCGCCTGCGTCCGCTGGTGCGGGAATGCCGGGAGCAGGGCGCGCGGTCCGGGGACCACCGCGTAGTCGGAACCGAGGAAGTCCGGGGTCAGCTCGCCGGGGTCGTCGCCGAGCGCGAGGCGCACGGCAGCCCACGGTGCGTTGAGGCCGCACTCGGAGAGCTGGTGCAGGCCGCCGGCGGGGCGGGTGTTGACGTCCATCAGGACGGGCTCGCCCGCGTGCGTGCGGAACTGGATGTTCGTCAGCCCGTGCAGACCGAAGGACCGGGCGATCAGGCGGGCCGGCTCGATCCACGCGGGGTCGAGCGTGAAGCCGCGCCGCCGGCCGTTCTTCGTGCGGCCCACCGCCAGCCGGACCTCTCCGTCGGGGCCGGTGAGGCAGTCGACCGAGACCTCCGGCTCGTCCAGGCGGGGCATCACCAGCCAGTCGACGGACCGCTCGGTGCGCCGCAGCGCCCGGGTCACCAGCTCCAACGGCACGTACGGGCTGGGGAATCCGGTCAGGTGCAGCATGGAGAACGGCGCCCGGGTGATGATCCGGAACCCGACACCGCCCTCGCCGCCGGTCGGCTTGAAGCACGCCTTGCCGCCGTCCGCCTCGATGGCGTCCACCGCAGCGAGCAGCTGCTCCTCGTCGCGTACCCGCCACCAGGGCGGCACCGGGACGCCGATCCGCCGCACGGTCTCGTACGCCACCGCCTTGTTCGCGAAGAGGCGTATCGCCTCGGCGGGCGGCGCGAGCAGGGCCGTCCCGAGCGCCGCGAAGTCCTCGCGGCGCGCCGCGAGGGCCGACTGGTGGAGGACGGGTACGAACACGTCGATGCCGCGCCGCGCGCACTGGTCGAGCGCGTACTCGACGTACGCGGCGGGCGACAGGTTCTCCGGTTCCGGCGCCGAGGTGTCGGCGGCCGCGAGTACCGGGGAGTCCGGGTCGGCGTGCGTGGCGTGGATCTCGACAGGACGGCCGTGCGGATTGCGCCGCAACTGATCCATGAAGAACACGTTCTCCGCGTACGTGCGGTTGAGCCAGACGCGTACGGGAGAGACCATGCAGGCCGCCTTCCGGGGTTGCGGACACGGCGGGGCAGGGCCGGATCCGACGGTGGGAGAGGGAGGGACACCCGCCACGCACGGTGCGGAGAACCGCAGGTGGGAGTGTTGGGGCGATCTTAGGGGGCGGGACGGCCCCGCATTGCTACGCGCGTGTTACGGATTCGGCCACGACCGCATCCGCGCAACTCCCGCCTCTTCCCATCCTCTTCACGGTCTCCTGCCGCCCGCAGCGTTCCTACCCCTCGACCGGCTTCCGGATCGCCGCGATGTCGAACTGGAGGCGGAGCTTCTCGCTGACCATGGCTCCGCCCTCGGCGAGGCGGGCGTTGTAGGTGAGGCCCCAGTCGGTGCGGTTGATGGTGGTGGTGCCGTCGAAGCCGACCCGTTCGTAGCCGAACGGGTCGGTGACGTGGCCGATGTAGGTGAGGTCCAGGTCGACCGGGTTGGTGGTGCCCCTGATGGTGAGGTCACCCGTCATGCGGTAGAGGTCCTCGGCGACGAGGCTCACGGCGGTACTGGTGAAGACCATCCGGGGGTGCTTGCGGGCGTCCAGGAACTCCCGCCCGACGAGGTGCCCGTCGCGCTGTTCGACACCGGTGTCGACGCTGGCGGTGGCGATGGAGATCTCGGCCCGGGAGCGGGCCGGGTTGCTGCCGTCGAAGTAGAGGAGGCTCTCGTACTCGGCGAACGAACCCCGCACCGTCGTCACCATGGCGTGCCGCACGGAGAAGCCGATCCTGCTGTGCGCCGGATCGATCATCCATTCTCCGGTGAGTCCCTTCAGCGCGGGATGGGGAAGCACGGCGGCGGGAGCTGCGACCGTCGTGCCCGCGCCCGTGTCACCTGTGCGTCGGGGCGTTGAGCTGCGGCTGAAGATGTTCATGGACTACTTAGTTACTGTGCGAAAACGATCAAGGTAAGAGAGCGTCGAGGAATCCGAACATGTGCGCGCAAACCTTCACAGGAGTGGAGTCCTCGTGGGTACGGGGCGTAGCGCCCGGGAGGGTCGTGCCGCGTCCCCCGCACTCCGTAACCGGCCTAAAGCGTGTGTCGAAAGTGGCGCCGTCATCCGGTCGTGCGACCGGGGTTCCCCGCGGCGGGCAGCCGCCAGTCGTACGGGAAGAGGTCCACCGCCCAGGAGGCACCCGTGGCCGTCAGGGCGGCCAGGTTCTCCGGAGTGCGCAACAGGCACCGGTTGAGCAGCAGTTCACGCCGCTCGGCCGGGGTCAGCAGGGCCTCGGCGGGGTCGGGGTTCTCTCCGCCGTCGTCGATGTCCCGGCGGCCGCCGGCGTTGACCCGTCTGCCCGTCGGCGTCAGGTGGTCCAGGCGGAAGTCGGTGCGCCACTGGGAGTTGCCGCCCCACCCCTGTGACAGGTCGACCGTGGGCCGGTGGCGGCGCAGGAAGGTCCAGTGGAGCGGGGAGCGGTCGGCGACGCCGCGCTCCGCGTGGTGCGCGCCGGCCCGGACGCGTACGCCCGCACGGCTGAACAGCAGCGGCCCCAGCCACAGCCCCGGCCAGACCGTCCCGGTCACGCGGGCGGCCTCCTCCGGATCCTCGGCCTGCTCGACCTCCACGATCTCGTGGAGGAAGGGGTCGAAGGGGCCCGTCGGGCGAAACGGCTCCAGCCCGAGGGCGGTGAAGAGGTGGAGGTACTGCTCCAGGCCGAGGGCCGGCCACCCGTCGAGCGAGCGTGTCCGACGGGCCCAAGGCGCCTCGACCTCAGGGTCGGGAGGCGGCTGGTGGGCGAGGAGCAGCACGTCGCTGACCCGGCTGAGGGCGTACAGCTCCCAGCTCATCGCCCGGCGGAGGTCGGCCGGTCCGCGGAAGTCCTCGCGGCAGAGCGACTCTGCCGCCCTCGCCGCCCAGGCCGGGTAGCCGGCCCCGGCGTGGGCGAGCCACGGCGCCACTACCGCCCCGAAGGCGTCCGGACCGCTGTGGTCCAGCAGCTCCTGGTAGAGATCCCTGGCGTCGGCCGGCGGCTCCTCCTCGTCCATCCGCGCAGCGTAGCGACGCCGCCGGACCGGGACCCACCGATTTCCCGCCCCGCCTGAATGCCTGATGAGGTTGCGGGCGAGTGTCCGACCACCACTGTCCGACAACCGCTGCCCGAGGGGGAGTTGAGGGGTACCGATCGGGCCGTCGAGGGAATCGCCGGCCGGCGGCGAAACGAATCCGCCCCGCATCGACGGCAACCTTTTGGTTCCGTGCGGCGACTACGAGTCCGGAACCCCCCGTCATCCCGCTGGGAACCGAGGAACGGAACAGCCCCATGACACCGTACGGACACACGACGTCACCGGACCACCGGTTTCCTGAGGGGGCGTCACCGGACCACCGGTTTCCTGAGGCCGTGGCGGCCGGCACCGGGTCGGTGGTGGGGCGGGTTCCGGACTTTCCGCGACTGCCCGGAGCCGCTGCGGGACTTCCCGGACCCTGACTTCTCCAGCAGTGTCGAAGCGCTTCGACTGCTCTCTGGACAGTTCCCAGGAGTCCGTCTAGGCTCGTCTGAATCTTCGCATGTCAGAAGGGGGTTGAAGGAAGAAGTGAGGCGTTTCGAAGCGCTTCACCAAAGCCTCCTTCCCATCGTCTTCCTGCCGTCTTTCACCTGTCACTGTCACCCGTAAGGGAGAGCGCATGGTCACCCTGGCCGAGGTCGCCCAGCACGCCGGAGTCTCCGCGAGCACGGTGAGCTACGTCCTCAGCGGGAAGCGGTCCATTTCCGCGCCCACCCGGGAGCGCGTGGAACTGAGCATCCAACAGCTCGGCTACCACCCCAACGCCGGGGCCCGCGCGCTCGCCAGCAGCCGCTCCAACATCATCGCCCTGATGGTGCCGTTGCGTACCGACATGTACGTGCCGGTGATGATGGAGGTCGCCATCGCGGTGGCCACGACCGCCCGCACGCACGGCTACGACGTCCTGCTCCTCACCGGTGAGGAAGGCCCGGCAGCCGTCCGGCGGATCGCCGGGAGTTCGCTGGCCGACGCACTGATCCTCATGGACGTGGAACTGCACGACGAACGCCTCCCCGTCCTGCGGGACACCGGACGGGCCGCCGTGCTGATCGGTCTGCCCGCCGACGTGTCCGGACTGACCTGTGTGGACCTCGACTTCGAGGCGACCGGGGCGCTCTGCCTGGACCACCTGGCCGGACTCGGGCACCGGGAGGTCGCGGTCATCGGCGAGGCGCCCGCGGTCTACGAGCGGCACACCGGCTTCGCCGAACGCACCATCGACGGCATCCGGGCCAAGGCCCGCGAGACCGGGGTGACCGTACTGCACCGGCCCTGCGAGGGCGGGTACGCGGCGATGGCGCAGACCCTCTCCCGGATCTTCGACGAACGGCCCGGCACCACCGGGTTCATCGTCCAGAACGAGTCCGCCGTGGAGCCGCTGCTCAACCTCCTCCAGCAACAGGGCCGGGCCGTGCCCGAGGACGTCTCGGTGGTAGCGGTCTGCCCCGAACAGGTGGCGGCACAGGCCTCGGTGCGGCTCACCTCCGTCGCCATACCCGCCCAGGAGATGGGGCGCCGGGCCGTCGAGCTGGTGGTGGCCAAGCTCACCGGCCGCGGCACGGACGAAGTCGAGCTGATCGCACCGGAGTTGACCGTGCGGGCGAGTACGGGACCCGCGCCCGCGGTGTGAACCGTACGGGTGGGCCCGACCGCTCCCGGCCGGGCCCACCCGCGAGATCGGCGTGATCCGGACGAAAAGCCCCGGAGCCTTCACCGACCGGCCGTCTCCCGCCGCGGCACCGTGAGGACCCGGTCGGCCCCCGCGGTGAGCGTGATCCAGGACGCCTCTCCCGGCTCCGCCGCGCCCCCGGGAGTGCCTGGCGGCGGGCCCGTGCGCAGCTCCACCCGGGCGTCGCGGGCGGGCCGGAGCACGGCGGTGACCTCCTCGGGGGTCCAGCTGAGGTCGAGAGCCGCGCCGAACCGGGTACGGACGCCCCGGAGCGAGCCCCTCGGGTACGCGGCCGGGAGCGCGGGCAGCAGCACCAGGCGGCCCGGTCCCGACTGGACCAGCATCTCGAGCACCACGGCCGGCAACGCGTGGGCGGCGTCCGCGTTGTACACGTTGCGGTCCGGGTAGTGCGCGCTCATCAGCGAGTCGTGGAAGAAGTCCCCGGCCAGCACCGACGCCAGCGCCGAGGACACCCGGGAGCCGTCCCGCAGCCGCGCCGCGACCAGCGCGTGGTGCAGATGGCCGTGGGCCGAGTCGTTCTCCGAACCCCGCAGCTCCAGCGCCCGGTGGGCGGCACGGGCCGGTCCGGGGGTGTCGTACGGGTTGATCTCGTCGAGCGGCCACACCGGGTAGAGGTGACTGAGGTGGCGGTGGTCGTACGTCTCGCGCAGTCCTGGCCACGCCCACTCCGCGAGCGCGCCGTCCTCGTTGACCACGTAGCGCGGGAGCCGGGCGGCGAGGCTCCGCCAGCGGTCCGCGTCCGGGTGGGCGGGGGCGAGCTCCGCCGCCGCGGTGAGGGCGTGCCGGGCCGCCGCGATGTCCATCGTGGCGTTGACGGTGCCCCAGCTCGCGTTCGCCGGCCGGTTCTCCGGCGAGTACGACGGGACGATCGCCACCGTCCCGTCGGGTCCCTCGCGGGTGAGGAAATCCGCGTAGAAGTCGGCCACTTCGACGCAGGCCGAGACCAGCGAGTCCGCAACCACCCCGGTGATCGCGGCGCGTTCGAGCAGGGGTTGCAGCAGCCAGTCGGCGCCCGCGGTCCACAGGTGCAGCGGGTAGGCCCGCTGGAAGTGGCGGGTGTGGCCCGACTCGCCGTCGGAGTGGGAGGGCGCGACGATTCCCCGGCAGCCGAAGAGGGCCCGGGCGTTCTCCCGCCAGTGTTCCAACTGGTCCTCGATCAGACGCGTATGGGCGTCGAGGACCTCGGGCAGATCCGCCGTGGCGGCCGAGGCCAGCTGGAGGTTGAGGTTGGCGTTGGTGGTGAACGCCCCCGACCAGGCGGTGTCCCAGTCGCCCGTCCACAGACCGGTCAGCCGGGGAGGCAGCAGCCCCGACGCGGAGAGCAGATGGTAGCGGCCCGCCGCGAACAGCCGTTCCAGCAGCGCCGGGCTCTCCGGATGACGCAGCAGCTCGCTGCCCGGCAGGCCCTGGCGGGCCGGATCCTCGTCGTGCAGGGAGAGCGTGCAACGACCGAAAGCTGCATGATGGAGCGGTAGATGACGATCCATCAACGTTGCGTAGCCGGAATCCGGCAGAGCTGCCCACTCGGCGTCCAGGTCGGGGTCTCCCGGGCCGCGGCGTACGCGGGTGAGCAGGAGCAGGCTCCGGGCCCCCGTGACGCGGACACCGTCGCCGTCCACCGACACCGTGCCGCCCTCCACGCGCAGGGTGGTCACGCCGATGCAGGAGAGTTCGCTGTCCGGGTAGCGCAGACGCAGGGCGAGCCGGGCGCCGTGCGGTGTCAGCACCGTCGCACGGCCGATCGCCAGACCCGCCGGAGCGCCGGGCAGAGCCGGGTCGAGCGAGACCTCGACGTCGGACGCCGGGCCGGTGATGTGCTGCACGATCACGTCGTCGGCCCGTGACACGAACACCTGGCTGCGCCAGCGGCCCGAGGAGGCGGTGGCCTGGCCCGAGGCGAAGTCCAGGTCCCGGCGGTAGGCGGACGGTTCGGGGCCGGCCGGAGGAGTCGAGACCGCCTGTTCCTCGGGTGCGAGCCCGTCCGCCCCGGACCGCCGCACCCGGGTCTGGAACGCCGGGTGGAACGGCTGGACCCACACCAACGGCCGGCCCGCGCCGAAGCGTTCGGCCGCCTCGGTGTCCCCGGCGAGCAACGCGTTCTGGATCGCTCCGAGTTCCTCGGCCAGTTCCGGTGCGGCCAGGTGCTCGCTGCCGTTGGGCCGCACGAGGGTGTGGTGGTCGACGATCACCCGGTCGTCGACCGGGTCGCCGTAGACCATCGCTCCGTGGTGGCCGTTCCCGCTGAGGAAGGCGTCCTCCCAGCGGGCGGCGGGCCGTGGCTCCCAGGTGCCCCGGATCATGCCGCGCCGACCGGCTTCAGGGCGGCCACACCGTAACGCCCCAGCTCCACGGACCCGTCCGTCTTCGCGCCGCTGAGCACGTCGACGTAACTCCCCGCCAGCTCCACGGTCACCGTGTCGAGGCCGTGGTGGAGGAGGAAGAGCAACTCGCCGCGGCGTACCGCCTCCACACCCTCGGGCAGTCCGGCCAGCACCGGCCGGACGCCCGCCTCGCCGGCCACCCGGCCGAGCAGCCCGCGCAGGGCCCCGGGCTCCGGCAGCGTGGAGACGTACCAGGCGCCGCCCTTGCGGAGCACGGCGGGCAGCCCGTCGAGTTCGCCGTCCCGGTAGGCGGCGACGGTCTCGCCGGTGCCGTCCGCCTCCAGCTCCTCCGACCACAGCAGCCCCCGGAACCCGTCGCAGGCGACGCTCGCGTCCGGCTCGACGGGCCACCACTCGTGGAGGGTGCGGATCGAGAAGAGCTCGCGCAGCCGCACATCCATCCCGCCCGGCCGGATGCGGTCGTCCACGTCGGCGACGCCGGTGAAGAAGCCGCTGACCAGAGTGCCGCCGTTCGCCACGTACGCGACCAGGTTGTCGACGGCCGCGTCGGACAGGAGATAGAGCTGCGGTACCACGACCATCCGGTAGCCGCTCAAGTCGGCCTCGGGGCGGGCGAAATCGGTCGCCGTGCCGTTCTCCCAGAGGGCCCGGTGCCAGGCCCGTACGATCTCCGGGTAATCCAGGTGCGCGGAGGGGCGGCCTTCCTGGGCACTGCCCCACCAGGCGTCCCAGTCGTGCAGCACGGCGACCTCGGCGGTGGCGTGGGTGCCGCTCACCTCCGGTGCGAGGGTGGCCAGTTCGGCGCCGATGCGGGTGACCTCCCCGAAGGCGCGGCCCTCGGGACCCGCGTGGGACAGCATCCCGGAGTGGAACTTCTCCGAGCCCTGCCGGGACTGCCGCCACTGGAAGTAGCAGACGGCGTCCGCACCCCGGGCCACCGACTGGAGCGACCAGAGCCGGTTGAGCCCGCGGGGCTTCGGCCGGTTCACCGGACGCCAGTTGACCGCGCTCGCGGCCTGCTCCATCAGCATCCACGGCCCCGCCGCCTGCGAACGGGTCATGTCGGCGAGCATCGCGTTGTACTGGCCCGCTCCCGGGTCCGCCGGGTCCGGGTAGACGTCCACCGAGACGACGTCCTCCTGCCCGGCCCACGCCCACGCGTCCTGCCCCGACCACAGCGGCATGAAGTTGGACGTCACGGGGAGCGCGGGGGAGTGGCGGCGCACGATGTCCCGCTCGGCGGTGTAACACTCCATCAGGGCGTCGGAGGTGAACCGCTTGAAGTCGAGCATCTGGGTGGGGTTGCGCGTGTACTGGGCCTTGCGGGGCGGCAGGATCTCCGCCCAGGTGTCGTAGCGCTGACTCCAGAAGGCGGTGCCCCAGGCCTCGTTGACCGCGTCGAGGGTGCCGTACCGGCCGGCGAGCCAGCGGCGGAAGTGCGCCGCCGTCTCGTCGCACCAGCAGTGCGTGCAGTACTCGTTGTTGATGTGCCACATGGTCAGCGCCGGGTGGCCGGCGTACCGGGCCGCCAGGTCCTCGGTGAGGGCCGCGGCATAGTCGCGGTACACCGGCGAACTCGCGCAGAAGTGCTGGCGCGAGCCGTACCAGACGACCGAGCCGTCCTCCGCGCGCGGCAGGGTCTCCGGGTGCAGCGCACCCATCCACGGCGGCGGGGAGGAGGTCGGGGTGGCGAGGACGACCCCGATGCCGTTCTGCTCCACGAGCCCCATCAGCCGGTCGAGCCATTCGAACTCCCGTGCACCGGGGCGGGGTTCGATTTTCGCCCAGGAGAAGACCCCGAGTGTCACCGAGTTGACCCCGGCCTCCTTCATCAGGGTGACATCCTCGGCCCACACCTCCTCGGGCCATTGCTCGGGGTTGTAGTCGCCGCCGAAGAGAAGGCGGCCACGGGTGGCGTCACGCAGGGACGGCATGGTGTTCTCGATCCTCATTCCGGGTCGGCGTACTGGATGCCCCGGCCGTTGGTGCCCAGATACACCCGGCCGTGGACACGGGGGTCACCGGTGATCACCTCACCGGTCCACCCCCACTGGTGCTGGTCGTCGTTGATGCGTATCCAGGTGACGCCGGCGTCGTCCGAGCGCAGCACCGCCACCCCGTCGTGGGTCGCCGGGGCGCGTCCCGTCTGGAAGACCGCGGGATACCCCGCTTGTCCGGACCGGTCCCTCTCCGAGGATGGGGCGGCCTTGCCGAAGCCCAGCGCGTGCGACTCCTGGACGCCGGCCACGGCGGTGAACGTCCGGCCGCCGTCCGTCGAGCGGTGCAGCCCGCCGGTCTTCGCCGAGAGCCACAGGTCGCCCGGCCGTCCCGGCGCCGCCGCCATCTTGAACTGCGCGTCTCCGTACGGGAGTCCGGTGGCGCCGACGGTGAAGGAGGCGCCGCCGTCGGTGGAGCGGTGGACGGTTCCGGTGTCCGTGTCGTACGCGTAGAAGCGGACGGGGTCCACCGGGTCGGCGACGGGCGTCGCGCCCTTCGGGAAGGTCGTCACCTCGCTCCAGCTCGCGCCGCCGTCCGTGGACCGGTGGGCGGGGTACTTCGTACCGTCCCAGTGGATGAACGTCCAGAGCAGCGTCTTCCCGTCCGCGCTCACCGCGATCGGACCCGGCGCGGAGGCGGCGATCTCCGGCTGGGACGCGAACGGCTGCCAACTGGCGCCCCCGTCGGACGAGTACGCCCCGGCGGCGTCCGATCCCGAGGGCCAGCCGGTCCGTACGACGTACGACGGCACGCCCGCCGCGAGGGCCAGGCCGGTCGCCGTGCCGAACACCGGGGTGGACGCCATCCCGCGCGAGGGGGAGGAGGTCAGCGACTCGTGGTACATCACCCCGATGTCCCCCAGCCCGCTGAGCAGTCGGGCGCCGCGGGCGGCCGGCGGTGCGACCAGGTGGCGTACCGAGGATTCCTCCAGGCCCCGGATCTCCGGCGCCCAGCGCACCAGGTCCCGGGTGCCGAAGACCGTGGCGCCGGTCCCGAAGACGATGTGGCGCGAGTCGAAGGGGTCGACCGCGACGGCCTGGATCCACCAGCCGAACTTCGCGGCGTCCCCGCCCCAGCGCAGGTAGGGCGTCTCCGACACGTCCAGCACCGCCGTGTCCTTGAGCGAGGTCCAGCTGTGCCCGTGGTCGGTGGAGCGGAAGAGCGTGTCGACCGTTCCCCAGCGGTTGTTGGTGGAGACGACGACCGTACCGGGGCGCCGGGCGTCCACCGCGATCCCGCCGTAGCCGAACGCGTCCGCCCCGCCCGGCACCACGGGTGTCACGTCCGACCAAGCGCCGGTCACCGTGTCGAGGCGGCGCACCGCGCCGTCGCTCTGGTTGTTGGGGCCCGGGCCGTTCGCCCAGCTCACGTACAGGGCGCGGGAAGGGGCGTCGTACGCGGCGCGGACGGGAACCCGCGTCGCCCCGTCGGCCACCGGTGCGCCGGGGACGGGCTCCCATCCGCCGGAAGGGGTCGAGCGGTACAGGGAGGTGGTGCCGTCGCCCCAGCCCGCGTACACCGTCCGGCCGGCCGCCACCAGCAGGGTGACGCCCTGCCCGGAGGCGGACGGCACGGCGGGGAAGGAGGCGTCCGGGGCCCAGGTGGCACCCCGGTCGGTGGAGCGGAGCAGCCCGTCGTGGCGGGTGCCGAGCCAGAGGGTCCCGCTGTCGCGCGGGTCGACCAGCAGGCGTTCTCCGGTGCCCCGGCCGTCCTCGTTGGCGCCGAGCCGTACCGTCAGATCCGTACGGTTCCAGGTCCTGCCCCGGTCCTCCGAGCGCAGCACCGCCCCGGGCCCGGCCCAGGACTGGGCGTACGTACCGAGCGCGAGGTAGACCCGGTCCGGGAACGCCGGGTCCACCGCCATCGCCTCGACGCCGAGCAGGTTCCAGTCGTCCCAGCCCGTGAAGTCGTTCAGGGCAGTCCAGTGGGCCTTCGCGGCGTCCCAGCGGTAGGCGCCGCCGATGTCCGTCCGGGCGTAGGCGAGACCCCGCACCGAGGGGTGGAACAGCAGTCCGGTGACGAACCCGGTGCCCCCGACGGCGGCCGTGCGCCAGCGGTACCGCTCGGTCCTGGGCCGGCCGGGCCGTTCCGCCGCCGAGGCCGTACCGGCGGCGGGCAAGACGCAGGCGGCGGCGGCGACCGCCGCGGCCCCGGCGAGCACCGAGCGGCGGCCGGGCGGCGTCGACACGGTGGTGGCGGGGGCTGTGGTGGGACCGGGATCGGAACGGAACGCGGGCATGGCGGAGTCCTTCCGGAAACGGGCGGGTGAGGGGCGACGGACATCGGCGGAACGAGCGGGCGACGGGATGCTCCGTGCCGCGTGCGGGAGATCCCTCCCGGCACGCGGCACGTAGGACAGCGGGTGAAGCGGAAGGGTCAGCCCTTCACGGCCCCGGTGAGCATGCCCTTCTGGAAGTGCTTCTGGACGAACGGCGACAGCAGGGCCACCGGGATCAGCGCGAGGACCATGACGGCCATCTGCACCGCCAGGCTGTTGATCTGCCCGCTGCTCACCGCCGCCCCCATCGCGCCCGGCGGCACCTGGTGGGCGAGTACGAGCTGACGGAGGATCATCTGGAGCGGGTACTTGTCGCTGTCCTGGATGTAGAGCATGGCGTTGAACCACTGGCTCCAGTAACCCACCGCGTAGAACAGCGAGATGACCGCTACCACCGCGCGCGAGAGCGGCATGACGATCTGGAGCAGGATGCGCCACTCGCCGGCGCCGTCGATCCGTGCCGCGTCGATGAGTTCGGGCGCGGTGTCCATGAAGAAGCCGCGGAGCACCAGGATGTTGAAGACGGAGATCGCACTCGGCAGGATCATCGACCAGTAGCTGTTGCTCAGACCGATCCCGGTCACCAGCAGATACGTGGGGATGAGCCCGGCGCCGAAGAACATCGTCGCCATGAGCGTCATCAGCAGCGGCCGGTGGGCGATCGAGTCGCGCCGGCTGAGGCCGTAGGCGCACAGGATCGAGATCACCATGCTGAACACCGTGCCGACCACGGTCAGCCCGATGCTGACCATCGCGGCCCGGGTGACGGCGCCGCCGCTCAGCAGCTCCTTGTACGCGACGAAGGTGATGCTCTTCGGCCAGACGACCAGCCCGCCCGCGTCGTTGATGGCCTTGGTGTCGGAGAGGCTGGTGACGACCACCACCCAGATGGGGACGAGGATCACCGCGCAGATCGCGACGAGACCGAAGCCCTTGAAGGCGAGACCGGCCTTGGTCGGTTCGTCCTCCCAGGCGGGGCGCTGCTCGGTGCCGAGGAGGCGCTGCAGCGGGGTGCGGGCCGGGGCGGTGTCCACGGGCCATCCGCCGGGCGTCTTTTCGAGGTCCAGGAGAGTCGTCATTTCTTGGAGTACACCCCCTGCTCGCCCAGCATGTGGGCGACCTTGTTCGCGCCCAGCACCATGGCGACGCTGAACAGTCCCTTGAAGATCCCGGCCGCGGCGGCATAGCCGAAGTCGCCGGTTTTGATGCCCGTCCACCAGATGTAGGTGTCGAGGATCTCGGACGCGCCGGCGCCCACCTGGTCGCGCTGGAGCAGGATCTGCTCGAAGTCCAGGTTGAGCGCGCTGCCGACCCGCAGGACGAGCAGCAGGGCGATCACCGGGCGCAGTGCGGGCAGCGTGACGTGCCACATGCGGCGCCAGCGTCCCGCTCCGTCCACCGCGGCGGCCTCGTACAGGTCGGTGTTGACGGCCGCGAGTGCGGCGAGGAAGACGATGACTCCCCAGCCCGCGTCCTTCCAGACGGCCTGCGCGGTGACCAGGAACTTGAAGAACCCGGGGTTGGTCATGAGGTCGAATCCCTCATGACCGTGTTCGCGCAGCCACTGCGCGACCAGGCCGGCTCCGCCGAACATCTGCTGGAAGACGGTGACGACGAGGACCCAGGAGAAGAAGTGCGGCAGGTAGACGATCGCCTGCACCCACGCCTTCACCCGTGTGCTCATCAGACTGTTCAGGAGCAGTGCGATGGCGATCGGGATCGGGAAGAAAAGGATCAGCTGGGTCAGGAAGATGACCAGCGTGTTGATCAGGACTTCCCAGAAGCGGTAGTCGTCGAAGATCCGGGTGAAGTTGTCGAAGCCGACGAACGGGCTTCCGGTGATGCCCAGGTCGTAGACGTCGTAGTTCTGGAACGCGACGATGTTCCCGAACAACGGTATGTAGTTGAAGATCAGCAGCAGCGCGACGGCGGGGAGCGTCATCAGGACCAGCGTGCGGTCCCGCCGCAGCCGGTGCCGCCAGGTGATGCCCTCGGACGGCAGTCCGGAGGCCGGACGGACGCCGGCCTCGGCCGCCTTGCCGGAGCGGCCGCCGCGCGCGCGGGGAACCGCACCCCCACCGGTCGCCCGTGGCCTGCCCTTGCCGTCCTTGCCCCCGCCGTCCGACGCCGTACCCTCCGACGCCGTACCGCCGGGCGTCGTACCCTCCGACGGTCCGCCGTCCCGCGCGGTGTGCTGACCGTCCTCGCCTGCCGGGACGTCCGTCCCGTCCGCCGGACGGCCCGTGCCCGCCGCCGTGGCTCGTGGCTTCACCGTGAGCTCCCCATGTCGTGCTGCTCCGCCCCGGCCGCCGGGCGTCACTGCGCCCGGCGGCCACTCTCCGTTTGTGCGTGGGTCCTGCCGACTGCCGCGTACGGTCAGTTGCCGGAGCCGTTCTTGTCGAGGATGTCCTGGTACCAGGAGCGGAGCTCGTCCCCGCCGCTCTTCTTCCAGGTCGACACCGCCGACTCCAGGTCGCCGACCTTCTTGCGCCCGCGCCGGATGTCCTTCTGCAGGTCGTCGAAGGGCGTGTACAGGGAGGCGTACCGCTGGGGCTCGACGATCTGCATGCCGAAGAAGAGAGGCTTCTTGATGTTCGGCGCCTGCCGGGCCATCCACCCCGCGTAGTCCTGGACCAGCTTCGGCTCGTCGGGGAAGGCGATGGTGTGCGGCGGGGAGGCGAGGAAGAGGAAGGTGGAGGGCTGGGCCTCCTGGATGCCCTGGTCGGTGAAGGTCGGCACGCCGCCCTTCACGTCGTAGTGGGTGCCCTGGACGCCGTAGTTGGTGAGCATGAACTCCTCGGTGCCGTACGGGGCGGCGGCGAAGTCGGCGATGGCGAGCATCTCCTCGATCTTCGCCTTGGGGAGCTTCTTGCTGAGGAAGGTGAAGATCCCGGCCGGGTCGTCCTGCCAGAGGACCGGCTTGCCGCCGTCGGCCGAGAAGAAGTCCAGCGCCTGCATGTCGAACTTCGGGTTGGCGGTCTTCTGTTCGGTCACCATGCCCTTCCAGCCGCCGGTGCCGTCGTTGTACATGACGATGTGGCCGCTGGTGAAGCGGATCTTGGAGTCCGCGTCCTTGTTCGCCTCGGCGTCCGGGTGGACGTAGCCGAGGTCGTGGAGCTTGCGCGCGAAGGCCAGGGCCTCGCGGTACTCCTTCGTCTCGAGCTTGTGGACGAGCTTGCCGTCCTGGAGCTGCCAGTAGTGCGGGGCGTCCGGCAGCACGCCGTAGATCTTCTGGATGCAGGTCCACAGGTCGTCGAAGGCCCAGACCTTGCTCTTCGGCGCGGTGTACTCCTTGCCGAAGGCGAGCAGGTCGTCGGCGCTGGCCGGGACCGCGCCGGAGCCGATGATGTCCTTGCGGTAGAAGATCGCGTTGCCGATGACCGGCGACGGCATGGGCAGGCCGCGCAGCTTGCCGCCGAAGACCGAGTACTGCCAGGCGCCGGTGGGGATGTTGGCGAGGTTCGGGTACTTCTTCACCCCGTCGCCGGCCAGGTACGGGCTGAGGTCGGCGAACTTCGCGGTGATGGCGTTGCGGATCTGGCCCTGCATGTTCCAGCCGGGGATGGTGACCGCGTCCGGGATGTCGTCACCGGCGAGGACGGCACCGATCTTGTCCTGGTAGGTGTTGCCGTCCTGGGGGTCGAAGTTCAGCGTCGCGCCGACGGCCTTGTTGATCGCCGTGTAGTACGGGTTGTTCTTCTTGGGGACGGTGCCCCACAGCGGGGTCATGACCCGGAAGGAAGAGCCCTTGCCGGGGACCGTCTTGACCGACTTCGCCAGCGGGTCGGGCAGCTTGGTGAAACCGGGGCTCGATCCGTTGACGCTGGCCACGTCGGGCTGCACCAGGTCGGAGGGGACGTAGCTCGGCACGACCTTGCTGAGTGCCTTGCCGGTCGTCGTGCCCTCCCTGGTCCCCGAGTCGGATCCGGAACCGCCGCACGCGGCCAGCAGCGGTACGCCGCCTGCCACGGCCACCGCTGCGAAGGCGCTCGAAGCGAGGAAGCTCCGGCGGTTCGGCGTCATGGCTGCGAGGCCCGTCGCGTTGTTCTCGGACCGGTTCGTGGCGGGGGAGGAATTCGGCGTCATTGCGTCAACCCTTCATGGCGCACCAGGACGACACCCGGCGGGCGACCGCCGTTCGGCTCCTGAGTCTGAGGTGGGCGTAACTGGACGGAACCGCTCGGATCGAGCGGTACACGACCGGGCGGTGACGGCTTGAAGCCACCGCCGGCGGCGAGACCGGGAACGGACCCCGGGGGACCAGGCCACCCGGGGCACTTTCCGGAGACACCGGCTGAGCACCCTCGAAACGCTGTCGAAGCGCTTCGATGTTGCAGCGAGGTTAAGTGAAGGGGACCGGCCGCACAAGAGTTCGCCCGCACATTCCTCGGAGCTGTTTCCGTAACGTTTCCCGCGTTCCTGGGCGGCTCCTGTGAGCCGGGCAGGCCGAGTCAACCCCCTTGCACTCTTGACACTTTGCCGGTCGGGCACCGAGCATCGAAGCGCTTCGAAAGATCACTCGCTGATGTTCCGAAGGACCTGCGGTAGCCCACGGCTCCGCCAGACCTCCCACCTTTCCAAGGGGACCCGCACGTGACGGACCTTCCGCTTCCCTTCCGCGACCCGCAGTTGCCCTTCGAGGCGCGCGTCGACGACCTGCTCCAGCGGCTCACGACCGACGAACGGATCGCGATGCTGCACCAGTTCGCGCCGCCCGTGGAGCGGCTGGGGCTGGCCGCCTTCCGTACCGGCCAGGAGGCGCTGCACGGTGTGGCCTGGATGGGCGGGGCGACCGTCTTCCCCCAGGCCGTCGGCCTCGGCGCCACCTGGAACGACGACCTGGTGCGCCGGGTCGGCGAAGCCGTGGGCAACGAGGTGCGGGCCAAGCGCCGGAACGACGACCGGGTCGGCCTCAACGTCTGGGCCCCGACAGTGAACCTCCTGCGCCACCCGCTGTGGGGGCGCGGCGAGGAGGGCTACTCCGAGGACCCCGCGCTCACCTCCGCCATAGCCGTCGCGTACACCCGCGGCCTGCGCGGCGAACACCCCCGCTACTGGCGCACCGCCCCGGTCCTCAAGCACTGGCTCGCCCACAACAACGAGACCGACCGCGACACCGCCTCCTCCTCCGTGCGCCCCCGCGTCCTGCACGAGTACGACCTGCGTGCCTTCCGCGACGCGGTCCGCGCCGGAGCGGTCGCCGGGGTCATGCCGGCCTACAACCTCGTCAACGGGCGCCCCAACCATGTCTCCCCGCTGCTCGGCGAGCAGCTGCGGCAGTGGACCGACCAGCCCCTGGTCGTCTGCTCCGACGCCGGCGCACCCTCCAACCTGGTCGACTCCGAGCACTACTTCGACACCCACGAGGAGGCCACCGCCGCCTCCCTCAAGGCGGGCGTCGACAGCTTCACCGACCACGGCACGGACTCCTCCGTGATGACCGGCCGCATCCGCGACGCGCTCGCCAAGGGCCTGCTCGACCCCGAGGACATCGACCGGGCGGTGCGCAGGCTGCTCCATCTGCGCTTCGCGCTCGGCGAGTTCGACCCGGAGCTCGACCCCTACGCGGACACCGACGACTTCGACACCCCCGCGCATCGCGAACTCGCCCTGGAGACCGCCGAACAGGCCACCGTCCTGCTCAAGAACGACGGCCTGCTGCCACTCGCCCCGCGCGCGGGCCGGAAGATCGCGGTCGTCGGCCTGCTCGCCGACGCCTGCAAGCTCGACTGGTACAGCGGTACCCTGCTGCACCGTTCCACCCCGCTCGACGGGCTGCGCGCCCGCTTCGGCGCGGACGACGTGCTGTACGCCGAGGGCGTCGACAAGGTCCTGCTGACCTGTGACGGCGGCCAACTCCTCGTACCGGCGGCCCAGGCGGAGACCGGCGGGGCCCGCGGCGAGGAAGGAGCCCTCGACCCGGCGCTCCTCACCGGCCGCACCGACCTCCCGCCGCTCGTCGCGGCCCCCGAGGGAACCGCCCTGGCCCTGGTCGACTGGGGCGACGGCGTCCTCACCCTGCGCACCGACGAGGGGCTGTACCTCTCCGTCGCCGAGGACGGCTTCGTCCGCGCGTCCGCCGAGGAGCCGGGCGGCTGGATCGTCCAGGAGACGTTCCGCCTGGAAGCGGTCGAGGGACACGACGCAGGACACCGCCTTCTGCACATCGGTACGGGTGGGTACGTGTCTGTCGCCGCCGAGGGCGCAAAGGTTGCCGAGGACGGCGAAAAGATTCCGGCCGGCCGCGCGACCGTCTTCCGCGTCGAGACCGTCGAGAGCGGCGCGGACGAGGTCGCCCGGATCGCGGCCGAGGCCGACACCGTGGTCGTCGTCGCGGGCAACGACCCGCACATCAACGGCCGCGAGACCGAGGACCGCACCACCCTCGCCCTCCCCTCCCAGCAGGAGAAGCTCTGGCGCGCCGCACACGCCGCCAACCCGCGTACCGTGCTCGTCCTCACCTCCGCCTACCCGTACGCCGTACCGGAGGCCGCCGCCGCACTCCCCGCCCTGCTGTGGACCGCCCACGGCGGCCAGGCGGCCGGCACCGCGCTCGCCCGGGTCCTCACCGGGGACGTCTCCCCGGCCGGACGGCTCCCGCAGACCTGGTACGCCTCCGACGCCGACCTGCCGGACCTCTTCGACTACGACGTCGTCGGATCCCGCCAGACGTACCTCTACTTCGACGGCACCCCGCTCTACCCGTTCGGCCACGGGCTCTCCTACGCCTCCTTCGGGTACACGGACCTCACCGTCGCCCGCGAGGACGACCTGCTCCGGGTCGCCCTGACCGTCACCCACACCGGCGGGGCCCCCTCCGACGAGGTCGCCCAGCTCTACGTACGCCGCACCGGACCGGACGCCGCCCGCCTGCCGCTGCGCAAGCTGGCCGGCCACCGCAGGCTGCACCTCGCCCCCGGCGGTTCGGAGCGGGTCGAATTCCTCGTGCCGGTGGCCGAGTTGGGTCACTGGGACGTGGCGCACGGCCGTTGGGCCGTGGAGCCGGGCGCGTACGAGCTGCTGGCCGGGGCCTCCAGTGCGGACATCCGGCTCACCGCCGGAGTGGAGCTCGGTGGAGAGCCCTCCGGGCCCCGCCCCGTCCTCACCGCCGGCATCGGGGCGGCCGACTACGACGAGCAGCACGGCACGGAGATCGTCGACCGCGCGAAGACCGACGGCGACGCCGTCACCGCGACCACCGGCGCAGCGGAGGAAGGCGGCCTGCTGGTCTTCGAAGCCTGCGACTTCGGGCCCGGTGTGCACGGCGTCACCGTCCACGCGGCGGGCGGGGGCACGGTCGGGATCGAGACGGACGGCGCCACCGCGACCGTCGAACTCCCCGCCGGTGGCGGCCCGTACGACTACCGGTCCGTGACCGCGGAATTCGCGGCGGACGGGGTGGCGGACCTCCGGGTCACCCTGCGCGGCGCCCTGCGCCTCGCACGCCTCGCCTTCACCCCGGCGGGAGCGTCCGAGTGACCCGGCACCGCACCGCGGCAGCCCGTACTCCGCTCACCACCGCCCACGACAAGGAGTCCTCATGAAGTTCACCGACGGATTCTGGCTCATGCGGGAGGGAGTCACCGCCTCCTACGCCACCGAGATCCGTGATCTTCGGGTGGACGCCGACCGGATCACCGCCCACGCGGCGGTCATGCGGGTCACCGGGCGGGGCGACACTCTCAACACCCCCCTGATCACGGTCGAATGCTTCACACCCGCCGAGGGGATCATCGGCATCCGCGCCACCCACCACGCGGGGAAGGCCAACCATGGCCCGGACTTCGAGCTGTCCGTGGACGCGGCGCCGCACGCCTCGGTGCGTACCACGCGGGAGGGCTCGGTCGCCGAACTCACCAGCGGGCCACTGACCTTGAGACTCGACAAGGACGGACCCTGGGGTCTCGCCTTCCTCGACGCGGACGGCCGCCGGCTCACCGGCGTGGACCGCAAGGGCACCGCCTTCGCCACCACTCCCGACGGCGCCCACCACATGATCGCCCAACTCGCCCTGGCCGTCGGGGAGAACGTCTACGGCCTCGGTGAGCGGTTCACCCCCTTCGTCAAGAACGGCCAGGTCGTCGACGTCTGGCAGGCGGACGGCGGCACCAGTAGCGAACTGGCTTACAAGAACATCCCGTTCTACCTCTCCTCGCGCGGCTACGGCGTCTTCGTCAACCACCCCGGCAAGGTGGCCTTCGAGGTCGGCTCGGAGTCCGTGGGCCAGGTGCAGTTCAGCGTCGAGGACCAGACGCTGGAGTACTACGTCGTCGCCGGCCCGACGCCCAAGGACGTCCTGGCCCGCTACACCGCCCTCACCGGCCGCCCCGCGCTCCCCCCGGCCTGGTCCTTCGGGCTGTGGCTCACCACCTCCTTCTGCACCGCGTACGACGAGGAAACGGTGACCTCCTTCGTGGAGGGCATGGCCGAACGCGACATCCCGCTCTCCGTCTTCCACTTCGACTGCTTCTGGATGCGTGAGTACCAGTGGTCGGACTTCCTCTGGGACCCGGACGTCTTCCCCGACCCGGAAGGGATGCTGGCCCGCCTCAAGGAACGCGGACTGCGCATCAGCATGTGGATCAACCCCTACATCGCCCAGAAATCAGCCCTGTTCGCCGAAGGCGCCGAGAAGGGCTACCTCGTCCGCAGGCCCAACGGCGACGTCTGGCAGTGGGACCTCTGGCAGCCGGGCATGGCCCTGGTGGACTTCACCAACCCCGAGGCGACCGCCTGGTTCCAGAGCAAGCTGAAGGTCCTGCTCGACCAGGGAGTCGACTGCTTCAAGACCGACTTCGGCGAGCGCATCCCGACGGACGTCGTCTGGCACGACGGCTCCGACCCCGAGCGGATGCACAACTACTACGCGCAGATCTACAACCGCGCGGTCTTCGAACTCCTGGAGAAGGAGCGGGGAAGCGGTGAGGCAGTCCTCTTCGCCCGCTCCGCCACCGCGGGCGGCCAGCAGTTCCCCGTCCACTGGGGCGGCGACTGCTTCGCCTCCTTCAACGCGATGGCCGAATCCCTGCGCGGCGGCCTCTCGCTGAGCCTGTCCGGCTTCGGATTCTGGAGCCACGACATCGGCGGCTTCGAAGGCACCCCCGACCCGGACGTCTTCAAGCGCTGGGTCGCCTTCGGCCTCCTCTCCTCGCACAGCCGCCTCCACGGCAACGTCTCCTACCGCGTGCCGTGGGAGTTCGGCGAGGAAGCCGTCGATGTGACACGGCAGTTCACCCTCCTCAAGCACCGCCTGATGCCCTACCTCTACGGTGCCGCCGCCGAGGCCCACCGCACCGGCGTCCCGATGATGCGCCCGATGCTGCTGGAGTTCCCGGACGACCCGGCGACCCGCACCCTGGACCGGCAGTACATGCTCGGCCCGGACCTGCTCGTCGCCCCGGTCTTCTCGGCCGAGGGCGAGGTGGAGTACTACGTCCCCGAGGGCACCTGGACCCACCTGCTCACCGGCGAAACGGTCACCGGACCGGTCTGGCGCCAGGAGACCCACGGCTTCGACAGCCTCCCGCTGTACGTCCGCCCCGGCGCGGTGCTCCCCTGGGGCAGCGACGACCAGCGCCCGGACGGCGACTGGCTCGCCGACCTCACCCTGCGGGCCTTCGGCCCGGCCCCGCGGTCCGGGACGGCCACTACCTCGGTCACCGTCCCCGGCCTGACCGGCGAACCCGCCGCGACCTTCCACGTCACCCGTGACGAGGACGGCGTACGGGTCACCGCGGAAGGCAGCGGCCGGCCCTTCCGCGTCACGGTCGAGGCGACGGGCGCCACGGCGGAGGGAACCGGCACGGTGGAGGTGCCGCACCTCGGCTGAGGAGGGGGCCGCGGGTGAGGGGCTCCACGGACGAGGCGTCTACGGACGAGGGGCCCCACGGGTCAGGGGCGGATCAGCGAGGGTCTCCCGCCGGTCCCCCTGGTCCCGGCCCCGTCCGTTCCCCGCGATCCTCACTCGGCACTCGGCACTCGGCACTCGGCACTCGGCACTCGGCACTCGGCACTCGGCACTCGGCACCCGACACCCGGCACCCGGCACCCGGCACCGGACACCCGGAGCCCGATACCCGCCTCGGCCCTCGGACGGCTCACGACCAGCGTTCGAGTTCGGCGTCGATGCGGGGGTCGGTGCGGACCCACACCTCACCGGTGGCGGCTCCCGGCGGGGCATCGACGCGCTCGAGGCCCAGTGTCCGGATCAGGCCCAGCAGCTCCTCCCGCGTCTCGCCCGCCTCTTCGAGGGTCCACCCGTCGAACAGGACGTAGTGCACGTCCCACCGGTCGTTGTACCCGTCGTCGGCCCAGAGCTTGCAGAAGCGGTCCACCGCCTCCCGGTCGTGCGGCGCGGTCCGGGACCCGTCCTGATCCTGCGCGGCGGTCGCGGCGAAGCCTCTTCCGACGTCTTCGGCGCTCCACCACCGCGCCGCCTCCGCGACGGCGGAGGGGGAGAAGTCCTCCATCGCGAGGAAGCCGTCCAGCAGACGGCCGACCCCGGTGTCCTCGATGCCCGCACCGGTCTCCTGAAGCCGGGTCACCAGCCCGTCCGCCATGGCGCAGGGGCCGGAGAAATGGAAGACCCCGGTGGCCGCCACCAGGGTGCCACCGTCCGGGTGCGGGACGACGGGCGTGGTGTCCGCGCGGGGCACGTCCCTCACCAGAGCGAGGAGGTCCGCCGGTACGCCCTCGTACAGCGCGGCCTGCGCACGGGCGTCGCCGGGGGAGTTGAGCACGCCGGCGGGGTCGAACGTCACCAGCAGGGCACGGCCGTCGGCCGCCATCCAGGCGTTGACGCTGCCGCCTTCGCCGTTGCCGAAACCGAGGTGCGTGACCCCACCGGCCGTGGCCGGCTCCCGTCCGTCGGCGCGGGTCAGGACCTCCAGCCGGCGGCGCAGCTCGCGCGGGTGGGTCCGCCGCAGTACGGACGCGTCGAACTCGTCGCGGAGCCGCTTCTGGTCCTTGCTCGGCTCATCGCTGATGGTCAGTGCTCTCATTGCCGTCCTCGTTGTATGGGCAGGGGATCATCGGCGGACGGGTCTGCCGCAGCTCCGGCGATCGTGAACCGCGTCCGTATTCGTTGTCTCAGGCGCCGGTTTCCGCGAGCGGCCACGACCAGACCACGTCGGCGGCGTCCCGTTCTCCGACGATCCGCCGGCGGCGCGATGCTTCGCGTTTCGTTCCCGGGTTGAGCGGCCCGTACCGGACCCAGTCCTTCGGGACGACGTGGAGAGCCAGTGTGTCCCACCCGGGCCGCCGGTCCACCGCGTGCACGAGCATCACGGCGAAGCGCTGGACGCACCACAGGCACTCCCACGGCGGTCCGGTGACGACGGCTCCGGCCTCGACGAGTTTCCGGCCGTACCCGTCCTCGGCATCGAGCTCCATCTCCGCACGGGAGTCGTCCCCTCCGTAGAAGTGGACGTAAGCGCGTCGCAGGCCGCGCCTGATGTCCGACAGGGGCTCGGTCCCACTGGCGTCGCCGTCCTCCCGCGCGGGGGCCACCGCGAGCGGGAAGATCGCGTACGTGCCCCTGTCGACCACGGGGAAGCCGAGCTCCGCCCACCGCGGAGTCTTCTCGGAGAACCTGTGACCGAGCACGCGCTCCAGCTCGCGCATGATCGACAGCCCGTCCGAGATCCTCTCCGTCTTCTGTTCGATTCCGGTCACCGGGCTCCCGTCTCCACCGACTCCGGCATTGTTCCGTGCCGACCGACCCGATCATGCACCGGGCCACTGACACCGGTGCCGGGCGGACGTCCCGATGCCCTCCCGGTGACTCGGACCGACCGTGCCGGGAAACGGCCCTCCGCTGCCTCCGGATCGGTGTCGGACGGGTTCGGGCAGTTGGCGTCGTACCAGTCGTTCGGCGCCCGCCGGAAGCGGAACTGCTCCTCGCTCAACCGGCCCTGCCGGGCAGTCCCGTTGGCCAGAGCGAAGACTCCGAGGTACTGCCTCCGCCGGTGGAGGGCCGTGCCCTGGGCCCCGGATCACAGCCCCACGAGGAGCTGCACGCAGACGATCTTCACCAGGATGCTCAGCGCGAACAGGGTCGAATAGCCGCTGTTGACCCGGCTGTCACTCGTCCTGCTGTTGGTGTACGCGAGGATCGCCGGGTTGCCCACGTACCCCGAGAGCAGCCCCATGGTCCGCTCCCGGCTCTGGCCGAGCGCCTTCGCTACCAGGACCATCAGCGCGTAGCTGACGAGCGCGCCGGCCACCAGGACCGCCAGCAGTTTCAGGCCGAACAGGGAGAACGCGTTCTCGCGGAAGGAGTAGCCGGAGCCGAGGCCGACGATGGCCAGGAAGAGCAGCAGTCCGATCTGGCGGAGGGTGAGGTTGGCCCGGGTCGGCAGCGTCCACACCAGGGGGCCGGTGCGCCGCCGCCAGCCGAGGAACATGCCCATCACCAGGGGACCCGCCCCGGTGCCGAGGGCCAGGGTGGTGCTGCCGAGGGTCAGTGACGGGATGCCGATGAGGAAGCCCAGCGCGAGGCCGAGACCGAGGCTCACCGCGCTGACCTCGCTGACCTTCGCCTCCGTGTCGCCGAGGAAACGGGTGACTTCGGCGGAGCGCTCGCGTGGCATGACCACCCGGAGCCGGTCGTCCAGCTGGAGGACGAGGCCGTCGTGGGCGAGCATGTCGAAGTCGCCGCGTCGCACCCGGCTGACGGCCGCTCCGTAGGTGTCGGCCAGGCGGAGTTCGGCGACCGTGTGGCCCGCCAGGTCCGGGTTGGTGAGCAGGACGCGGCGGTAGTCCACGGTGGACCGGTCGTCGAGCAGATGCGCCTGGGCGAGCTCGCCGAGGCGGACGGTCGCCGCCGACACGTCGTCCTCGCCGCCCACCACCTCGACCAGGTCGCCCGGGTGCAGCCGGTCCAGACGGACGGCGACCCGGGGCGCGGCGCCCACCGCCCGGTACTCGCTGGCCAGGACGCGGTGCTCGGCGACGCCCGGCACGTCCGCCCACGCGATCTCGCGGGTGACGTGCACCGTCCGGGTGACGAGGGTCGAGGGCAGGCCGGAGTCGGGGTCGCGCCGGGCGGTCCACCGGCGGCGGGAGGCGATGGCGGCGATGAACATGATGGTGATCACCACGGCGAACGGGTAGCCGATCGCGTAACCGACGGCGGGCTGCGCCGGGTCCTCGGACGCGGCCTGGGCGGCGGCGAGGCCCGGGGTGGTGGTCCCGATGCCCGCGAAGCCGCCGGCGAGGAACGGACCGCTGATCCCGAGCGCTCCGTGGCCGAGCGCGCCCACCACGACGGCGGTGACGACGAGCGCCACGATCGCACCGGCCATCACGGCGAGCTGGCCCCGGAGTTCACGGAAGAAGGCGGGGCCGGACTCCAGCCCGACCGTGTAGACGTACAGGGCCAGTCCCAGCGCCGACGCTCCCGCGGGCAGGGCGGCGGCGATGTCCTTGTCCAGGGCGCCCACGAAGAGCCCGACGAAGAGCACGCCCGCCGCGCCGAGCCTGACCGGGCCGAAGCGCACCATGCCGAGCAGCGCGCCGACCGTGATCACCGAGAACACGGTCACCCAGGGGTTGTCCGCGAAGAACTGCCACACGCGCGCTGCCTCCTGGTGTCCGATCCGCATGGGGGCTTTCGGGGGCAGCTTCCGGCAGCCCCGCACGGCCCGCCACTCGGCGGCGTACGGCCCGGACACGACCGCGCCGCCGTCCCGGGAAGGGAACGGCGGCGCGGCACGCAGGGGTCACAACGCCGTCAGACGCCCGGCGGCAGGTGCGACGGGCGGCCCCGGCCGCGCGTCACGGAGTAGCCGAAGACACCGGCCAGGGCCGCGAGCACCGCACCGCCCGCGCTCCACAGCCAGCGCTGCGTCCACCAGCCGGAGGACCAGCCGTCCTCCGGCTCGCTGCCGGCCACCACGACCGGCTCGTCCGTGGCGCCGTCGGTGGGGGAGGCCGACGCGGTGGAGCCGGCGGCGGCGCGTACGGCGGAGGAGCCGGGCACCAGCGGCTCGGAGAGCGTGCCGTCCACGTCGTGCGCGCTGCCCGCGTCGATCGAGGTGGCCTCCACCCGGGCCCCGATGGGCTGGCCGAGGTCGGTGTCGGGCAGGTCCAGCACGGTCAGCCGCACGTAGTAGCTGCCCGGCAGCGGGTCGTTGGCCCACGGCTCGGACCAGGCACGCACCGGGCGCAGTACGCAGTCGAGCTCGACCGTCGCCGCGTCGGCCGCCGCCGAGCGGGTCTGGTGGCCGTACATGCACGCCTGGCGGCGGCGCAGCCCGTCGTAGACGTCGATCTGCCAGGTGGACGCCCCGTGCCGGAGCGACGCCTCGGGGAGGGTCACGGTGGCCCGTACGGTCGGCCGCTGCCCGGCGTCGGCCGGGAAGACCCAGTAGAGGTAGTCGCCCACCGAGGCCTGCGCGGTGCCCGCCTGGTCCTGCTGGAGGGCGGTCGCGGTACGGAAGGTGGTGCCGGCTTCGGTGGGACCGGCTTCCGAGCCGTCCTCCGGGCTCGCCGAGGCGGACGGGTCGTCCGCCAGGGCCGGGCCCGCGGTGGGGAACAGGGCGAGACCGGCGACCAGGGCGCCCGCGCTCGCGCGCAGCACCCGGTGGGTGCGGGTGGTCCGGATACGGGGAGTCGTACGCATCAGTTGGTCCTCCATACGGCGACGCGCCAGCGCGAGATCCAGCCGAACAGCAGACCGGCCAGCAGACCGGCGAGCAGCATCAGGCCCAGGAACCACCAGCCGCGGCCGAGGCCGAAGGCCGCGGTGTCCGCCGCGTCGTCGGGGGAGTCCACCACGTCGATGGTCAGCTCGACCGGCATGCCGGGGCCGGTCTTCGCGGAGGTGGGGGAGGAGAAGGAGTCGCCGAGCTGGAGACAGACGGCCTCGGCCGTCTCGGCGTCGGCGTCGTCGTCCGCCTCGGCCTTGGGGTAGCGCAGCCCGGTGGAGATGGCGTCGGTACGGCCGGTGCCCGATTCGGAGCCCCGGACGATCTCCCGTCCGTGCGTGGTGACCGCGCGCAGCAGGATGCCGTAGTCGTTGTTGACGGCCCGGTCGGCCGAGACACTGGCGGAGGCCCGCAGCTCCTGGCCGGGCAGGACGTTCACCCGGTACCAGCGGTGCTCGCCGAGCTTGGCGCGGTCCGTGTAGAGGCCGGGGGTGAGCTCGGGGGCCTTGGCGCAACTGGCCGCGCCCTCGGTCGCCACCGGGGTGACGACGGGTTCGGCGGCGCGGTCCACCAGCTGGGTGACCCGGTGCGACAGGTCCTCCTTGTGCTGGACGGCCGTGTACGTACCGCCGGTGGCCTCGGCGATGCAGGTCAGCTGCTGCCGGATCTTCGCGTTGGGCACCAGGCCCAGGGTGTCGATCACCAGGTGCACCCCGCGGGCGGCGATGTCGCGCGCCACCTCGCACGGGTCGAGCGGGCCGCAGGTGTCCTCGCCGTCGGTGATCAGGACGATCCGCCGGGTGGAATCACCCCCGTCCAGGTCGTCCGCCGCGCCGAGCAGAGCCGGGCCGATCGGGGTCCAGCCGGTGGGTGCGAGGGTCGCGACCGCGGTCTTCGCGTCGGTGCGGTCCAACGGCCCGACCGGGTACAGCTGCTTGGTGTCCTTGCAGCCGACCTGGCGGTCGTCGCCCGGGTAGTCGGCGCCGAGCGTGCGTATGCCGAGCTGGACCTCCTCGGGGACGGCGTCCAGCACGTCGTTGAACGCCTGCTTGGCCGCGCTCATCCGGGACTCGCCGTCGATGTCGCGGGTGCGCATGGACCCGCTGACGTCGAGGACCAGTTCGACCTTGGGCGAGGAGGCGGTGGGGGGTTCGTCGGCGGCGGCCGGCACGGCGGTGCCGATTCCGGCGGCCAGGGTGGCGAGGAACAGGCCCACCCCGGTCGTCAGCCGTTTGGTTGTGATCATCGCCGGATCCTATTGAACATCGGTTCGCATCCCCAAACCCGCTGCGCGGAAGCGGGTTCGGGGATGCCCGAGGTGATCCGGCGGTGCTCCCGGGGTGCCGTCAGCCGCCGAGAAGGGACTGCGCGGACCGGTCGAGCACCGATCCGATCCGCTCCCAGGCCGCCGTGTCCCGCTCGACCGCGTCGAGTTGACGGTCCGTCCCCGCCGTGCCGTTGCCGTTCCACGCGGTGGCCAGGGCGACCGGGTCGCCGCCGCCGGCCGCCGCGGCGGCGAGCGCGGCGGCGCCGAGGGCCACCAACTCGCCGTTGGCGGGCAGCACCAGGGGCCGGCCGGAGAGCCGGCGCACGGTCTCGATCCAGGTGGTGCCCTGCGCGCCGCCGCCGATCAGGCGCAGCGGGCGGGCGGCGACCTCCGGGTCCGCCGGGTCGAGCCCGCAGGCGCGGAGCAGTTCGTCCATGGCGTGCAGCACGGTGAACACCGCGCCTTCGTAGGCGGCGCCCAGAAGTTGCTGCGGGGTGGTGTCGTGGCGCAGACCGGTGAGCAGGCCGGAGGCGTGCGGCAGGTCGGGGGTGCGCTCGCCGTCCAGGTACGGAAGGAGGACGGCTTCGCCGCCGGGTGACGCGTCGTCACGGTGGAGGCCCAGCAGGCCGGCCACCTTGTCCACGGCGAGGGTGCAGTTCAGCGTGCAGGCGAGCGGGAGGTACGTTCCGTCCGCCGCCGCGAAACCGGCGAGCGCGGGGGAGGCGGGCCGGGTGCGGGAGGCCGCGAAGACGGTGCCGGAGGTGCCGAGGCTGAGCACCGGGTGGTCGAGCAGTCCCTCGGCGCCGAGGCCGAGGCCGACCGCGGCGGCCATGTTGTCGCCGGTGCCGGCCGCGACGGCGATGCCGGCGGGCAGCCCGAGCGCCTCGGCGGCCTCGGCGGTCAGCGAACCGGCGCGGGCGCCGCCGGTGGGGGCGACCTCGGGCAGCAGTGCCGCGTCCAGGCCGATCAGGGCGAGCAGCTCGGGGTCGTACGCGCCGGTGGCGGTGGAGTACCAGCAGGTGCCCGAGGCGTCGCCCGGGTCGGTCACCGCGACACCGGTGAGACGCTCGGTGAGGAAGTCGTGCGGGAGGCGGACGGCCGCGGTGGCGGCCGCGGTCTCCGGTTCGTTCTCGCGCAGCCACTGCCACTTGGACGCGGTCATCGAGGCGACCGGCACCGAGCCGGTGCGGGCCGTCCACGCCTCGGGGCCGCCGAGCGCCTCGGTGAGGGCGGCGGCCTGCGGGGCGGAGCGGGTGTCGTTCCAGAGCAGCGCGGGGCGCAGCGGGCGGCCGTCGGCGTCCAGCACCACGAGCCCGTGCTGCTGCCCGGCGACCGCGATGCCCGTGACGGTCGATGCGGGGACCTGGGCCTCCTTCATCCCGGCGGCCACCGCGTCGCGCAGCGCCTGCCACCACACCTCGGGGTCGCTCTCGCGGGCGCCGCCCTCGCCGAGGACCACGTGCGGGGCGCGGCCCACGGCGAGGATCTCGCCGGTGACGGCATCGGTGACAGCTGCTTTGGTGGACTGGGTGGAACTGTCCACACCGATGACGACCGTGCGCGGCGGCATGGCTACCTCTTCTCGTGCTGCGGGATTTGCTCGTTCGCCAAACAAATTACGTGATCGGATGGGGTGCGAACAGGGGCGCGAAGACTTTTTGGTGCCCAAGGGTTTCCCATCCGGCCGTCCGGGTGCCATATTAGTAATGGCACTGAACAAATTGGTCGGTCGGCAGAGCAGCCGTCCGGGCCCGTCGATCAAGAGGCAGACATGTCGGACCGCTTCACTCCCACTTCCGCTGACAAGTTCACCTTCGGTCTCTGGACCGTGGGCTGGCGGGGCAACGACCCCTTCGGCGAGCCGACCCGTCCGGCGCTGGACCCGGTCGAGTCCGTCGAGAAGCTCGCGGAGCTCGGCGCGCACGGTGTGACGTTCCACGACGACGACCTGATCCCGTTCGGGTCCTCGGACAGCGAGCGCGCCGCGGTGATCGGCCGGTTCAAGGACGCTCTGGAGCGCACCGGCCTGAAGGTCCCGATGGCCACCACCAACCTGTTCACGCACCCCGTGTTCAAGGACGGCGGCTTCACCTCCAACGACCGTGACGTCCGCCGCTACGCGCTGCGCAAGGTCATCCGCAACATCGACCTCGCCGCCGAGCTCGGCGCCGAGACCTACGTCGCCTGGGGCGGCCGCGAGGGCGCCGAGTCCGGCGGCGCCAAGGACGTCCGCGACGCCCTCGACCGCATGAAGGAAGCCTTCGACCTCCTCGGCGAGTACGTCACCGACAAGGGCTACGACATCCGCTTCGCGATCGAGCCCAAGCCCAACGAGCCCCGCGGCGACATCCTCCTGCCCACCGTCGGCCACGCCCTCGCCTTCATCGAGCGCCTGGAACGCCCCGAGCTCTACGGCGTGAACCCCGAGGTCGGCCACGAGCAGATGGCCGGGCTCAACTTCCCCCACGGCATCGCCCAGGCCCTGTGGGCCGGCAAGCTCTACCACATCGACCTCAACGGCCAGTCCGGCATCAAGTACGACCAGGACTTCCGCTTCGGCGCCGGCGACCTGCGCCAGGCCTTCTGGCTCGTCGACCTCCTGGAGAACTCCGACTACACCGGCCCCCGCCACTTCGACTTCAAGCCGGTGCGCACCGACGGCATCGACGGCGTCTGGGAGTCCGCGAAGAACTGCATGCGCAACTACCTGATCCTCAAGGAGCGCGCCGCCGCCTTCCGCAACGACCCCGCCGTCCAGGAAGCCCTCACCGCCTCCCGCCTGGACGAGCTCGCCACCCCGACCGCCGCCGACGGCCTCAAGGGCCTCCTCGCCGACACCTCCGCCTACGAGGACTTCGACGTCGACGCCGCCGCCCAGCGCTCCATGGCCTTCGAAGCCCTCGACCAGCTCGCCCTGGACCACCTCCTCGGCGTCCGCTGACCCCAGGGGTACCGCGACACCCGCGACTCGCGACACGCGATGCTCAACCGGCAGGGGCCGGGCCGTCCGGCGGGACGGCCCGGCCCCTGCCGGTTCGTGTGCGCGAGCGCCGGTCGGGCGCGCCCCAGCGGTGCTCAGCCCCGGGACGCCGCGACGCCGAAGCCGTCCATGTAATCGCGCACGCGGACGATCAGACCGTCCCGCACGTGCAGGATCAGCAGCCCGGGGACGGTGAAGGTGAGGCCCCGGGCGGGCAGCGAACCCACCACCACGTGCTCGGAGACGATCACCCCCGGGTCGCCGGTCTCGTACACGGTGACGTCGCGGATCTCCGTGACCTCGGCCGGACTCGCGCCCCAGGCCGCCCGGTAACCCGCGCGGACCTCCTCGCGCCCCTCGAAGCGTTCGGGGAAGCCGGGGCTGGTGAACGGGAACTCGTGCACCGCGTCGACCGCGTAGAGATCCGCGAGATCGTCGGCGGCCATCGACAACATGGCCCGGTGGTAGTGCTCCAGCACCACGCGCGGGGTGGGTGCGACTGGAATCCCGGGGTCCGGCTCGGTCACGGCGATCACTCCGTTCGGGCGGCCGCGAAGGCAGGTGCGAAGACGGACGCGAGATGGCCGCTGGGTGCCAACGCGTCACCACCGGGGGCCAGTTGGCGCCCCGGTGGTGGCACGCTACCAGGACCGGTTCTTCTCACCGCTCCCGGCCGGCGTACGCCACCGGGTCGGCCAGGACGTCCTGCATCACCAGGGCCGCCGCGCCCCGTGCCGCGTCCCCGGCCACCGAGGACGCCCGCAGCCTGCCGCTGCCCGGGGACCAGAGACCGGAGACCACCCGGCCGGTCAGTTCCTCGTCGGCCGGCCCGGACAGCCAGGGCATCAGGCTCCGGAAGATCCCGCCGAGCACCACGGCGTCCGGGTCGATCAGGTTCACCGCGCCCGACAGGACGCGGCCCAGCATGCGGCCCGCCTCGCCGACCGCCGCTGTGGCGCGCGCGTCGCCCGAGCGCACCCTGCGCTCCAGCTCGACCACCGCCGCACCGCCCCCGGCCCCCTCTATGCCCGCCGCCCGCAACAGCGCCGCCTGACCCGCGTACTGCTCCAGGCAGCCGCGCGAGCCGCACCGGCACTCGGGGCCCTCAGGGTCCACGACGACATGGCCGATCTCCCCGGCGAAGCCGTGCGCGCCGCGCAGCAGCTCGCCACCGATCACCAGGGCGCCGCCGACACCGATCTCGCCCGTCAGGTAGAGGAAGCTGCGGACGTCGCCGAGGCCGCCGAACCACAGCTCGGCCAGCGCCGCCAGGTTCGCCTCGTTCTCCGAGCTGACGGGCAGCGGGCCGAGCCCCGGGTTCAGTACGGCGAGTGCCTCGGCGAACAGACGCTCCGCCGGGACGCGGTTCCAGCCGAGGTTCGGCGCCTGGCGCACCGCGCCGCCCGAGACGAGGCCCGGCAGGGCGAGCGCCGCGCCCACCGGGGCGAGCTCCTGCTCGTGGGCCGAGTCCAGGGTTCGCGCGGCGATCCGGGCGGCGCGCACCAGGACCTCCTCGGGCGGTTCCCCCCGGTTGTCCAGATGCTCCGTCTGCCGTACCCGTCCGGTGCCCGCCAGGTCGACGACGCAGACCGAGACGTAGTCGATGTTGATCTCCACCCCGATGCCCGCGGGCCCGGTGCGGGCGACCTTGAGCGCGGTGCCGGGACGCCCCGCCTGACCGCTGAAGGTCTTGCCGGACTCGGTGAGGAAGCCGGTCTCCAGCAACTGTTCGACCAGTGAGGAGACCGCGGCCCGCGTGAGCCCCACGCGGGCCGCGACGCCGGCCCTGGTCGCCTCGCCGGTTTCGTCCTCGTCGCGGACGGCACGCAGTACGAGACTGAGATTGTGCCGTCGGACGGTGTCCTTGTCGGCCTTGGGGCCCAGCTGCGTGAGGTGATTCTTCATATCGCCACCGAGCCTATGTGACGGCGGGGGCGACGGTACCGGAGAGGGGAGGAATCGTGCATTCCGAACGGATCTCCACCCGCTCCCGGTGCCGCCGCCGTCAGGCTTTCGCGCCGCGCTCGCGGAGCATGTCCGCCATGAGCGCGATCTCCGACCGCTGACCGCGCACCATGCCGGCGGCGAGGTTCGTGATCGCGTCGGTGGTGGCCGAGTCGGCCGCCGCCTGCGCCATCTCCGCCCCTGCGGTGTGGTGGGCCGTCATGAGCCGCAGATAGAGGATCTCGGCTTCCTCGCCCTTGGCCGCACGCAGCGCGTCCAGCTGGGTGTCGGTGGCCATGCCGGGCATCAGCGCCCCGTCGTGCGGCGTGAAGGTGTGGCCCATCCACCGCATCGGCGGGACCGGTGAACTCTTCGCCAGCCCCCACAGCTCCAGCCAGCCGAGCATCATCCCGCGCTGGTTGGCCTGGGTGTTGATGATGTCGTACGCGAGCCGGCGCACCTCCTCGTCGTCCGTACGGTCCCGGACGATGAACGACATCTCGACGGCCTGCTGGTGATGTACGGACATGTCCCGGGCGAAACCGGCGTCCACCGAACCGTCCGCGGGCGCCGACCGCGCGGCCTCCGAAGCGGCGCCGGAGCCGGAGGAAGAGGCGGAGGACGGCCGTACGACCATCAGCGCCACCAGCCCCAGGGCGAGCAGCAGCACGGCGACGCCGGCCACCGCCAGCCGTGACCCCGCCGCGCGGCCGGCGCTCGTCACTTGGAGATCCCGCCGGTGCAGGCGGCACCCGGCTCCGGCGTCTGCGCGCCCTGCACGTACTTGGTGAAGAACTGGGCGACCCGCGGGTCGGAAGCACTGGTCACGGTGACCTGCTTGCCCCAGGCGCTCAGGATCAACGGGTCCGCCTGGTCCTCCAGCGGGCTCATCAGGGAGTACGTGGTGTTCTTGACCCGCTCGGCGAGGGCCTTCACGTCGGCGTCCGCGGCCTTGCTGTTGTAGGTGACCCATACGGCGCCGTGTTCCATGGAGTGGACGGCGTTCTCCTTCGGTATCGCCTCGGTGTAGACGTCGGCGTCGCAGTTCATCCAGACCGGATTGTGGTCGCCGCCGACCGGCGGGTTCATCGGGTAGGAGACCGGCGTCTCGACGTGGTTCTGTGTCAGCTTGTCCCAGCTGCGCTCACCCGCGATGGCGCCGGTCTTCGCCTTCGCCTCGGCCTTGTCCTTGTCGTCGGCCTTCGTCATCAGATAGCCGCCGCCGGCGACCAGGGCGGCGACCACCACGACGGCGGCCGAGATGGTGAGGATCCTGACGCGGCGCTCGCGGCCGCGCTCCTTGCGCCGCGCCTCCTCCAGCTTGGCGCGGCGCGCGGAGGAGGGGGAGTTCTGGTTCTGGGTCGAAGTCATGGGATCGTCCTCGGAATTCGGCATCGACGGGAAGTACGCGGGGAGAATGGCGCTCCGGGCGGGCCGGTGACAACACCCCCTCGAACGGGGCCTCTTGTCCGGCTCGCGGCTGCGGGGCGGCCCTCAGGTCCGCTGGACGCCGAGGCGGAGCCGGTCCACGGCCTGCGTGGCGGTGTCCGAGGGTCCCCGGATCGGGGTGACGCCCGGGCTGGGCGCGAGGGGGCCGATACCGTCGGGGTGCGGCAGTGCGACGGGTGACGCGAGGGCGGGCGGCAGGGCGGCCGCCGCACACCCGGGGGAGCCGTGACAGGAACTGTCGGGCCCATGTCCGGCCGGGGCGTAGGCGCGTACGTCCTGGACCTCGGGCACCTCGGCCGGGTGTACGAGGGTGAGCGTCGCCCGAGCCGTCGTTCCGGCGGGCGCGTTGCCCACCGCCCCGCCCTCCACGGTCCCCGCCGCGGCGCTCGCGCCGAGGGAACAGCAGAGCAGGACGAGCACCGCCGACAGGGCCGCCCACGGGAGCGCGGCGGCGGCCCGGCGGGCCCGCGGCCGTGCGGCACTCGCCCCACGGCCCCACCGGGGCAAGGGAGTTGGCCGACCTGCCCGGGGCGGGCGGAGCGAGGGCGTGCCCGCGGGCATGGCGTCCCCCCGCACGCTCTCCGGTGTCCTCAGCCTCGTCATCGCCGCCACAGTACAGGTGTGTGAAGTTTCAAGAATGTGCCGGGAGTCCCGTCGCGGGATAGTGTGCCTCGGTGACCACGACCTCGAACATACCTGCGGGTTGGTTCCCTGATCCGCATGGCGCCACGGAGCTGCTCCGCTACTGGGACGGTTCCCAGTGGACCGAGCACACCCACCCCGCCGCGGGCACCCAGCCCACGGCCCCGGCAGGCGCTCCGCAGACCGCCGCCGTGCAGGCGCCGGCTCCTCTGGCGGCCGTGCCCCAGCAGAAGAACGCGCCCGCCCAGCCCGGCCAGATCAGCGCCGGAACGCTCTTCGATCAGCAGGTCCTGGTGGTGAACCAGAAGGCCAAGCTGATCGAGGTGACGAACGAGTACCGCGTCTTCGACCAGCAGGGCGCGACCCTCGGTTCGGTCGTCGAGGTCGGGCAGGGCCTGATCCGCAAGATCCTGCGCTTCGTCTCCAGCTGGGACCAGTTCCTGACGCACCGTCTGGAGATCCGGGACGCCTACGGTCAGCCGCAGCTGCTGCTGACCCGCCCCGCCAAGTTCATCAAGTCGCGCGTGATCGTCCAGCGACCGGACGGACAGCTGGTCGGTGAGATCGTCCAGCAGAACGCGATCGGCAAGATCAACTTCGCGATCATGGTGGACGGCCAGAAGGTCGGCGCGATCAAGGCCGAGAACTGGCGCGCCTGGAACTTCGCGATCGTCGACCAGAACGACGCGGAGATCGCCCGGATCACCAAGACCTGGGAAGGGCTCGCCAAGACGCTCTTCACCTCGGCGGACAACTACGTCCTCCAGATCCACTACCAGCTGCCCGAGCCGATGCTCAGCCTCGTCATCGCGACGGCGCTCACCGTGGACACCGCCCTCAAGCAGGACTCGCGCGGACTCGGCTGAGCCGCGCCCCCACCGTCACCGGTTCCCCGTACGCACGACGCGTACGGGGAACCGGTGTTTTCCGCGTGCGGGGTTTCCAAGGCCCCGGGGTTTCCGGGGGCCGGTCTCCCGCGGGCACCGCGAGCGGGTGCCCCCGTGCCGGTCGACAATGACGGGACGGCCGGGTGGCCCTGTCCAGGTGCCGCCGGTGCCGTCGGCAGTGTGGGTGCGGTCGGGGAAGGAGGGCGCGGCATGCGGACCCGACCGCTCCGTGCGGCCTCTCCGTCACGGACACTCCCGCGGACGCCCGGACCTGCCCTCCGGCCCGGTGCGGAAGGTCCGGGGGCCGGGGGAGCGCCGGCGTGAGCGCCGCGCCGCGGCGGGCCGCGTTCCTGCGCAGATCCGTCCGCGTCACGGTGGCCGCGAGCGTCGGCTTCTACCCCATGCTGTACGCCGCCGGACTTCCGGTCACCGCCCTGTACGCGCTCTTCGCACCCATCGCCATGGGTCTGCTCTCCGCCGTTCCGGGCTCGGGCCGTCAGCAGGCGTCCGACATCCTGCGGGTCATCCCCCCGGCCCTGGCGGTGGCGGCCCTCGGGACGCTGCTCGCGGTGAACACCTGGGCGGCCACCGGCGGCATGCTCGTCATCGGCTTCGTCCTGGCGTTCGCGGCCGTGGCCGGACCCCGCGCGGCCGGCGTGGGACCCGGCCTCCAGCTCTTCTACATCCTGGCCTGCTTCCCTCCCTACGCGCCCCACACGCTCCTGGAGCGGCTGGCCGGGCTGAGTCTCGGCCTGCTCCTGCTCGCGGCCTGCGAGATCCTCCTGCCCGACCCGGCCGTCCCCACCTACCGGCAACGCCTCGCCGCCGGACTGCGGACCGCGGCTCACGAAGCGCGCGCCGGAGGTATGCCGCCCCGGCGGCTGCGCGAGGCCGGAGCGACCATGCGGCTGTCCCACGTACCGCCCGCCGAGCGGCCCGCCGGAGCGGGTCGCACCGACCGGGCGCTGGAACAGGCCGGCCGCGCGGTACGCCGGCTCCTCGGCCAGCTGGCCTCCCTCGCCGAGGCCCACCCGGAAGGGCGTGATCAGGCGTCCGCGACCCTCCTCGGCCGCGTCGGAACGCTGTGCGAGGAGTGCGCGCGCGCCCTGACCGAGGGGACCCGTCCACCGGCGCCCGAAACCCTGGAGCACGCGATGCGGAGCTTCCAGGCCTATCGCGTCCGCCTCGCCGCCGGACCACCGGGCCCCGACGGGCCCCCGACCGCCCAGGGGGCCGAACCCGCGGGCCGGCCCCCGTACGCCCGGCCGCCGACCGCCCTGCTCCGCAGGCAGTCCCGGGTGCTGGCGCTGGCCGAGTCCGCCCGCGTCGCAGGGGTCGCCCTGGACATCGCGCTGAACGGCGTACCGGCCCGCACCCCCGCCCCCCGGGCGATGTTCTGGTACGCGGAGCTCGCCACACCGCGCCTGTGGGCCCGGCGGGTCCTCGGCAACGTGACCCTGCGCTCGGTGCTCTTCCAGAACGCCGTGCGGACCGCACTGGGCCTCGCGGCGGCCCGGCTGGTGGCCGGATCCCTCGACCTGACCCACGGGTTCTGGGTACTGCTCGTCGTGCTGACGCTGGGGCGCTCCACCGTGGGGGCCACCTGGCAGGCGGTCCGCGGAGCCGTGGCCGGCAATGCCGCCGGGGCCGTGGTGGCGGGCGCGCTGCTGATCGGGATCGGCCCGCTGACCGAGGCGTACGCCGTACTCCTCGCCCCGCTGATGCTGCTGGCATTCTTCGGCGGGCCGATGCTGGGGATCGCCTGCACGCAGGGGCTCTTCACGCTGGTCGTGGCCACGGCCTTCGCCCAGATCTCCCCGGTCACCTGGCGTCTCTCGGAGGCGCGGATGGTCGACGTCGTCACCGGCAGCGTGATCGGACTGCTCTGCGGGCTGCTGGCCTGGCCCGCCGGGGCCCGGCACGAGGTCCGGCGCGCCATGGCGGGGCTGCTGCGTACCTGCGGCGCGCTGGTGCCCGCCACGGCGGAGGCGCTGCTGACCACCCCACCGGGAGAGCGGACCGTGCCGGGGACCCTTGCGAGCCTGCACCGGATGCGCCTCGCGGAGGCGGCGTACGCCCAGTACCGCACCGAGGCGTCCGCCGGGGCGGGAGGTTCCGAGGCCGACTGGCACGCGGTGCTCGTCGCGGCCGACGACATGCTCTGGGGCGCGCACCGGCTGCCCCTCTTCGGCCTCCGTCCCGCGGAGCCGGAGCCGCCGGACGGAGGCGGGCCGGACGACTCCCGGTCGGAGGAGTGGACCAGGCGCAGTGCGGCAGCGCTGGAGGGGGCGGCCGGACGGATCGCGGTGCGGCTCGGCGACGGGTCCGCCGCGGCCGGATCCCGTGCGGCCGGGTTCCCGGGCGGACGGCCGCCGGTCCCGCCCTCCGTCGACCTGGAGGTGTGGATCGCCGGCCTCGGCCATCAGCTCCAGCGAATCGAGGCGTCCCTGGCCCCACCGGAGCAGGACCCGCCGGAGCAGGACCCGCCGGAGCAGGCCCCGCCGGAGCCGCGACAGGACCCGCCGGACCGGGAGCCGTAGACGAGCGGACCGCCGCCGATATCGTTTACGGGTGTAATACCTGTTAAAGTAAATGGGTGAGTGATACAACGACCCTTCCCCGGCGCCCATCCGTCCGCAGGCTTCCCCTGAAGGCGGCACTCCGCCTCAACCACCCCTCGGACACCTGGTTCAAGCCGGCGCTGAGCGTGGTCGTCGCCTCCCTCGTACCGAACCTGCTGCTCTTCGCGGTCGACCGGCTGGACCTCGTGATGTACACGATGGCCGGGTCGCTCTGCGCCCTGTACGGGCACGCCCTTCCGTACGCCCGCCGCGCCGGGACCGTCGCGCGCGTGGTCGTCGGCATGACCGCCGGGCTGGCCGTGTCACTGGTCGCGGGCTCGCTCACCCACTCCACCGCGATACTCATCGCCGTCGGCGCCCTGCTCGCCGCCGTGCAGAAGGCGCTCTGCGACGCGTCCCGCATCGGGCCGCCCGCGCACGTGATCTTCACCTTCGTCACCTCCGCGGCCCTCTTCGCGCCCCAGCACATCGGCCAGGTGCCCGGGCACCTGGCGCTCACCCTCGCCGCCGGCGCCTTCTCCTGGTGCGTCACCGCGGCCCCCGCCCTGCTGCGCCGCGAAGGGCCCGAGCGCCGCGCCACCGCCCGCGCCCTGGACGCCGCGGCCGCCTGCGTCGCCGACCCCGGCCCCCGTACCCGGGGCGCCGCCGCCGCCGCGGTGCACGGAGCCTGGCAGTCGCTGCTCGCCTCCGGCCGGGCCACCCCCACCCGCCGGGCGCTGGAACGTCTCGTCGTGCACGCCGAGGCCGCGCTCGCCGAAAGCTCCCCGACCGGTCACCGCGCCGCCGCCGACCCGGCGCAGCTGCGCGAGTGGGCCGCGCTGACCCGGGCACGCGGGCCCGTCCCGATGCCGCCCGCCGCCCCCGGCACCACCGCCGAGCTCTACGGCATCGACGCCGAACGCGCCGGCCGCCGGGTCCGCGCGAAGAGGGGCGAGCTGCTCCGCCGCCTCGGCCCCGGCTCCCACATGCTGCCCATCGCCGTCCGCACCCTCATCGGCTGCGCCCTCGCCGGTTACGCCTGCCAGGCGCTCGGAGTCGGCCGCCCCTACTGGGCGATCGTCACCGCCGCCTCCCTCTACCAGGCCAACGTCACCCTCTCCTGGAACCGCGCCCTCCAGCGCACGCTGGGCAATCTGCTCGGAGTGCTCGTCTTCGCCGCCGTCCTCCCGCTCAGCCGGATGAGCCCGCTGCTTCTGATCCTCTGCGTCCTCTGCTTCAACTTCGCCGCCGAGGCCCTCATCACGCGCAACTACTGGCTCGGGTCGGTCGCGGTCACCCCGATGGCGCTCCTGGTCATCGAGTTCGGCGGCGCCCACCCCGCCGGAGAACTCGTCGGCGACCGGGTCGTCGACACCGTGGTCGGCGCGGCCGTCGGCTTCCTCGCCGCCGTACTGGTCACCAACCGCCGGGCCACCGGCCGGGTCGAACGGGCCCTGGAGGCCACCGAATGCGCCCGCGCCCACGCCGTACGCGTCCTCGCCGACGACACCGCCGACCCCGCCTCCCTCGACGCTTCCCGCCGCGGCCTCACCGCCTCCCTGGTCGAGCTGCGCGAGGCCGGCGACACCGCCGCCGGCGAGTGGTGGCAGCGCGCCCTCCCGGAGGAGGATCTCCTCGCGGCCGAGCGGGCCGGACACCGTACGCTCGCGGCGACGGCACAACGGCAAGGGCTCATCTCCCTGGCCCCGGAGAACGGAGCGGTGTGAGCGACGACATCGTGGCCTCGGTGGTACGGCAGTGGCAGGCGGTGAGCCCCGGCCTCGACACCGGCCCCATGGAGCTGATCGGCCGGATCAACCGCTGCGCGGCACTCCTCCAGCAGGCCGAGGACGCCCCGCTGCGCGCAGCCGGACTGAACCGCGCCGAGTTCGACCTGCTCGGTGCGGTACGCCGCACCGGCCGCGAGCTCACCCCCGGCGAACTCGCCCGCGAGACCTTCTCCTCCGGTGCCGCCGTCACCAAGCGGTTGCGTGCTCTCACCGAACGCGGCCTCGTCGAGCGCCGGGGCGACGACCGGGACCGCAGGGTCGCCCTCGTCCGTCTCACCGAGGAGGGGCGCGGCCTCGTCGACCGGCTGCTGCCCCAGCAACTCGCCTACGAACGCACCGTGCTGGCCGGACTGGACGAGCCGGCCCGCGACCGCCTCAGCGCCCAGCTCAGCGAACTGCTGGTGCAGCTGGAGGGGCGGCTGGGCGGCGCCGGGCGCTGAGCCCGAGCCCGCTCTTCTCTCCGACGGTGCGGCGGTCACCCGGCGGCGGGCCGCTCCAGCGCCGCCGCCGACTGCCGCAGCCGCAAGGCGTGTTCGCCGAGCTCGGCCTCGTCGCCCCGGTCGGCGGGGACCGCGACGACCAGGGCGATCCGGTCGCGCGGTCCCGAACCGGAGAGCGGCACCGCGACGGCGTGCATGCCCCGCGCCGACTCGCCGCCGTCGACCGCGTACCCCTGGGCGCGGACCCGGTCCAGCTCCGCGAGCAACGCGGTGCGGGAGACGGTCGTGCGCGCGGTGACCGGTTCCAACTCCTCGCCCGGGTACAGGGCGTCGACCTGCCCCGCCGTCATCAGGGCGAGGAGCATCTTGCCGCCCGCCGTCGCGTGCGCCGGGTGGGTCAGCCCCGTCCCCGGCCGCACCCGCACCGGGTGCGGTGACTCCCGCCCGTCCGTGACGATGATCCGGTCCCCGATCAGCGCGACCGCCTGCACCGTCTCCCCGGTGCGCCGGACGGCGTCGTCCAGGACCCGGGCCACCCGCTCCCGGACGGCGGCACCGAACCCCGCGGGGCGTCCCAGCCTCATCAGCTCCGGCCCCGCCGAGTAGCCCCGTCCCGAGGCGTCGCGTCCGGCGAACCCCCGCCCCTCCAGCGTGGTCAGCACCCGGTGCGCGGTGGAACGCCCCACCTCCAGCAGCTCGGCGGCCTCGCTGACGGTGAGCGTGTCATGGGTCAGGAACAGCCGCATGAGCCGCAGACCGGTGTCCAGCGACTCGATCGTGTAGCCCGGTGCCGATGCCATGGGGTGCCCGCTCTCGTCCGGCACTCGCGGCGACGTCCCGGAGGCGCGGAGGCTCCCTGTCGTCCGTCAAACGGGGCGACTTTGCCCGCCACTCTTCCGTGGGGCGTGAATCCGCCCCTTTCGATCCTCTTCGAGTGCGTGTGCGTACGTACTGCTCTGCGGGACGGCCGAGTGGGGCCGTCCCGGCGGCGAGCTTAGGGCCTCTCCTCCGCTGTGTGCCGCAGCCGACACCGGGTTGTCCCGCGAAAGAGTCGTGTCGCCCGGGATGATTACGGTCGGTTCTCGTGATGCCCCGTACGTCTTCGTACCACTGTGCGGTACGCGGATCCGAAATCCGGCCCGCTCGGCGCCGATCGTCACTATCCGCGCACGTCCGGCAGCGTTGAGTGCGAAAACTGGCGAGTGTATTACCCGCGGAGGGAGCGCGCAGGGCGTTGGGCGAATGTGCCGACCCCCTGTTCTGATCTGGCTAAGCTCACGCGCAGTGAAGCCGAGTTGGCACCAATTCGCGCACATGTTCATGAGTGTCAGTGCCTGTGGGCATACATCCCGGAATCAACCGCCAGAGGGTTTTTAGATGGTCCGTGTTGAATCACCACCGACCGACCGACGGATTCCCGTCGTCCGTGTACTTCTCCTGCCCGTCGCGCTCGTCGTCGGCGCCTGCGCGCTGGGCATCACGCTGGTCACGGACGCCGCGCGGATACCAGTCGCCGTGAGCGGCGCGCTCGCCGCCGTCGTGGTCGGTGCGCTCGCCGTCGCACTGAACCGCGGACGGCGCGAGACACGCGTCCTGCGCGCGCAGTACGAACAGCGCATCGCCCAGCTGGAACTGCGCATCGCCGCACACGACGAAGAGACCGTGCGGCTCACCAAGGAACTGATGCCCTCCGCCATCAGGATGCTTCGCGCGAGCAACTCGCCCGAAGAGGTCATGCGGGAGGTGGTGGACGGGGACGAGTCCTACCGCAACCTCCCCAAGGCGCTGCGGCGCCTCGTCTACACCGTGCTGCAGATCATCGACGACGAGGAGGCCCGGCGTGACTCCGCGCAGCGCGCCTTCGTCAGCGTCGCCCGGCGTGTCCAGGCCATCGTCCACCGCCAGGCGAGCGAACTGCGGGAGATGGAGGACCACTACGGGCGCAACCCCGAGGTCTTCGACGACCTGCTCCGCATCGACCACGGCACCGCGCTGATCGGCCGTCTCGCCGACTCCATCGCCGTGCTCGGCGGCGCCCGCCCCAGCCGCCAGTGGCCCAAGCCCGTACCGCTGTTCAGCGTGCTGCGGGGTGCCATGTCCCGCATCCTGGAGTACCAGCGCGTCGATCTGCACTCGATCGCCAAGGTCGCCATCGTCGGCACCTCGGTCGAGCCGCTCATCCACGCCTGCGCCGAACTCCTCGACAACGCCACGCGTTACTCGCCGCCGCAGACCCGGGTGCACGTCACCGCGGTCGAGGTCCAGACGGGCATCGCGATCGAGATCGAGGACGGCGGCGTCAGCCTCAGCGAGGAGGCCCGCTCCCGGGCCGAGAACATGCTCGCCCAGGCCCAGGCCGGCATCAACATGAACGACCTCGGGGAGTCCCCGCGCCTCGGCATGGCCGTCGTCGGCCGGCTGTCGCGCATGTACCAACTCCAGGTCTCGCTCCGCCAGTCCGCGTACGGCGGCGTCCGGGCCGTGCTCATCGTCCCTCGGGACATGATCACCACCGGTCCCGCCCCCGGCATCGCCCACGGCATCGGCGCCACCTCGCGGCCCACCAGCTCGCTGGACATGTCGCAGCTCCAGCACGTCGTACCCCCTGCCGGAAAGCGCAAGGCCAGGGTCGCCGCCACCGGCCCGGTGCCCTCGTCGGCCGCCGCGCCGGCCGCGCCCGCGCGCTCGGCCGCGCCCGCCGCGGCCATGGAGGACGAGGCCCCCGTGGTGACCGAGTGGACCGAGAACGGTCTCCCCCAGCGCCGCAGCAGGGGCCGCGCCCCGCTCGGCTCGCACAACCTCCCGCAGCAGACCGCGGCGCCGGCCACGGAAGCGGTCCCGGGAGCCCTCAACGGCACCGCCCCGCACACCCCTGGCCGCGCGGGCGGCGAGGAGAAGCCCCCCGGCCTCTGGCTGGAGGCGTTCACCAAGGCCGTCAACGGCGTGCCGCACGACCCGAAGAACGGCGAAGACTCTGACGACGCATGGGACAAGGGAGACCTCAAGTGATCCAGCAGCGGGGAAACATGGACTGGATGCTCAAGGAGCTGGCCGACGACGTTCCGAGCATCCACCAGATCGTGGTGCTCTCCTCGGACGGACTGCGGATCGCCATGCACGGCGGGGACCCGGACGTCGGCGACCGACTGGCCGCGGCCTGCGCCGGCCTCCAGAGTCTGGCCGCCGCGGTCGCCACCGAAATCCCCTACAGCGACGGGCTGATGAAGCTCGTCGTCATCGAGGTCACCGGCGGGTTCTTCTACCTGATGGCGGCCGGCACCGGTGCCTATCTCGCGGTGCTCGCCGGTGAGACCGTCGACGCCGGGCTCGTCGGCGCGCGGATGCGCGACATGGTCGTCCGGATCGGGGCCCATCTGACCAGCCCGCCGCGCCACGACGGGCAGGCCGGATGAACGCTCCCCGACGGGAACGCCGTAATGCCGACCCGGCGCTCAACGATCCCGAGCGCCTGTACGTCATCACCGGCGATCTTGACGGCAGCGAGCGGGCGGCGCTCGACCTGGTCACCATGGTCGTCGCCCAGGCGGAACCCTCACCGACGTTCCAGCCCGAGCAGGCCGCGATCCTGCGGCTCTGCCAGGCACCTCTGTCGGTCGCCGAGATCTCCGCGTATCTCGGCCTCCCGTTCAGTGTCGTCACCTCCCTCCTGACCGAATTACTCGCGACCGAACTGATCGAATCGCGCGCACCCATCGTCCGCGCCACTCTCCCCGACAGGTCCCTTCTCGAAGCGGTGATGCATGGACTTCAGAAGCTCTGACACGATCACCGGCCCCCGTACCGAGGACGTCCTGCCCACCACGGCCACCGCCGCGGTGAAGGTCGTGATCGTCGGCGGGTTCGGGGTCGGCAAGACGACCATGGTCGGTTCGGTCAGTGAGATCCGGCCCCTGACGACCGAAGAGACCATGACGCAGGCCGGTGTCGGCGTCGACGACAACGCCGGGGTGGAGAGCAAGACCGCCACCACCGTCGCCATGGACTTCGGCCGGATCAGCCTCAGCGAGGAACTGATCCTCTACCTGTTCGGCACGCCGGGCCAGGAACGATTCTGGTTCCTCTGGAACGGCCTCTTCGAGGGCGCCCTCGGCGCCGTCGTGCTCATCGACACCCGCCGCCTCGAAACCAGCTTCGACGTCATCGGACGCCTGGAGGAGCGCGGGGTGCCGTTCGTCGTCGCCGTCAACACCTTCCCCGACGCCCCGCACCATCCGGTCGAGTCGCTGCGGCGGGCGCTCGACCTGCCCGACGAAGTTCCCATGATCGACTGCGACGCGCGGCTACGGGCGTCGAGCCGGGACGTGCTGATGACGCTCATGCGCTACCTGCACAGCCTGGCCGTACCCCTCGTATGACGTCCCGGCGGCCGGGCGGACCGTCCGGCCGGCCGCCCCGGACACGAGCCGCGCGTCGCTTGGAAGTCCCCCTCTCCGCCGGCGCGGCTCTCCCGCGCGAATCCTGTGAAGCCTCATCCCTGGAGCCACTGTGACAACCCCCTTCTCCCACGAACCCGGAGCGCCCGCGGGAGCCGCCCCGCCGCCCGGATGCCCCGCCCACGGACTCGGCCCCGGCGGGCTGCGCCGCTACTACGGCGCCGAGGTGGAGAACGACATCGTCGGGCTGAACGAGAAGCTGCGCGCCGAACACGGCAGCGTCGCCCCGGTGCTGCTCCACGGTGACGTACCCGCCTGGCTCGTCCTCGGCCACAGCGAGAACCTCTACGTCACCCGCACCCCCTCGCAGTTCTCCCGCGACTCCCGGCGCTGGCGCGCCCTGCAGGACGGCAGCGTGGGCCCCGAGCACCCGCTCGCGCCGATCTTCACGTACCAGCCCGTCTGCGTCTTCGCGGACGGCGCGACCCATGAGCGCCAGCGCGGCGCGATCACCGACAGCATGGGCCGGATCGACACCCGCGGCGTGCGGCGCCACATCAACCGGTTCAGCAACCGCCTCGTCAACGACTTCTGCCTCAAGGGCACCGCCGACATCGTCAGCCAGTTCGCCGAACACCTGCCGATGATGGTCATGTGCGCGATCTTCGGCATGCCGGAGGAGTACGACGACCGGCTGGTGCAGGCCGCCCGTGACATGACCCGCGGCACCGAGACCGCCGTCACCAGCAACGCCTACGTCGTCGGCGTGCTCACCCGGCTCGTGGAGCGCCGCCGCGGCGCCGCGGAGTCCGACTTCGCCAGCTGGCTCGTCGAACACCCCGCCAGGATGAGCGACATCGAGGTCATCGAGCACCTGCGCCTCACCCTCATCGCCGCGTACGAGTCCACCGCCAACCTCATCGCCAACGTGATCCGGATGGTGCTGACCGACCCCCGCTTCCGGGCCCGGCTCAGCGGAGGCCACATGACCGTCCCCGAGGCGGTGGAGCAGACCCTCTGGGACGAGCCGCCGTTCTCCGCGGTCTTCGGCCGCTGGGCGGTCGGCGACACCGAACTCGGCGGGAAGCAGATCAAGGCCGGCGACGCCATGCTCATCAGCATCGCGGGCGCCAACAGCGACCCCGCCGTCCGGCCCGACCTCAGCGCCGGCATGGAGGGCAACCGCGCCCACCTCGCCTTCAGCGGCGGCCCCCACGAGTGCCCCGGCCAGGACATCGGCCGCGCGATCGCGGACGTCGGGGTCGACGCGCTGCTCATGCGGCTGCCCGACCTCGAACTCGCCGTGGACGAGAGCGAACTGCGTTGGCTGGGCAACATCATGTCGCGTCATCTGACCGAACTCCCGGTCCAGTTCGCGCCCAGCCCCCAGCAGGAGATCGACGACGAACCCATGACCGCGATGGCCGCCCGTTCCGGCCCCCGCAGCGACTGGGAGATCTCGTCCGCGTCACCGGGCGCACCCGGGGGACCCGGCCGTACACCCGTCGGGCAGGACACCGCCGCGGCCCCGGCCGAAGGCGACCCGGCCCCCGCCATTCCGGAGCAGCGCACCCGTAGCACCACGGGCCGCCTGTGGCACGCCGTCTCCAGCTGGTGGAAGGGCTACTGACCGACCGGCACCGGGGCACCCCAGGCGCCCCGGAACGCGACGTGCCGGGCGGCCCGGCACGTGACGCGGGCCGGACCCCCGGCCCGCCGCCCTCGTGTCCCGGCGCACCGCGGCCGGACCCGTACCATCGAGCAGCGTGAAGCTGACAATTCTTGGCGGTGGCGGATTCCGGGTCCCTCTGGTGTACGGGGCACTTCTCGGCGATCACGCGGAGGGCCGCGTCTCCCGGGTCACCCTCTACGACACGGACCACGACCGCCTCGCGGCCGTCGCCCGGGTGCTGGACGAACAGGCCCGGGGAGTGCCGGACGCCCCCGCGGTCCTGGCCACCACCGACCTGGACGAGGCCCTGAGGGGCGCCGACTTCGTCTTCTCGGCGATCCGGGTCGGTGGACTCGCGGGCAGGGCCGCCGACGAACGGGTGGCCCTGGACGCCGGGGTGCTGGGGCAGGAGACCGTCGGCGCGGGCGGCATCGCGTACGGGCTGCGCACCGTTCCCGTCGCCGTCGACCTCGCCCGCCGCATCGCCCGGCTCGCCCCGGAGGCCTGGGTCATCAACTTCACCAACCCGGCGGGCATGGTCACCGAGGCGATGTCCCGGCACCTGGGAAACCGGGTCGTCGGCATCTGCGACACCCCGGTGGGGCTCGGCCGCCGCATCGCCCGGGTCCTCGGCGCCGACCCGGAACGCGCCTGGATCGACTACGCGGGCCTCAACCACCTCGGCTGGGTCCAGGGCCTGTACGTGAACGGGCGGGACGAGCTTCCCCGGCTCCTCGCCGACGAGACCCTGCTCGGCTCTTTCGAGGAGGGCAGACTCTTCGGCACCGACCTGATCCGCTCGCTGGGCGCCGTCCCCAACGAGTACCTGCACTACTACTACTTCAACCGGGAAGCCGTCCACGCCTACCAGCGGGCGGAGCTGACCCGGGGCGCCTTCCTGCGCGAGCAGCAGCAGGGCTTCTACGCGCGGATGCGCGAGCCAGGCACCCCGCCCCTGGCCACCTGGGACCGTACCCGTGCCGAGCGCGAGGCGACCTACATGTCGGAGAACCGCGAGGTCGCGGGGGCCGGGGAGCGCGCCGCGAGCGACCTCGAATCCGGCGGATACGAACAGGTAGCGCTCGCCCTGATGCGGGCCGTCGCCCGCAACGAGCGCACCTCCCTCATCCTCAACGTCCGCAACGGCACCACCCTTCCGGTGCTCGACGCGGACGCCGTGGTCGAAGTGCCCTGCCTCGTCGACGCGAACGGCGCCCATCCGGTGGCCGTCAGCCCGCTCCCGTACCACGCGGCCGGACTCGTCACCTCCGTGAAGGCCGTCGAACGCGCGGTGCTGGAAGCGGCCGCGAGCGGCTCACGCTCCGCCGCCGTACGGGCGTTCGCGCTGCACCCGCTCGTGGACTCCGTCACCGTGGCCCGCGAGCTGCTCGACGCGTACACCGAGGCCCACCCCCAACTGGCCTACCTCGACAGGCCCTGACCCCCCACCGTGACGGTCCGGCCCGTGATTCCGGCCGGACCGTCGACGGCGGGGGCCCGACGGACTCCCCCGAGCACCGTCAGGTCGAAGAGCGCCTCGGACGCCGTCACCGGGTCCAAGCCGCCGAACAGGTGGCTGTACGTCGCGTGCGGCCAGTGGTCCCCGGGCCGGTCGCCGAGCCAGACCGCTTCCAGCCGCTGCTCGGGAAAGGCATCCGGGGAGCCGGCCACGATGCCCTCGTAGAAGCCGACGACCAGGTACACATCCTCGCCGAGCCGCTTGGAGATCCACCCCTCGACCCCGGCATCCTGCGGCACGCCCCGCACCCAGCCGCGCCGCTCCAGGCCCAGCACCGCGACCGTGGGCACGGTGACGCCCTCGAAGCGGGCCAGCCGGTTGCTCGTCCGCTCCTCGTCCGTCAGGGCGAAGACCCCGCGCTCCAGCTGGAGGAACGGCTGGGACAGCCCCCGGCGGGCGAAGACCTCGGACCAGGCCTTCAGCCCGTCGCCGAGGTGGAGCGGGTGGGCCAGCCGGACACGCCCGCCGGCGGGCAGCACGAACACCTCGTCGCGCACATCGGCCGGCGTCCGGTCCCCGGTGACCCGGAACGCGGTCGTCGTGCCCCGCCACTCGCTCAGCCAGACCAGCCGCCGCACCAGGTGACCCACCAACGGGTGGGCCACGAAAAGGTCCTGGAACTCCCGCACCGTCCAGGAACGGCCCGAGACCATGGCGGCCTCCAGGCGACGGACCTGTCCGGGGGCGACCGTCCGTACGTCCTTCTTCAGCGCCAGGAACCTCTTCCGCCCCTCCGAGGCCAGATCCCCGTCGTCCCGGGCCACCGGGGCCGGCAGATCCTTGCGCCGCTTCCCCGAACCGTCCAGGACGTACGGGCTCAGGCGTTCGTCGAAGCCGACGGTGAACCGGCGCGGGCCGTAGTCCACGACCGTCGTGCCGTCCGCGTCCAGCCCGAAGTCCGGCACCAGCCGGTCCGAGAGCTGGTCGGTGGTGAGCCCCAGCACCGCGGCCACCTCGGCGATCTTCTCCTGGGCCCGTGTCTTCAGCGCCTTGAACTTCACCCGCTGCCCGATGCCGTGCAGATGCAGCAGCGCGGCATCGCTGCCGATCGCCGCCAGCACGTCCAGCCCCTCGACCGCCCGGTGGTGCGCGCCCTCGCCCGGCCAGGCCCGCACCACCGGCGTCAGCCGCCGGACGGTCTCGTCGTTCCCGACCTCACCCAGGACGTACAGCGCCCACGACTCCCGGGCCGGAAGCCGCGCGTCGAGCCACTGCTCGAAGACGGCCCACGCGAACTCCGCGAGCGAGACCGGATCGGTGGCCCCGCGCAGCGCCGCGAGCCCCGGGTAGACCTCACCCGGCCGGGAGAGCGCGAACATCGTCAGGGCGGTGCGCACCACCTCGGCGGGCAGCGCCTCGCCCCCACGTGTCAGGAGCTGCGGCAGGAGACCCGGCTCCGCCCAGTTCGGCAGGACCGGCAGCTTCTCGGGCAGCGCGCGCTCCAGCGGGTCGCTGACCAGCAGTGCGTCGACGGACCGCACCACGTCCGCGCCGTAGCGGACCGCGGCCTCCCGGACCGTCCGCTCGCCGTGCACCGCCGCGATCTGGAGCAGCGCCCGCTCGGCCGCGCGCCGCGGCGCACCGGGCCTGCCGACCGCGTCCGGTACGAGGAACACCGCCGCCGCCGCACCGTGGCGCGCGAACCACGCCCGGGTCGTCGCCGCGGTGGACTTCAGCCGGGCCGCCCAGTCCGCCATGTGCCGGGCGACGGCCGCGTCCGCGAACGGCAGTAACAGGGCCGCCATGGTGCTCGGCTGGCGGGGGACGGTGCGCAGCAGGAGGGGGAGGGCGTCGATCCCGAACCGGGCGACAATCGGCCTGAGTGTGTCCGCCCCGTCCCAGAGATCCGTGGGCGCCCAGGTCGCCAGGGCCGGCGCGACGCGCTCCACGGGCGCGTGCAGGAAGATCCACGCGGGCCGCAGCCCGGTGCTGTTCAGCCCTTCGAGCTGGGAGGAGAAGACCTTCTCGTAGTCGCCGTCGTGCTGCGGGCGGGTGTACCAGGTGGAACATCGCGCCCACTCCTCCTCCTCGCCGGGGAGCCAGCGCAGCTCCGGCGCGGGGAGGGCGACCTCACGGGTGTCCACCGGGGTGGCGGCACCGGCGCGCGGCCGGGCCCACGGAGGCCGCGTGAGACCGGAGGGCAGGGACGCGAGGGACGCTTCGGGGAAGCGGGACACCGGGTTCAGCAACGGGCCCACCACCTCCGTCAGATCACCGGGCAGCGACGGCAGGAGGGCGGACACCAGCGCACGGTGAGTGCTGATGTGGGCGTGCAGCAGCTGCCGCGAGGCACGCGACCTCGTCGGGGTGTTGTACCGGACGTCGGCGGAGAGCAGCCGCAGGGCCCGCACCGGGTAACGGCGCATCGCGTCGAGCAGCGCCGCACGGACCTGCTTCAGCTCCTTGTGGTGCAGCAGGACGTTGAAGGCCTCGTCGGTGGGGAGTTCGGTGAGGGCCGCGGAGACCGCCTTGACGCCCTCGGCGTAGTACTGGCCGTGGTCGAGGTACTTCCGGAGCATCGGCGCGACGGCCGTCCCGAGGCCGTCGGCGAGCGTCGCGATCACGGCGAGGGTGTGGTCCGGACGGTACGAGAGCCTGGCCAGCTGGTCGGCCGAGTTCAGGGAGCAGAGCACCATGCGCTGCAGGACGTAGTGGTCCTCGGCGAGTACGGCCGGCTCCGACAGGAGGGCGTCGACCCACTCCTTCTCGCTGGGCGCCAGGAACGCGGCGGTGATCCGCTGGTGGCTGTCGCGGCGGGCGGCGGCGAGCGCCGCCACGGTGGCGCGGTAAGTGGACTCGTCCGTCGCGGCGATGTGCGCGCGGGCCCGGGCCGCCACGTTCAGCGAGCCGTGGTGCCAGTGCATGGAGGAGGAGAGGGAGACCCGCTTGAGCGACCCCTTCACCCGTCGTCCCAGGGCGTAGTAGCTGTGCGCCTTGATGGTCTGGAGCTCTTGGGCCGCGCGAGCGGCGAACGGCAGCCCGTGCTCCGCCACCCAGGTGTCCACCCAGCTCGAAGGAGCCGCCTCGCCCAGGGAGACGACGGCCGCCAGCGCGGCGGCCCCGGCGGGTGAGGGGCTGCCGGCGAGGTGGGCCCGGGTCGCGTCGACGAGGTCCGGGTCCGAGCCGGGCTCGGTGAGGATCAGCTCGATCCAGGCGGCCTCACCGGCGATCCGCTCCACGACCTGGGCCAGGGCCTCCTCACCGGGCACGCTCAGGGCCCGGGGGCAGCCGCCGCGCCGCGGGTAGAGCACCCGGCGCCAGCTCAGCGGGAGTTCGAAGGTGTTCTCGTCCGGCAGCGCCGGTGCTCCCCGCTCTCCGGACGGGACCGAGGCCACGGGTGCGGTGTGCGGGTGCGCGGTGCCGGCGGCCAGGGGCGCGGCCGGGGCGGAGGCGGACGCCGCCACCTCCTCGTACCCCTTGCGTTCCTTCTCCGCTATGGTCCGACGCACCTTGGCGCGGGCGGCCTCCTCGGAGTCGTACTCCTGGGTCCGGGTGCGTCCCTCGGACCCGCAGCGGCCGTACCGCACGGTGACCGCGACGCCGACCGCCCCGGTCTCCCAGAACTTCGACGCAGTGCCTTCCACCAGCTCCCAGCGCCGCATCCGCCCCGCCTTCTTCCCTGTACCGCCCGCCGAGCGGCGGGTCTGGATCGCTGCGTTCATTCTGGAACCGACCACTGACAGTGCCGTGCGACGGCGGACCGGGCCGCTCCGGACGTACGGGCACGGGCCGGCCGGACCGAAGGTCCGCTCAGGGCGCGGTGACCGCCCGCAGGCGCCCCGGCGCCCCCCAGCTCGGCGTCACCCCGGCCACCTGGCACACCATCAGGAAGAGCGGGATCGGAGGCGTGTACGGGGTCCGGCTGTCCGGCCCGTGGATGAGCCGGGGCCGGGGCACCGGTACGTAACCCCCCGCCGCGTAGGCGACCGGCTCGGGCCAGTCCAGGTCCTGGTCGGACCCCGCGGGAACGATCCACCACCACACGTCCTCGGCTTCGAACACGCAGCCGGTGCGTGGGAGATGGGACATCAGGTGGAACCCGTGCCGGGCCGGGACGCCCACCGCGTCGTACCCCAGGCTCGTGCTCAGCTCCGGGGGCAGGGGCAGCCGCGCCCGCGCGGGACCCGTGCCGCCCTCGACCTCCGCGGCCGGGGAAGCGTGGCGGCCCCCGCGCAGCCGGGACAGCGCGTTCCTCAGCACGGCTGCTCCTCCCCGGGCCGCCCGGACGCTTCGGCGCCCGGACGGGACCCCGCGGGCTGAGGGACGAGCGCACTGCCAGGTGCCACGACCGAATCCTCACAGTGGTTGCGACGTCACACCCGGACCTCGACGCAGGGGAGAGGTGCGGACGTGACCGAACGAATTGGTTCAGTCATCAACTCTCCCCCTGACGCGGACACTTGGCAAGGGGCACTCTGAAAAATGCAGAGTGCCCGTGTCTTTGTCGTCACCCGCATGGCACACTGCTGACAGAAGAGACCATCGGAGGTCCGAAGTGAGCGAGCCCCGGTCAGCCCCGACCGTGGGGCAGGTCGTCCTCGGCAGACGCCTGCAGGACCTGCGGGAACGTGCCGGACTGACCCGCGACCAGGCGGCCAAGGTGCTCCGCGTCGCGTCCGCCACGGTCCGACGGATGGAGACGGCCGAGGTCGCCCTCAAAATCCCTTACGTGCAGGCGCTGTTGCGTGCGTACGGGATCGGCGAGGAAGAGACCGACGCCTTCGTCGACCTCGCCGAAGAGGCCAACAAGCCCGGCTGGTGGCAGCGTTACCACGACGTGCTCCCCGACTGGTTCAGTATGTACGTCAGCCTGGAGGGCGCGGCGAGCCTGCTGCGCATGTACGAACCGCACTTCGTGCCCGGGCTCCTCCAGACCGAGGACTACGCCCGCTCCGTGATGCTGAGCGGAGCGATCGGCCAGTCCCGGCCCGAGGACATCGAGCGGCACGTCGCCCTGCGCATGGAGCGCCAGAGCCTGCTCGCGAAGGCGGACGCCCCGAGGCTGTGGGTGGTCATGGACGAGACCGTCCTGCGACGGCCGGTCGGTAGTCCCGAGGTCATGCGCGCACAGATCGACAAGCTGCTGGAAGCCTCCGAACAGACGCACATCACCCTGCAGGTCGCGGAGTTCGCGACCGGCCACCATCCCGGGACCTACGGCCCGTTCGTGCTCTTCCGCTTCGGAGTGCCCGAACTGCCCGACATGGTCTTCAGCGAGTACCTGACCGGCGCCGTCTACTTCGACGCGCGCCCGGAGGTGGCTTCCTACCTCGAGGTCATGGACCGCATGGCGGCCCAGGCCGCGACTGCACGACGCACGAAGGACATCCTCCGGGATTTCCGCAAGGAGCTGTGATGAGCGACATCTACAACGGCATGCCGGCCGCCGCCCTCGGTGCGGAGGGCTGGTCGAAGCCCTGGAGCGGGGGCAACGGCGGCAACTGTGTCGAGACCCTGAAACTGGCCGACGGCAGGGTCGCCGTCCGCCAGTCCGCGGACCCCGACGGCCCGGCGCTCATCTACTCCACCGGCGAGATGGCCGCCTTCATCCAGGGCGCCAAGACCGGCCAGGCGGACTTCCTGCTGACCTGAACCGACCTGACCTGACCCGGTCCGGGCCGGTCCGGTCCGGTCCGGCCCGAGCCTACGACCGGCACACCTCGGCCAGCAGGTCGGCGCTGCTCCGCGGGGCGAGCGCCACCGCCCGCAACCGTTCGAATGCCGCCCTGAACTGCCGGGTCTCCGCCTCCGACTCCAGGAAGAGATCGCCCGCAGGTGTGTCCATGTAGACCAGCTCCGGATCCCTCGGGTCCGGGAAATCCAGGTGGACGAAGCCTCCGGCCATACCGGTGTGCGCCCCCGCGCCGAACGGGATCACCTGGACACAGATCTCCGGCTCCTCCGCGATCCGCAGAAGGTGTTCGGCCTGCTCGCGCATCACGTCCCGCCCGCCGACCACCCGTCGTACGGCCGCCTCGTCCAGGACCGCCCGGAGCCGCAGAGGAGGGGACGCGCCGAGCGCGGCCTGCCGCTCCATCAACGCCGCCACCCGGGCGCCGGGTTCCGAAGGGCCCGCGCCGTGGAGGGCGCCCCTGATCACGGCCCGGGCGTACCGTTCGGTCTGGAGCAGCCCCGGCACGAACGACGGCTCGTAGGCGCGTACCGTCCGCGCCTCGGCCTCGAACCCGATGTACGCGGCATACCGCTCGGACAGTCCGGCGTGGTACGGCCGCAACCAGCTCCGGTCCTGCGAGTGGCGTTCCGCCGCGAGCAGGTCGCTGCGCTCCGCCTCGCTCGCCCCGTACACCTCCATCAGGGCCGTCAGGGTCCTCTTCTGCGGTCGGGCGCGCGCCTTCTCGATCCGGTACAGCGTCACGCCGTTGATGCCGGTCCGCTCGGTGACCTCCTCGCGCGTCAGGTCCGCCGCGGTGCGCAGGCGTCGGAGCATCGCGGCGAGCCGCCGGAGTCGGACCGTGGGTGGGGCCTGCCGCTTCTCAGACACTCTGCGCCTTCCGTGATCGGTGGTAGCCGCGAGTCTGATCGGTGACCCCGCTCCATCTCAAGCGGGCGAACGCAACGCGGAAGAACGCAATCCTTGCGTTCTGTCCCTCTCGGGATGCATGCTGGGTGCGATCACATGCTCACCGTGTGCACATGGCCGGGGTGGGGCGGGCGCGAACGGTCATGCCCGCCGGAGAGATCTCCGTGGCGACGTTCCGCCTCGGGGGTGCGGCCTGTGCCGCGGGAGGAGCGCCGACATGGTCCGGACACCTGGGGAAGGGCGGTGGGCGCGATGACGATTCCGCCGATCTGCCTCGACTGCCACGGTTCGATCCTCGGTCAGGTGGTGGTCGTGGTCTTCGGAGACAACGCGTCCGGGACGCGGGGGCACGGGTACGCGCATCCGGCGGGGGCGTCCGAGTGCCTGCCCGTGGCGTCCTCCGTGCGGGGCAAGCGGCGCCGGTGGACGGCCGAGAGCCTGAACTCCGCGAGCGACGGCGCGAGTCGTCCCGCGCCGGGCGGTCGGGAAGGGCGGGACATCGACTGACGTGTCGTCACGAACGGCTCACCGAGCGGGTGATGCCCGCCGCGATCGTCGTCGCCAGCAGCCACCCGGTCACGACCAGCGCATAGGAGAGCCACTGGTACCACCCCTGCGGATCGAACGCCCGCTCCTGCCCGAAGTCGACGATCGGCAGCAGCAGATCCGCCGTGTAGAAGAGCGGATTGAAGTCCGGAGCCTCGTCCGCCTTCAGGGCTGCAGGGTGGTGGACGCCGAACACGACCGAGCCGACCAGGAGCAGGGAGGCGAGCCAGGCCGCCGCGCGGGCCGGCCGGAAGCCGTAGCCCACGGTGGCGTCCTGGAGGCGTCCCCATACCCTGCCGTAGGCGGGAAGCGTCGCCCGCCGGCGTCGCTGCTTCGCCAACTGCACCGTACGGGCCGCGTCGTCGTCGCCGACCCGTCGGTAGGAGGCGGTCAACTGCTCGTACACGTAGGGCACGTAGCCGTCCTCATCCCGCTCCAGCAGCGGCAGCCGGCGGAGGGCCGGCAGGTGGGGGAGGAGGGTGCCGAACGTCAGGCCCTCCAACTGCACCTCCTCCGGCCAGACACCGGGATCGGCGTGGATCAGGTCGATCCGGGCGCGGCGCAGGTTCACCCGGCCCTCCACCCGGGCCGCGTCGCGCAGCCAGAATTCGCCGATCACGGCGCTGCTGGCGCGCAGTGCCGTCCCACCGGGGTGGGCGAACGACCCGTACGCGAGGTTCAGCTGCCCAGGTATCCGGGCGCCGCGCAGATCGACCAGGCCCCGGGCCCGCAGTCGCATGGCGTGCAGATCGGTCCCCACGCTCAGCGTCTGGGCGTGCAGGGCGGTCCCGCCCGGGTTCACCAGCCGTGCGTCGTTCAGCACGATCTGACCCGGCACGACGGCCCCGGCGAGCCGTGTCTCGCCGTGCACCACCAGGCCGGGCATCCAGAGGTCGTCACCGGTCGTGATGTGGTTCATCTGCAGGGCGGCTCCGACGGCGGTCGCGGTGGATCCGTCGGCATGCACCCCGATCCGGGCCCCGTCGAGGAAGACCGCCTGCTCCACCCGGCTGCCGTCCAGACGCACCTGGCCGGGAATCCGGCAGTCGGTGAGCCGCAGCGCCCCGTGCACCCGGAGAGTCGCGGCGTGCAGTTCGGGGAGCACCGACTCGCTCAGGTTGAGCTGCCGCACCTCGGCCCCGTAGAGGTTGGGCACCCCGTCGAAGTGGCAGCCGGCCAGGAGGACGGCGCACTCGGCGACGGCGTACCGGATGTCGAGTTCACCCGTGATCCGTGCGCCCACCATCCGCAGGGCCGGTATCTCACCGTCCTCCCTCGCCCCGGCAAGCAGCACCCTCCGGAGCACGGCGGCCCGCACGGTCCGCTCCGGCCCCCAGCCGGCGCCCGTCTCCGGGTCGTCCTCGGCCGCGTCGCCCGTACGGAAGTCGACGACAGCCCCACGCGGATACGCGTCCACCACCCGGCGCTCGGCGGCCGTCAGCTCGGTGATCTCCATCGGCCGAGACTCTGTCCGTACCGCACGGGGGTGTCAACCCCGCGCATGCGGAGCACAAGGCCCACGCGGGACGGAACGGGCGTGCGAAGGGGAACGGCGTGCGAGGGGAGGGGACGGCCGGCGCGGCCGACGGGCGACAATGGCCGTATGTCACGACGCACCGCCCCCCGCCGGAAACCGTCCGTCCCCGCAGCCCCGCGCATCACCCCCGACGACCCCTGCCCCTGCGGCCTGTCCGCTCCGTACGGTGCGTGCTGCGGGCGGTACCACGCGGGCACCGCGGCCGCGCCGACCTGCGAGGCGCTCATGCGGTCGAGGTACACGGCCTTCGTCGTCCGGGACGCCGGATATCTGCTGCGCACCTGGCACCCTGCGACCCGCCCTCCGGTCGTCGAGTTCGATCCGGGCACGCGGTGGGACCGGCTGGAGATCCTGGGGGCCACCGAGGGCAGTGCCTTCCACACGACGGGTACCGTCACCTTCCGCGCCCACTTCACCGAGGGAGGGCGGCCCGGCAGCATGCACGAGCGGAGCACCTTCGTCCGTCACGAGGGCGCCTGGGTCTACGAGGACGGCGTGTTCCCCGAGTGACACCGCGGCCCCTCACGGGTGCGGCGCTCAGACCGTCGTGCCCACCGGGGTCGGGGCGTGGCTCCGGGAGGCCGGGGCGAGTTCCGCCGCCAGGTCCTCCGCGAGCAACTGCTTGGCGATGACGTCGACCGCCGCCCTCAGCTGCCGGTCGTCGGGCCGGGCGCCGTCCTCCTCCAGCCGTTCGTTGAGCCACCGGGCCCAGGCGGAGGTGATCGTGGCGGCCTCCCGCCGGCCCGCCGCGGTGTGCTGGAAGAGCCGTCCGTCGCCGGTCAGATAGCCCTCGTCGATCATCCGGTCGAAGACCGGGACGAGGACTTCCGGGGGCAGCCGGTGGCGGGTCGCGATCAGCCCGAGGCCGGCGTGCCCGACCATCCGCGTGAACAGGTCGACCTGCATGACGGCCCAGGCGCCCGCCATGTCCAGCCGGGTGTCGGACGCGTCGACGATCCGCCGTGCCGTGTCCGGGCGGGCGCCGTGGAGGATCTTGGCCACCGAGAACTCCAGGACCCGGTCCGGGTTCCCGCTCATGGGCTGCGCGAAGCCCTCGCCCATGTCGGTCGAACCGGCCCGCGCCGAGTCCCGCAGCTTGACCTCCTTCAGGAACAGCGCCACCACGAACCCGATCAGCGCCACCGGCACCGTCCAGAGGAAGACGGTGTGGATGGTGTCCGCGTACGCCTGCGCGAGCGGAGCGGACTGGGCGTCGGGCAGGGCGTGCAGGCTCACCGGGTTCTGTGAGGCCGCGGTCAGTGTCGCGGGATCACCGCCCGCCCGCGCCGCCTCGGCCACCCCCTGCCGGAGGTTCGGCTCCAGCGAGTTGGCGTAGATCGTGCCGAAGACCGCCGTGCCGAAGGAGCTGCCGAGGGTACGGAAGAAGGTCACGCCCGAGGTGGCCGTACCCAGGTCCGCGTAGTCCACGGTGTTCTGCACGGCGATCGTCAGGACCTGCATCGACAACCCGATGCCGAGACCGAGCACGAACATGTAGACCGACTCCAGGAACACGCCGGTGTCCGGGCCCATCAGGGACATCAGGTAGAGCCCGGCGGCCATCACCAGCGACCCCACGATGGGGAAGATCCGGTACCGGCCGGTCCTGCTGACGGTGTTGCCGCTGAAGATCGAGGCGATCAGCAGACCGATGACCATCGGGAGCGTGCGGACGCCGGAGATCGTCGCCGAGTTCGCGTCCACGTACTGGAGGTACGTGGGCAGGAAGGTCATCGCCCCGAGCATCGCGAAGCCGACGATGAAGCTCAGGATCGCGCAGACCGTGAAGACCGGGTTGTGGAAGAGCCGCATCGGCAGCATCGGCTCCTTGGCCCGGCTCTCCACCCGTACGAACAGGGCGAGCGCGACGAGGCCGCCGACGAAGAGGGCGATGATGACGGGGGAGCCCCAGGCGTACTCGTTGCCGCCCCAGCTCGTGCCGAGGATCAGCGCGCTCGCGCCGATCGCCACCAGGGCGATGCCCAGGTAGTCGATGACCGGGCGGCCGGCGGCCCGCACGGACGGGATGTTCCGGGCCGCCGCGATGACCACCAGGATCGCGATCGGCACATTGACGTAGAACGCCCAGCGCCAGGTCAGATGGTCGGTGAACACCCCGCCCAGCAACGGGCCGACGACGGTCGACACACCGAACACGGCACCGATCGCACCCTGGTACTTGCCGCGTTCACGCAGCGGGATCACGTCGGCGATCAGCGCCATCGAGGTCACCATCAGACCGCCCGCGCCGATGCCCTGGAGACCGCGCCAGATGATCAGCAGCAGCATGTTGGAGGCCAGGCCGCAGAGGAACGAGCCGGTGATGAAGACGATCGCCGAGACCTGGAAGACCAGCTTGCGCCCGAACAGGTCACCGAACTTGCCGACCAGCACCGTGGCGACGGTCTCGGCGAGCAGATAGGCGGTGACCACCCAGGACATGTGGGCCGCGCCGCCGAGGTCCGACACGATCGTGGGGAGCGCCGTGCCCACGATCGTCTGGTCCAGCGCCGCGAGGAGGATCCCGAGCACGATCGTCGCGAAGACGATGTTGCGACGGCGAGGGTCGAGGACGGGCGGCGCGGCGGCGCTCGGCGCCACCGGAGCGGTCTCGCTGCTGGCTGTGGTCACCCTCGCACCCTCACACCAGCGCCGTTCGGCCGCATGCCGGACGGCGCCGGACGAGTCAGGCGAGAATCGCCGCCACCGAATCGGCCATCCGGCTCACGAACGCGTCCCGCACCTCCTCCGCCACCCGGTCGAGCGAAAGGAACGGGTTGAGGTCCTCCAGCTCGACCAGGAGGAGCCCGCCCTCCACCGTCCGGCAGGCGTCCACGCGCTGGATGCCGTGGCTGAGGGTGTTCCACTCCACGAACGTACGGGCGAACTCCAGGTCCGCAGCGCTCGCCTCCCACGGCTCCAGCACCCAGCGCCGGTCCGGGTCGGGGGCGTACAGCGCGTACTGGAAGTCGTGGTCCACGAAGTAGAAGGAGACCTCGTGGAGGAAGTCGATCCGGGGCTGCACCAGCAGGGTGCCGTCGTCGGCCGGGTCCAGCTCGGGCCGGGACACGAAGCGCAGCCCCTCGGAGTCCGCTCCCAGCTTCGGCTTCACCGCGTACGACGCCGCCTCGGGCAGCCGCCCCAGATCGGCGGCCCGGTCCACGGTCGGGATCACCGGCAGACCGGCCCGGTCCATGTCCACCAGGTACTGCTTGCCCGCCATGTCACCGCTGCCGTCCAGCGCGTTGTACACCGGTACGGCCAGCTCCAGCGCCCGCCGCCGGAAGGCCTCGTACGCCTCGGGGTAGTGCAGCACCGGGCCGCTGTTGCGTACGACCACCCCGTCGAACCGGTCCAGCAGCGCCGCCGCGTCCCGGGGGTGGCAGAGCGCGATGTCGAAGCGGGCGCGCAGCCGCGAGGTGAGGAAGATGTCCTCGTCGCAGTAGCGCCTGCCCCGCGCCTCGTAGGCCAGATCGGTGACGAACAGGACGGACGGGCGGCGGGCGCCGGTGGTGGTCATCGGGTCTTCCCCAAGGGTGCCGGGAGCGGGTGTTCGGTCAATAGCCTGGACGCCGATGACCGTTCGTTCACGACCGAGGAGCATCCATGACATCCGCCTCCCGCGAGTCGCACGCATCGTCCGCGTCGCCACTGCCGGACATTCTCTCGCCCGCCTTCGCCGCCGACCCCTACGGGGCCTACCGGACCATGCGCGAACAGGCCCCGCTGATCCGGCACGAGGCGACGAACAGCTATCTCGTCTCCCGTTACGAGGACGTCGAGCGGGTCTTCCGGGACAAGGCGCAGGAGTTCACCACCGAGAACTACGACTGGCAGCTCGAACCCGTCCACGGCCGCACCATCCTCCAGCTCAGCGGCCGGGACCACGCCGTCCGGCGGGCCCTGGTCGCCCCAGCCTTCCGGGGCACGGACCTCCAGGAGAAGTTCCTCCCGGTCATCGAGCGCAACGCCCGCGAACTGATCGACGCCTTCCGGCACACCGGCGAGGCCGACCTCGTCACCGACTTCGCCACCCGCTTCCCGGTCCTGGTCATCGCCGACATGCTCGGCCTCGACCGGGCGGACCACGACCGCTTCCACGGCTGGTACACCTCCGTCATCGCCTTCCTCGGCAACCTCGCGGGCGATCCGCAGGTCGCCGCGGCGGGCGAGCGGACCCGGCAGGAGTTCGCCGAGTACATGATCCCGGTCATCCAGCGCCGCCGGGAGAACCCCGGCGACGACCTGCTCTCCGCGCTCTGCGAGGCGGAGGTCGACGGGGTGCGCATGAGCGACGAGGACATCAAGGCCTTCTGCAGCCTGCTGCTCGCCGCCGGGGGCGAGACCACCGACAAGGCCATCGCCTCGGTCTTCGCCAACCTCCTCGCCCACCCCGACCAGCTCGCCGCCGTGCGCGAGGACCGTTCGCTGATCGCCCGGGCCTTCGCCGAGACGCTGCGCCACACCCCGCCCGTCCACATGATCATGCGCCAGACGGCGACGGAGGTGGAGTTCAGCGGCGGCACGGTCCCGGCCGGGGCGACGGTCACCTGCCTGATCGGGTCGGCGGGTCGCGACGACACCCGCTACCGAGATCCGGACCGCTTCGACCTCTTCCGTACGGACCTCACCAGCACCACCGCCTTCTCGGCCGCCGCCGACCACCTGGCCTTCGCGCTCGGCCGGCACTTCTGCGTCGGCGCGCTGCTCGCCAGGGCCGAGGTCGAGACGGGCGTCGGCCAACTCCTGGACGCGATGCCCGACCTGCGCCTCGCGGACGGTTTCACCCCGGTGGAGCGGGGCGTCTTCACCCGGGGGCCGGAGTCCCTACCGGTGCGCTTCACCCCGGCAGGCTGACCGGGTGGGCTCCGGTGGCGGGGCCGTGCCACCGGAGCCCGGTCGGTCGGCGGACGTGTCGGCCGACAGCCTCGGGCCAGGACCCCGGGACTGCGGGACAGCCGTGAGGTGGGACGCGCGTCGCCGGTCGTTCCGGCTTCCGCCCGGAGGAACCTTGAGGGCCGGTCAGGAGCAGGACGGCCGCAGCACACGCACGACTGTTCCGGCCTTCGGTGCCTACTTGTCGCCGAACGGGGCCGGGCCACTCCCTCGGATCTCCACGGTTCCGGAGCCGGCCTCGCCGGACGTGGCGATGAACTCCCCTTCACGACCATCGGGCAATCGCAGGGTGGCGGGGCCGTCGTCGAACCACTCGACGGACGGGTCGGCTTCCAGGTGACCGCCCCATGACCGCGAGTCACGGTCGACGTGAACGGCGAGGTCTGCGGTCACGGGAATCTCGTCGCAGCCGATGAGCGCGGAGGCCGGCCCTTGATAGGTAGTCATGAGGTGGAGTGTGCCCCCGGAACACGGCCTTGAGCGGTGGAGAGGTCCGCAAGCGCGGACTGCGGTGTCCGGGAACGATCGTCCGTGAATCCGCCCGTACCCACGCGTCCAGCCCGCACGTTTCAGGCGGCGAGGCACGGAGCGGGCTGACGGACACCTAGTGCCGCGTCAGCCAAGGTTCGCCCCGTCGCGACGCCCGGCACGCACTCTCGCCGCGCCGGCCGAAAGCCCGAGTACGTCCCGTACGGGGGCTTCCGGCCGACACACCGAGAGCACGCACCTGACGCCGCTCCTCGGCGGGCGAACCTTGGCTGACGCGGCACTCGTCCGCGGTGCGGGAGGCCGGTGAGCCGACGCGGGGCCTGCGGCACCCGACGAAAGCGCGACCCGCGAACACGGGCTTCGAGGAGTACGCCGCACGGGCTCACGATGATCCCGAGGGGATCTACCGGTCCTTCTGAACGGGCTCACGAAACCGCGGCCAGAGCCGATTCCACAGATCCTCATCAGTCATGCAGGCTCCGGCGGAGTGGCCGCCGCAGTGGCGCGAGCAACGATCTCCCCGAAGGCAGGGGTTTCCCGGTCGACGGAGTCCTGCTTCCGGGAGATCTGGGCGCCGAGTTGGGTCAGCTTCTCCTCGGATTCTCGTGCTGATGCGAGGTGCGGCGTGTCGCGTGCTTTCAGGGCAGGAGGAGGACGCGGCCAAGCTGAGACCGGTCTTCGAGTAGCCGGTGTGCTGCGGCTGCCTCGGCGAGCGGGAAGCGGGCGTGCACGGCGGTGCGCAGTTGCCCGGCAGTCGAGTATTCCGCGACCTCGGTCATTTCTCGGCGGGCCTGCTCGGGGTCGGCCGCACGCCATGCGATGAGCGAGAACCCGGCCACGGACTTCAGGGCGAAGAGGTCGGTGACAGGCAGGCTGGTCAGCTCGCCGCTCGCAGCTCCGTAGACGACGATCCGGCCGAACGGAGCCAGTACGTCGAAGCTCCGCTGCAGGGTCTCGCCGCCGACGGAGTCGAGAACGACGTCCACGCCTCGCGGTGCGGCCTTGCGGACCTGGTCGGGCCAGTCGCTGTCCCTGTAGTCGACGGCGATGTCGGCGCCGCACGTGCGGGCGAAGTCGAGTTTGGCCGGTGAGCCGGCGGTGGCGATGACCATGCCGGCGCCGAGCAGTTTGGCGAGTTGTACGGCCAGATGGCCGATACCGCCGGCCGCGGCGTGGATCAGTACGGTCTCACCCGGTGCGAGCCGGCCGGTACGCAGGGTCCGGAGTGCGACCGGGGCGCCCATGGGCAGCATGCTGGCTGCACCGAGGTCGAGTCCGTCGGGTATCGGGGCGAGCCATTGCGCGTCGGCGACGATGTAGTCGGCGAACGCGTCCTCGGCTAACCCTGCGACTCGTCGGCCGACCTGCTGTGTGTCGACGCCGAGTCCGACGGCTTCGACGGTGCCCACCACGTCGCCGGTGAGTTTGCCGGGCAGGGGGCGCTGGAAGATCGCCCCGCTGGACGGCCCGCGCCGGAACTTGGTGTCGACGAAGTTGGCCCCGATCGCCTCGGCCCGGATGAGTACCTGGCCCGGACCCGGCGTGGGGATTCCGGCCTCCTCGATCGTGAGGACGTCCGGATCGCCGTATTCGTAGTAGCGGACTCGTCGCATGATGACTCTCCTCCTGGGCCAACGGGCAAGGGGTGCCACCGCCGGCGGCTAAAGTGGACTTGCGGTCAACTTCGGCGACCGTACTGGACCGTCGGTCCAGTTGTCCATGAGGGGTGAGGACTCGATGACAGAAGGCCGCCGTGAACGTGCCGACGCGGCACGAAATCGGCACGCGATCCTGCTGGCGACCGAGGAACTCCTGGCGCGGCACCGGCCCGAGCAGATCTCGATGGAACAAGTCGCCGCCGCGGCCGGCGTCGGCAAGGGCACGGTCTTCCACCGCTTCGGCAACCGCATGGGCCTTATGCGGGCGCTGATGGCAGAACGGGCCCTTGCCCTGCACGAAGCCGTCACGACAGGGCCACCGCCTTTGGGCCCGGGTGCCCCGTCACGAGCGCGCCTCCTCGCCTTCCTCGACGCCGTCGTTGGCGTGGTCGCCCGCAACAAGGGACTTCTGGCCGCGCTCGGCCACGCCGTGACGACAGCACACAAGCCCGAAGAAGATCCGCGCAGCGCGCACCCCGTCTACCAGTTCTGGCACGGCCACATCACCTCGCTGATCAGCCAGGAGCGTTCGGACCTGGACGCCGATCTCCTGGCCCATGTCCTGCTCGCCACTCTGCACAGCGACCCGATCCTGCGCCTGCTGGAGCAGGGCGACGGCCAGCGCCTCGCCGATTCGCTGCGCACCCTGGTGACCGCCTTGCTCGACGCCTCGGCGGCCACGACCGAACCGATGAACGGCAGCCACCCGGACGCCCCGCAGCGGTGAGTATCCAGCGGCGCGCCCACCGCGCCTCGCGAGCCGAAGGCCGGGTAAGCGCCAATCCATCGACGTGGATCGAAGTAGGTTGCGGCGGGTTGAAGCCGCTGGTTCGTTCAGCTTTTCCTGTCAGGCCCGACTCCCCGAGGAGGTCGGCCAGGCGGCCGGTCGACAGGCCGCAAGGGCGTCTTCGTACGGAGGCCGGAGCCCCGCCGGTCCGGGGCACCCCGGACCGGCGGGGCTCCGGCCCGCAGGGTGGGCTCCGGTGGCGGGGCCGTGCCACCGGAGCCCGGTCGGTCAGCGGATGTGCCGCCCGGTGATCGCACGCGCGATGACCAGGCGCTGGATCTCGCTGGTGCCCTCGAAGATGGTGTAGATCTTCGCGTCCCGGTACATCCGTTCCACCGGGTGTTCCCGGCTGTACCCCGCGCCGCCCAGGATCTGTACGGCCTTCTCCGTGGCGGCGACCGCGAGTTCGCCGGCGCGCAGCTTCGACATGGAGCCCTGTCCGGCGTCGAAGGTGCGGTCGTTACGGGCCATCCACGCGGCCTGCCAGATCAGCAGCCGTACCGCCTCGATCTCGGTGCGGATGTCGGCCAGCGCGAACGCGATCGACTGGTTCTCCACGACGGGGCGGCCGAACGCCTCGCGCTGTCCGGCGTACTCCAGGGCGTACTCGTACGCGGCGCGCGCGATGCCGAGCGCCTGGGCGCCGACGGTGGGACGGCTGACCTCGAAGGTCGCCATCGCCGCCTGGCCCTTGGGCGCCTGTCCCTTCGCCGTGCCGCCCTCGCGGGCGCGGGCGAGGCGGGCGTCCAGCTTCTCCTTGCCGCCGAGCAGGCAGTGGCCGGGCACGCGCACCTCGTCCAGGAAGAGGTCCGCGGTGTGCGAGGCGCGCAGGCCCAGCTTCTTGATGGTGCGGCCGGCCTCCAGACCCCGGGTCCCCGGCGGCACGATGAAGGCGGCTTGGCCCCGGGCGCCGAGCTCCGGCTCGACGGAGGCGACGACGACATGGATCTCCGCGATGCCTCCGTTGGTGATCCAGGCCTTCTGGCCGGAGAGCACCCACTCGTCCTTGGCCCCGTCGTACCGCGCCCGGGTGCGCATCGCCGAGACGTCGGAGCCTGCCTGCGGTTCGGAGACGCAGAAGGCGGCCACCTTCGGGTCGTCCTCGTCGCCGTAGCACTGCGGGACCCACTCGGCGAGCTGGTCGGGGGTGCCGGAGGCGAAGATCCCGGCGACCGCGAGCGAGGTGCCGAAGAGGGCCATGCCGATGCCCGCGTCGCCCCAGAAGAGCTCCTCGTTGGCGATCTGGAGGGAGAGGCCGGTCGGGTCCCCGTACATGTCGGCGAGCGACTCGAATCCGTACAGCCCGATCCGCGCGGCCTCCCGGATGACGGGCCAGGGAGTCTCCTCCCGGGCGTCCCACTCGGCCGCCGCGGGGCGCACCACCTCGGCGGCGAAGCCGTGCACCCAGTCGCGCAGATCCCGCTGTTCCTCGGTCAGGGCGAGGGAGAAGAAGCTCATCGGATCACGCCTTCGGGATGTCGAAGTAGCGGGTGAGGCCCGCGGCCAGGCCGACGTCCCCGGCGATCTTCAGCTTGCGCATCATGAACATGGTGATCGGATTGCCGTTGCCGGAGACCAGTTTGAGGAAGTCGGCGTCGGCCAGTACCAGCGTGGTGCGTGGCTCGGCGGCCGAACGGCCCCGGGTGACCGAGCAGTTGCCGTCGGCGATGGCGGTCTCGTAGACCTCCTCGGCTTCACCGGTGATCTTCCAGCGGATCAGTGCCGTGACCCCTCCGGCCGCGTCCGGCCGGAACTGCTGCCGCATCCGGTCGAAGACGGCGCCGAGTATCCGGTCGCGGAGCTCGCCGTGCATCACCTCGTCGAGCTGCTTGACGGACAGCCCCTTGACGATCCGGGCGAATTCCTCGGGCGAGACGGCCGAGAAGTCGAGCCGGGACAGTTCCTCGGTCAGCTCGCCGCTGCTGTGATCGGCCACGCCGTTTCCTTACTCCGGAGTAAACTTACTTTTGAGTAAGGTACGGCCGTCGTCATGCCGTTCGCAAGCGCCCGGCGGGAGGCTCCTGCGGAGACGTGGGAGGCGGGGCGTCAGTACCAGGGGCCCGGACGGACCGTCAGCCCCGGATGGTGGGCGGCGAGCACCTTGTTGGCGCGGGCGAGATCGGCGAGCGCCTGTTCGCGGTCGGCCTGGTCCTCGACGCCCAGCAGTGGGCCGCGGAACCTGCGGACCTCGCGCGCCGCGCAGTCGGCGTCGAACTCGGCCTGCAGTACGTGCGCCGGGACGCAGGCGCCGATCAGCGCCGCGACGCTGTCCGGAATCGGAACGGGCACGAGGAGATGTGAGGCGGGCATGGGGGTTCCCTCTCGGTCGGTCGGCAGGAGGCGCTACAGTCGTGGTCGCCCCGAAGGGCATCCCGCGTCTCCTTGTGTACGGCACACGGGTCCGGGTTTCTCATCGGATACGTCTTGTTGCCGCAACCGTTTGGGACTGACCGGCTATTTCCCCTTACTCGGAAGTAAGTTGACTCGTCGCGCGGTTTGTGGTGGTTGTCACCGTCGTGCAGTGCCGTCGCCGCCGCGGGAGCGGAGCCGGAGTGCGCGCAGGACGGCCTCTGTGGAGAAACGGCTCTCGGGGTTTACCAGTTGCTCGCCGAACAGGGACTCCAGGCTCCGCATGCGGTAACGGACCGTCTGCGGGTGGACGTCGAGCAATTCGCCCATGTGGGCCGCGGTGCCCCGGGTGTCGAGCCAGATCCGCAGGGTCTCGATCAGCCGCTCCCGGCGGGTGGCGCTGAGGCTGGAGACCGGGGCCAGTTCGCGCTTCGAGAGCTGGTCCAGCAACGCCGTGTCCGAGAGCAGCCACAGGGTGATGAGGTGGTCCTCGGCCAGCACCAGCGGGGCGTCGTCGATCACTCCCGTGTCCACCAGCTCAAGGAGCCTGCGGGCCCAGCGGATCGAGTCCGGGGCGTGGGACGGCGGGACGGTGAGGCCGACCGCCGCGTGCGTGCCCAGCAGGGCGTGGTCGAGCATGCGTCTTCGCGCGTCGTCGATCGGGCCCGGGATGAGCATATTGGGCTGTGGGTCCGTCAGGTCGGCGAGCACGTCACGGTCCAGCGCGAGCCGGCCCAGGTCGGGGGAGGGGCGCAGGGCGACCAGGGTCACCTCCTCCGGCATGGTCCAGCCGGTCTGCTCGCAGAGTTCGGCGATCGCGCTGCGGGGGGCCGGCCGCCCGGTGAGGATCAGGTGCAGGAGTCGGCGGCGCAGGGTCTCGGCGTGGTCGTCGGTGGCCGCCCGTACCTCCAAGTACCCCTCGCGGGAGAGGGATTCGAGCTCGTCGACGTAGGTGAACAGGGCGTCCGCGAAGGTCAGCATCATGGTGGGGGAGAGGTTGTAGCGCCGCCCCACCTTCTTCGCCCGGCGTAAGGCGATACGGGCGCCGAGGCGGTAGGCACCCTGGAGCTGGTCGAGGCCCCTGCCCTCGTACGCCTCGAACCGGCCGAACCGCCGGCACATCTCGTCCCGCAACGGGGTGGGGGCGGACGGTCGCGCCACCTGTTCGACGAAGACGGAGATGCTCTGTTCCAGGCCGACCCGGATACCTTCGCCGTGCGGGCTGTCGAAGAGCCGCGCGTACTCCGGGTAGGCGCGGGTGACCTCCAGGCCTATCTCCCGGATGAGGCTGGGGAGTTCGGGGCGGACGATCGCGGCGAATTCCTGGGGCAGTGGTCCCAGAGGTTCCCCGAGGTCCGAGGGCTGCGAGACTGCCGGCATGTTGCTTTACCCCTAGCTCTCCCGTGCCCCGACGGCGGCGAGCAGGGGGAGGGCGCTCCCACATGCCGCCAGGTACGTACCCATTGGAATCTTGAACATAGAGCACGTCCGAGCGCGTGGACACCGGTGCGACGACGGGAAGTACGCGGAGTGACTATGCCGGTGGCGACTTTGAGCCACTGACGACCCGGAATCCGTCAGTCCTCTTCCCGGAAGGGCTTGGACGCGGCTTCGCGCGGGAATGTCGCGGCCGCCCGCGTGATAGCGCACACGAGCCACAATTCCGCGGTGCTTTACCGGAACGGGAGAGATCCGAAGGTGCGGTGCGCATTCCTCGGCGGTCCGTACTAATTCCGCCCGGGGAGCGATGTCGGACCGATCAATCATCAATCATCGCTCAGGGGTGCGCCGGTGCCGAGGCCTCATCAGGCCGGGCCCCCCTCCTGTCCGGTATCCCGCTCTGACATGGGAAGTTGTGAGCAATGGGGGCGCGGGTCGGGCCGGTGGGGGTTGGTGACACGATCTCGCGGTCCGCGCGGTTGCTCACTTCTCGACAAGAACCGGGAGACGCTCGGCCGGCGCTTGCTCGCCGACCAATAAAAGACCGACCGAAAAACACTCTTCCGGAATTTCTTCAGCAAGGCTGTTGCGGAGGCACGTTACCCGCCCGTAGCGTCATCGGCGAACGCAAGCGGTCGAGCGGTCCGTCAGGGCGGGCCGCCACTTCACACCACCCTTGTCCCCCCGGATTACCGCCTCTTTCAGGAGACGAGTATGTCCGGATCGGGATACTCTCCCCCGAAGGGAATCCATCGTGAACACCCTTGCACGTAGAGCCGCCGTCGTCCTCGCCGCCGGTGGCGCCGCCCTCGGCATGACCGTCTCGTCCGCTTCGGCCGGTGTCCAGGCGCCGTGGACGGTCACCCCGCCCGGCGCCTACACCGCCACCGCCTCCGGCCCGACGCTGAGCGTCCCGCTCGCCTCCCTCTACTGCACGTCCAGCACCGCGACCGGCAACCTGGCGTCGAGCACCACCAACACGGTCGGCACCATCAACACGGTCACCTTCACCGGGTGCAACCTGGCGGGGCTGAGCTTCACCGTGACGATGAACACCACGCCGTGGAACATCAACGCGCTGTCCAAGAGCGGCAGCATCGTGACCGGCAACGTCAGCAACGTCTCGGCGAAGATCTCCGGCGTCGGGTGCACCGCGACCTTCGCGGGTACGGTCAACGGCACCTACAACAACACCAGTTGGGTGCTGGGCCTGAACGGCACGGGCACGCTCAAGGCCACGGCCGCGAACTGCCTCGGCCTCATCAACGTCAACGACGTGGCCGCCTTCAACGCCAACTACCTGGTGAGCACCCACCCGGTGATCTCCTAGTACTCCCACGGCACATGAGCCTCCGGGCCGACGGTGAGCAGCGACCCTGCCACCGTCGGCCCGGATCGTGCGTTCTGCGGCCGTCCGGCGGACGCGGTGCGTGAAGGAACGGGCAGTACATGAATATCCCAGCGGAAGACAGGGCCAGGATGAGCGAGAAGACATCGGCGACCGCCTCGCGCAGATCCGTACGTCTGGCATCCGTCGCGGCCGTAGCCACCCTCGCCGGACTGCTGAGCGGTCCGGGGTCGGCGGCCGACGACGTGGACGCCAGTGCCGTGGTGACGTACGACTGCGATCTGCCGTCGGGCACGGTCCAGGTGCCGTTGGAGGTAAGGGGGACATTTCCGGCCACCGGCGAGGTGGATGTGCCGATGTCACCCGTGGACGTGAGCATGACGGCCGACTTCGAGGCTGCCGATCTCGCCCCGTTGTTGCCGGAGGGAGCCAGCGAGGTCGTCAGCACCGCGACGCTCGACGTGGACGTCGTGCAGAACGACCAGACGGCCCAGGCGCAGTGGGCCCAGTTCGTCGCGCCCGCCACGCCGCTGGCCGGCGACGAGAACGGGAAGGTCCGGCTCGCGCACACGGGCGAGGTCCCCTCGGTCACCGTCAGCGCGGCCGGGGACGTCACCCTGACGGCAGGACAGTTGACCCTCGGGCTGAGCGCCCCGGCCGTCGAGGGCGAGGAGGCGCCGGCCGATCCGGTGACCCTGACCTGTGACCGGTCCGAAGGGGAAGCGGGCCTGCTGGCGACGGTTCTGGTGCCGGACGCGGGCACGCCGGAGACGCCGGATCCGGGTGGGGAGACCGACCCGGGGGAGGGCGGCGGGGAGGACCCGGGCGACCCAGAGGGGGAGCCGCCGGTGGTACCCCCCGTCGACACGTCCTGCCCGGACATCGTGCCCCAGGGAGAGATGGACATCAGCGACGCCCCGGTCATCCCCCCGGGTGCACCGCCCTTTCAGCTGAATCTGCCCGGCCAGAGGGTCTGTGGATACGCGGTGGGGCTCGCCACCATCAAGAAACTGAACGGGTCCACGATCATCAACGACCCTTCCAAGAAGCCCGCGTTGCTCTCCGCCCTTGCCAACCAGCGGGTCACGGTTCGCACTCCGCAGATGGAAGGCGGCGGTTACAACATGTTCAACTCGCTCGCCACCCTCGACCTGCCGGACGCCGAGTCGACGTTCCTCGCGTTCGGTTTCCAGCCCGTCTCTGCCGAGGTCTCGTTCGAGACCGGACCTCTCACCGTCTCGACCGGTAACGTGATGGAGGTCTTCGGGTATCCCGTGAACTTCGCGGTGGTCTCCTTCAAGCAGTCCATGCGGCTGCACGATGTGACGGTGAACGGTGTACCGCTCGACGTGGGTCCCGACTGCCGGACCGTGCGCCCTTACAAGGTAGTGCTCCGCGGGGACTTCACCGGCGGGAACCCCTATCTGAACGTACTGGAGGGTGGACCGCTCAACGGGACGTTGGACATACCCGCTTTCTCCGGGTGCGGTAGCGGCGGTCAGGACCTGGACGCGTTGTTCACCGCGTCGATATCCGGACCGGGAAACTCCATCGCGCTGAATCAGGCCAACATGTGCGTCCCGGACGCGGACCCGTCGGTCTGGAACTGTCCGCCGAGGCTTCCCGCGTTGCCCGGCGCCCCTACCCCCGCTGTCGACTGACCCGGTCGAGGAGATCCATGGAGATGAGAAGAAGCAGGAGAAGCACAGGCATGCTCGTGGCCGCGCTGTCCGCGGCGATGGCGTTGACGGCGACTTCCGCGTCGGCGACGGCTTCCGCCTCCTACGTGGTGACTCCGGGAGGCGCTTTCTCGGGACACGGCGCACCCGCGACCTGGGCCTGGCCCGCGATGTCGTTCTACTGCTCCGCGACCGACGTGGCCGGATCCTTCGTACCGGCGCCCGTCGGAAGCGTGGTCGGAACGGTGAGCTCCGTGGCGTTCAGCGGCTGCACGCTCGCCGGCATCGCCTACAGCATCACCCTGACGTCGGGCGCCCGGCCGCTCACCGCGACCGGGGCGGTGGCGGGCCGGCCCACCTGGGTCGGCGTCTCGGTGAGCGGGCTGGCCTTCCGTATGACGGGGACCGGCTGCACGGCGAATTTGGGGGGCAGCCTGACCGGCCACTACGAGAACGGCACCGGATACCTGGTCGTCGACGGCTCCACCATGACGGTGAGCGCCGCCAACTGCCTGGGCCTGCTCCAGGCGGGCGATCCGACCGACCTCGACGCCGACTACGCCGTCACCCCGCACCAGACCATCCAGGTCTCGTAGCGGAAGGCAGCGTACGGCAGTGGGGCCACCCTCGAACCAAGGGTGGCCCCACTGTCGTACGGCCGTGCGGGGAGAGTCAGGGCCGTCGGGATCGGGCTGAGCCCAGCCCGATCCCGACGGAAGGCTCTACTTCACGGCCGAGTGCCAGTACCGGGCGAGGTCCTTGCCGGCGTTCGGGGCGGCGGCGCCCGGGTCGTTGATGGTGACGACGTTGGTCTGCGCGTTGTTCAGCGTCACGCTGTTGGTGCCTGAGGCGGCGGGCAGGCCCGTCTTGAGGTTGACCGCCCAGTTGAGCAGTCCGAGACCGCAGCCGTTGGCGCCGGGAGCGGCGAAGGTGGTGTCCGACTGCGTGGCGCCCGCGAGGCTGATGCGGCCCAGCACGCCCTCGGGGTTGTCGGAGCCGTCCCCGTTGAACTGGAAGGAGCCGATCGAGGGCAGCGTCGAGTTCTTCGGGCGCAGCAGGATCGGGGCGGACGAGCTGCCGATGTAGCAGTTGTCGCCCAGCAGCGGGTTGGTCAGGTGGATGCGGACCGGCAGGGTGATGATCGGCGTGGTGGTGCCGAGGCCGGCCAGGAGCTGGAAGTCCGAGGGGTTGTTGACGGACTCGATGGTGGCCGTCACCCGGTTGAGGTTGACGTCGGCGAGGCTGTTGCAGATGCCGGTGATGACGAAGATGTCGCTCGGGCACATCAGTCCGAGGAGACCTCCGGGGATGTCGGCGGGCGCCGCGACCAGCGCGCCGCCTGCCGGAGAGACCGCCGTCGAGGTGTTGTTGGGGTGGGTCACCACGCCGAGCTGGAGGTCGCTCGCGCCGAACGGGACCACGGTGTTGCCGAGCTTGATGGTGCCGCTCGCGGAGTGGGAGGAGACGCAGACCGCGGTGTCGGTGGCGCCGTCGGCGGCCAGCATGGCGGCCGAGTCCACCGGGCACCGGGTGAAGGAGGCCCAGTTGCCGTTGAGGGTCGTGGCGGCCGTGGCGGATCCCATGGACGCGAAGGCGCCGAGGGCGGTGAGGCCGGCCAGCAGTCCCATGCGCGTCCGGTTCGAAGTGGCTCTCATGTCATCCCCTTTGACGGCAGCCGCCGTACGGGCGGCGGCATGCGCGGAGTTGCTCGGAAAGCGCCCGGTGAATCGGGCGCCGAGAACGGGCGGTGCGTCCGCCGAGGGAAGCGGCTCCGGCGGCGACGAGAATCGCTACGGTGAAATGAGCGCTGAATCGATGGGATCTGCTCCCGAGTGGCTCCGCTCTTATCACCGAGCCGTGACGTTACTGGCGGGTCACACCGGTGCACAATGGCGGCGTTTGACAATCCTCGAAGGCGGCCTTGTTCTCGTGCCTGGGTGAGTGCCTATCCGGCCATTCTTGTCAGATGGTGAGCGGGGGGCTTGTCCCGTGAAATTCGGAGCCCCGCTCTCCGCTTGTGTGGGTCGTCCGGCCGGCGCATACCGTGCGGGGCGCGTGTGACGTGCGGGGATCCGGCCGGCGGTGGATCGAGCGACCGGGACATTGTCACCTGAGAACAGTTCCGGCGGCCGTTCTGCTCACTTCCCGCGTAGAAATACGGGGCCGTAGGTTTGGCCGGGAAAACTTGGACAACGTGTATTGCCTGCCAGGTTACCCGCCCGTAGCCTCGCCCCGTGAGTACCCGGCCGACCGTGCGGGTCTCCGTCGTCACGTGCGGGATCGGAATCCGGAGCGGCCCGCCGCGCCGGTCCTCCCTCCCGGGAGCCCACCGTCCCGCCACCCCCCTGCGGCCCGGACTCTCGCCCCTCGGGGGCACCTCGACCCCGGACTCCCCGGGGCGGGGATCCCCCGCCTGCGCCGTCCGTGGTGAGTACGCAGCAAAGAACAAGGTTTCCACCGGACTTTGTCACTCGATGACAAGTGTGCCGATCTTTGGCCTCTTGACCGTTCGAGGGCTTGTCCTGGTGGTGCCGGTGAACTTAACGTGCGCCCCTCGGCGCATTTCTGTCACTTCGTGAGTGCACGCAGGAGGTGGGATGGGAATCGAAGTCGTTGTCGAAGGCCTTACCAAGTCATTCGGCAAACAGAACATCTGGCAGGATGTGTCACTCACGCTTCCCGCCGGTGAGGTCAGTGTCATGCTCGGGCCGTCAGGTACCGGGAAGACCGTGTTCCTGAAATCCATCATCGGGCTTCTCAAGCCCGAGCAGGGGCGCGTCCTCATCAACGGTGTCGACATGGTGAACAGCCCCGAAAGGGACATCTACGAGACCCGCAAGCTCTTCGGGCTCATGTTCCAGGACGGCGCCCTCTTCGGCTCGATGTCCCTCTTCGACAACATCGCCTTCCCGCTGCGCGAGCACACGCGCAAGTCGGAGTCCGAGATCCGCCGCATCGTCATGGAACGCATCGACATCGTCGGCCTCCTGGGCGCCGAGGGCAAGCTGCCCGGAGAGATCTCCGGCGGCATGCGCAAGCGGGCCGGGCTCGCCCGCGCCCTGGTCCTGGACCCGCAGATCATCCTCTGCGACGAGCCGGACTCCGGCCTCGACCCGGTGCGTACCGCCTACCTCTCGCAGCTTCTGATCGACCTCAACGCGCAGATCGACGCGACGATGCTGATCGTCACCCACAACCTCGACATCGCGGCCACCGTCCCCGACAACATGGGGATGCTCTTCTCCCGCAACCTCGTCACCTTCGGCCCGCGCGAGGTGCTGCTCACCAGCGACCTGCCCGTGGTCTCCCAGTTCCTCGCCGGGCGCCGGCACGGACCCATCGGCATGTCCGAGGAGAAGGACGCCGCCCTGCTCGCCGCGGAAGCGTCCGACGGCTACGGCGGCCACGCCGCCCAGCAGCCGCGTGGCGTCGTCCCGCAGCTGGAACCCTCGCCCGGGATGCCCGTACGGCAGGGCGCCCTGCGCCGCCGCGAGCGGGTCGCCGCGATGATGCACCAGCTGCCGGTCGCCGCCCAGCACGCCATCCTGCGCAGCCAGGCCCCGGCCGCCGGCGGTGCGCGCCCGTGACCGCCGAGATACCGGTGCGGCCCGCCGAGCCGCCGCAGAAGCCGCCGCCCGCGCCCGTACCCTCCTCGCAGCCCGTGCAGCGGCAGCCCACGCGGCTGCTCGCGCCGCTGCGGGAGACCGGGAAGCTCTTCGCCCTCGGGATCGCGGTGACCCGGGCCGTCTTCCGACGCCCCTTCCAGGCACGGGAGTTCATCGAGCAGTTCTGGTTCATCGCCAGCGTCACCATCCTGCCCGCCGCACTCGTCTCCATCCCGTTCGGCGCGGTCATCGCCCTCCAGGTCGGCTCGCTCACCCAGCAGCTCGGCGCCCAGTCCTTCACCGGCGGCGCCAGCGTCCTCGCGGTCATCCAGCAGGCCAGCCCGCTCATCGTCGCGCTGCTCATCGCAGGCGCCGGCGGCTCCGCGATCTGCGCCGACCTCGGCTCCCGCAAGATCCGCGAGGAGCTCGACGCGATGGAGGTCATGGGCGTCTCGCCCGTGCAGCGCCTCGTCGTCCCGCGCGTGCTCGCCACCATGTTCGTCGCTCTGCTGCTCAACGGCCTGGTCTCGGTCGTCGGCACCCTCGGCGGCTACTTCTTCAACGTGATCATGCAGGACGGCACCCCCGGTGCCTACCTCGCCAGCTTCTCCGCGCTCGCCCAGCTCCCCGACCTGTGGATCAGCGAGTTCAAGGCCCTCATCTTCGGCTTCCTCGCCGGGATCGTCGCCGCCTACCGCGGCCTCAACCCGCGGGGCGGACCCAAGGGCGTCGGCGACGCGGTGAACCAGTCCGTCGTCATCACCTTCATGCTGCTGTTCTTCGTGAACATGGTCCTCACGGCGGTCTACCTCCAGATCGTCCCCGCGAAGGGGGGCTGACCGATGTCCATGCTCAGCTGGCTCGACCGCTCCGGCGACCAACTCAACTTCTACGTACGGGCACTGATCTGGATACCGCGCACCCTGCGCCGGTACACCAAGGAGGTGCAGCGCCTCCTCGCGGAGGTCGCCTTCGGCAGCGGCGGCCTCGGGGTCATCGGCGGCACCATCGGCGTGATGATCGCCATGACGCTCTTCACCGGGACCGTCGTCGGCCTCCAGGGATACGCCGCCCTCAACCAGATCGGCACCTCCGCCTTCACCGGCTTCATCTCCGCCTACTTCAACACCCGTGAGATCGCGCCCCTGGTGGCCGGACTCGCGCTCTCCGCGACCGTCGGCGCCGGCTTCACCGCCCAGCTCGGCGCGATGCGGATCAACGAGGAGGTCGACGCGCTGGAGGCGATGGGCGTCCGCTCGATGCCCTACCTCGTCACCACCCGGATCATCGCGGGCGTCGTCGCCATCATCCCGCTCTACGCGATCGGGCTGCTCTCCTCGTACGTCGCCTCCCGGTACATCACCGTCCTCTTCAACGGCCAGTCCGAGGGCACCTACGACCACTACTTCAACCTCTTCCTCTCCCCGGACGACGTACTGCTCTCCGTCCTCAAGGTGCTGATCTTCAGCGTGCTGGTGATCCTCGCCCACTGCTACTACGGCTTCCGCGCCGAAGGCGGCCCCGCCGGGGTCGGCATCGCGGTGGGCCGCTCGGTGCGCAACGCGATCGTGCTGATCAGCGTCACCGACTTCTTCCTCTCGCTCGCCATCTGGGGCGCCACGACGACCGTGAAGGTGGCCGGCTGATGAACGCGCAGACGGTACGCCGCAGAGCCGCCGGGGTCACCTTCCTGCTGGTCCCCGCCGTGCTGGTGTGGGTCTCGGTCTCGGTGTACCAGAAGGACTTCCAGAACGACGCCACCGTGACCGTACGCACCGGCTCGGTCGGCAACGAGATGCACGACAACGCCGACGTGAAGCTGCGCGGCGTCGTCGTCGGCCAGGTCCGCTCCATCACGGCGGACGGCGACGGGGCGAGGCTCACCCTCGCCATCGACCCGGACAAGCTCGACCAGGTCCCCGCCGACGTCACCGCCCAGATGCTGCCGACCACCCTCTTCGGGGAACGGTTCGTCGCCCTCGTACCGCCGCAGGTGCCCTCGGGCGAGGCGCTGCGCGCCGGAGCGGTCATCCCGCAGGACCGGTCCAGCAACGCCATCGAACTGGAGCAGGTGCTCGACAACGTCCTGCCGCTGCTCACCGCCGTGAAGCCGGAGAAGCTCTCCGCCACCCTCACGGCCGTCTCCCAGGCGCTCGAAGGGCGCGGTGACAAGCTCGGCGACACCCTCGTCACCCTGGACGCCCACCTCAAGAAGCTCAACCCCCAGCTCCCCACGCTCAACCGGGACATCCAGGAGTTGGTGAAGGTCAGCTCGGTCTACGCGGACGCGGCGCCGGACATCGTCGACGCGCTCACCGACTTCACCACCACCAGCGGCACCCTCGCCGACCAGCAGGCCGAACTGGCCGGCCTGTACGGGACGACGACCTCCGCGGCCCAGGACGTCACGGCCTTCCTGCGGAAGAACAAGGACAACCTCATCCGGCTCTCCGCCTCCGGCCGCCCCACCCTGGAAGTCCTCGCGAAGTACGCCGACGAGTACCCCTGCACCCTGCGCACCATGGCCGGCATGGTGCCCGCCATGGACAAGGCGCTGGGCAAGGGCACCGACCAGCCGGGCCTGCACGTCACCCTCAAGACCGTCCCGTCGAAGGGCAAGTACGTCGCGGGCCGGGACACCCCGAGCTACACGGCCACCGGCGGCCCGCACTGCTACACCGTGCCGTACCTGGGAGCCACCGCACCCACCGTCGAGGCGTCCCGCGTCGCCGCCGACGACGACGGCACCGCGCCCACGGACAGCGCAGACACCACGGACGCGGCAGCCGGCGAACGCTCCCTCGGCATCGCCAACTCCCCCGAAGAGAGCGCGCTCGTCAACGAACTCGTCGCTCCCACACTGAAAGTCCAGCCGCAGGACCTGCCCGACTGGAGCAGCGTGCTCATCGGTCCGGCCTTCCGCGGTGCGGAGGTGAAGCTCAAGTGAAGCGCCGCTCCCTCGCGGGACCCCTCACGAAATCGATCGTCTTCGTCCTGGTGACGACCCTGGCGACCACCGTGCTGGCCCTGTCCATCGCCAACACCGGTGTCGGGGACACCACGTCGTACAAGGCCCGGTTCACCGACGCCACCGGGCTCGTCGTCGGCGACAGCGTCCGCATCGCCGGGGTCAAGGTCGGGCAGGTCGAGTCCATCGGCCTCGCCGACCGCCGGGTCGCCGAAGTCCGCTTCGCCGTACGCAAGGGGCGTACGCTCCCCGCCTCGGTCACCGCGTCCATCAAGTACCTCAACATGGTGGGCCAGCGTTACATCGACCTCGACCAAGGCGCCGGGCCCGTCGGCCAGAAGTTCACGGCCGGAGAGACCATCCCGCTCGCCCGCACCACTCCCGCGCTCGACCTGACCCAGCTCTTCAACGGCTTCCAGCCGCTCTTCGAGGGGCTCTCGCCGCCCGACGTCAACGAGCTGGCCGGATCCATCGTCCAGGTGCTCCAGGGCGAGGGCGGCACGGTCGACAGCATCCTCGAACACGTGGGCTCGCTCACCACGACCGTGGCGGCCAAGGACAAGGTCATCGGCGAGGTGATCAAGAACCTCAACGAGGTGCTGAAGACGGTCAATGACCGCGAGGCCGGATTCACCGAACTGGTCGACACCCTCCAGCAGTTGGTCACCGGATTCGCCGGGGACCGCAAGCCGCTCGGTGAGGCCGTCACCGCGATGGGCGCCCTCACCACCGTCACCGCCGACCTGTTCGAGGACGGCAGGAAGCCTCTCAAGGACAGCATCAAGCAGGTCGGTCGGCTCTCCGACCAACTCGCCGACGCCACACCGGAGATCGAGAACTTCCTCGCGAAGACCCCGGCCAAGATGGAGGCGATCACCCGCCTCACCTCCTACGGGTCGTGGATGAACCTCTACCTCTGCGAGGCCAAGGTCTCCGGAGTCACCACCAGCGACGGCAGCACCCCGCCCACCGGCATCGCGATCACCGAACCGAGGTGCACGGCGTGAACATCACCCCCATCAGGGAGCGCAACCCCGTCGCCGTCTCGGTCGCCGGACTCGTCGTCCTCGGCCTCGTAGGGTTCGCCGCCTTCCACGCCGACGCCCTGCCCCTCGTCGGCGGCGGTACGACCTACACCGCCGACTTCTCCGAGTCCGCCGGACTCTCGGACGGTGACGAGGTCCGCATCGCCGGAGTGAAGGTCGGCGAGGTCACCGGCGTCACGCTCGACGGCGCCAAGGTCAAGGTCTCCTTCCGGGTGAAGGACGCCTGGATCGGGAACTCCAGCACCGTCGGCATCGCCATCAAGACCCTCCTCGGCGACAAGTACCTCGCGGTCGACCCGCTCGGGACCACCGCCCAGGACCCGTCCCGGCGCATCGGCGCCGACCGCACCACCTCCCCGTACGACGTCACCCAGGCGTTCAACGGACTCGGCGAGACCATCGACGAGATCGACACCGACCAGCTCGCCGCGAGCTTCGACGCGATCTCCGACACCTTCAAGGACTCCCCGGCCCACGTCCGCAGCGCGGCGGACGGCCTGTCCGCCCTCTCCCGTACGGTCTCCGAGCGCGACGCCGAACTCGCCACCCTGCTGGGAGCGAGCAAGCAGCTCACCAAGACGCTCTCCAGCAAGGAGAGCTCCTTCGAGACGCTGCTGAAGGACGGCAACCTCCTGCTGGGCGAGATCCAGGCCCGCCGGGACTCCATCCACCAGCTGCTCACCGGCACCAAGAACCTCGGCATCCAGCTCACCGGCGTGGTCCAGGACAACAACAAGCAGCTGAAGCCCACCCTGGACGCACTCGGCAGGGTCACCGCCGTCCTGGTGAAGAACGAGGCCAGCCTGAACAAGGTGCTCTCGATGGCCGGCTCCTACAACCGGCTCGTCGGCAACACCCTCGGCAACGGCCGCTGGTTCGACAACTACGTCTGCGGTGTCGTGCCCAAGAACTACCTGCCGGCCGACGCGACCCCCGCGACCGGATGCATGCCGCCCAAACAGGAAGGGGGCAGCTGAAGATGAGACTCACGCGCGTCATCGGCATCGGCGCGGGACTCGCGGTCGTCGCCGTCGCGGCCACCTCCGGAGTGATGGCCCTCGACCAGGAGGGCACCACCACGGTCACCGCGTACTTCGACCGGGCCACCGGCGTCTACCCGGGCTCCGACCTGCGCATCCTCGGCGTCAAGGTGGGCAGCGTCACCTCCGTCGAACCGCAGGGCCAGGAGGTGCGGGTCACCCTCCGCGTCGACAAGGACGTCAAGGTCCCCGAGGGGGCGCACGCGGTGCTCGTCGCCCCCAGCCTCGTTGCCGACCGGTACATCCAGCTCGCACCCGCCTACACCGGCGGAGCCGTCCTCGCCGACGGCGCCGTGCTCCCCGCCGACGGCAACGCGGCCCCCGTCGAGGTCGACCAGCTCTACGCCTCCATCACCGAACTCTCCACCGCGCTCGGCCCGGACGGCGCCAACGCCAACGGGGCACTGGCCCGGCTGCTGGACACCGGGGCCGAGAACCTCGACGGCAACGGCAAGGCCATCGGTGACTCCATCGAGGAGTTCGGCAAGGCGACCAAGACCCTCGACAAGAGCAGCACCGACCTCTTCGACACCCTGTCCTACCTCCAGTCCTTCGCCACCATGCTCAAGGACAACGACGGCGAAGTGCGCTCCGCAGAGCAGCAGTTGGACTCCGTCACCGGCTTCCTCGCCGAGGACAAGGAAAACCTGAGCGCCGCGCTGTCCGAACTCGCCACCGCCCTCGGCCAGGTGAAGACCTTCATCGAGGACAACCGCGACGAGCTTAAGACCAATGTCGACGCGCTCGTACCGCTCACCCAGATCCTCGTCGACCAACGGGCCTCGCTCGCCGAGTCCTTGGACACCCTCCCGCTCACCGCCGGCAACCTCGTCAACGCGTACGACCCGGTCAACCGGACCCTGGACGGACGGGCCAACCTCAACGAGCTGAGCATGGGCGGCTACTTCCCCGACCAGCCCGCGTCGACCGGCAGCACGGCCACCGGCACAGCGGCGGCCGACAGCAGCGGCGCGAGCGCACTGAGCGGACTCGCCGCGGTGGACGCCGACCGCCAGGCGGAACTGCCCGTCCTCCCGCTGCCCGCCGTCGGCACCGTCTACGGCACGCCCGAGAAGGCGGCCGGGTCCGACGGCTCCGGGTCCGACGGCTCCGGGACCGAGAAGAAGGAGGCCGGCCGATGAGCAGGGCCGCGCACGGTTCCAGGGGCCGGGTGATCGCCGGGGCCGCCTCAGTGGCAGCCCTCGGCGTCGCCCTGGTGCTGGTGGTCACCCAGGTCGACGCACCCTCGTTCAGCGGGATCGAGCAGCTCCCCCTGCCCGGCGGCGCCGACCTCGGCGACCACCCGTACGAGATCACCGCCGAGTTCGCCGACGTGCTCAGCCTCGCCCCGCAGTCCTCCGTCAAGGTCAACGACGTCGCGGTGGGCCGGGTGACCGACATCGCGCTCGGCAAGGACGGCTGGACCGCGAAGGTCACCATGCGGATCAACGGGAGCGTCGACCTCCCGGCCAACGCCTTCGCCCGCCTCGAACAGTCCAGCCTCCTCGGCGAGAAGTTCGTCCAGCTCGCCCCGCCCACCGAGGGCAAGGCCGAAGGCGCCCTCGCGAACGGGGACCGCATCCCGCTCGTCCGCACCAACCGCAACCCTGAGGTCGAAGAGGTCCTCGGCGCGCTCTCCCTGCTCCTCAACGGCGGTGGGGTCAGCCAGCTCAAGACCATCACCACCGAGCTGAACAAGGCGCTCACCGGACAGCAGCCGGAGATCCGCTCGATGCTCCAGCGGGTCGACACCCTCGTCACCGACCTGGACGACCACAAGGAGGACATCACCCAGGCCCTCGACGGCGTCAACCGGCTCGCCGCCACCCTCGCCACCCGCAAGCAGGACGTCGGCACCGTACTCACCGGACTCAGCCCCGGCCTCAAGGTCCTGGAGGACCAGCGCGGCCAGCTGCTGACCATGCTGCGCTCGCTCGACACCCTGTCCACCGTCGCCGTCGACACGATCAACAAGAGCAAGGCCGACATGATCGCCGACCTCAAGGCCCTCGCGCCCACCCTCCAGGCGCTCGCCGACTCCGGCGACGCGCTGCCCGACTCCCTCCAGGTGCTCGCCACCTACCCGTTCACGGACGAGGTGCTGCGCGGCGTGAAGGGCGACTACCTCAACGTCTACCTGGACATGACGGCCACCCCCGGTACCCAGATCATCCCGCCGTACGACCCCAATGCGACGACCACCCCGACCGAGCCGACGGCGGAGACGGCGTCCCTCGCCTCGCTGCCCCTGCCCCTTCCCTCGGTGACCGCTTCGAGCACCGGGAGCGAGCGATGATCACCACGGCCGTCCGCCTCAAAAACATCGCCTTCCTCGTGATCTCGGTGCTGGTCCTCGGCTTCCTCGGCGTCCGCTACGCCGACCTCGGCCACTTCGTCGGACTGCGCGACTACTACACCGTCAAGGTGCAACTTCCGCAGACAGGTGGCCTGTTCACCCACTCCAACGTCACCTACCGGGGCGTCTCCGTGGGCCGGGTCGGTCCCATCGAGCTGACCGACGACGGCGTCGAGGCGGAACTGCGCATCGACAACGACTCCCCGCCCATCCCCGACAGCCTCACCGCCGTGGTCGCCAACCTGTCGGCGGTCGGCGAAGAGTACGTCGACCTGCGCCCCACCCGCGCCACCGGCCCGTTCCTCGGCAACGGCTCGGTGATCGACCAGGCCGACACCGCCATCCCCGCGCCCCCCACCGACGTACTCGTCAGCGTCAACGACCTGGCGTCCTCGGTGGACCTGGAGTCGCTGCGCACCGTCGTCGACGAGTTCGGCACCGCGCTGGCCGGCCGGGGCGACGACCTCCAGGTCCTGCTGGACACCGGCAGCGAGTTCGTCGACGCCGCCGACAAGGCGCTCCCCGCCAACATCAAGCTGATGCAGGACGGCGAGACGGTACTGCGCACCCAGGCCGAACAGGGCGAGGCGCTCGAGGGCTTCGCCGATGGGGCGAAGGACCTGGCCGCCGAGCTGAAGGGCTCCGACAGCGACCTGCGGCGGCTGATCGCCGCCACGCCCGGCGCCGCGACCCAGCTCAGCGCGCTCATGCGCGACCTGGACCCGGGCTTCGGCGTGGTCGTCGCCAACCTGCTCACCACCTCCGAGGTCGCCGTCACCCGGCAGCGCGGCATCGAGGAACTCCTGGTGAAACTGCCCGCCGTGGCCGCCGCCGGAGCGAGCGTGGTGGACGAGGACGGCGCACGGTTCGGCATGGCCGTCACCTTCTTCGAACCTCTGCCCTGCACCGCCGGATACGGCGGCACCGTCTACCGCAACGGCCTCGACACCACCCAGGGCCCCGCGGCCAACACCGGGGCGCGCTGCACCTCGTCCCCCGGCACCGGCATCGAGGTCCGCGGCTCCGCCAACGCCCCGAAGGGCGGCGCGGTCCCCGACCCGGTGAAGCCGGTGACGACGCTGACCGGCGCCACGGCGGACACGATCCTCCCCGGCGCCCTCTCCGCAACCTCCTCCGGCGGGTCCGCCACCACCATGGCCGGGCTGCTCGGACTGGGGGGAGGCGAGTGAGCGCGCGGGCGAAGAACCTCACCGGCTGGGCGGTCCTCCTCGCCGCCGTACTCGTCTGCGCACTGGGCGGCTGGTCCTACGCGGCGGCCCGGGGCGACGACTCCCTCGCGTACGCCAAAAGCAGGGACGCCGCGCTCGCCGACGGCCGCAGCGGGGTGGCCCGGCTGAACAGCATGGACGGCACCGACGCCGCGCGCATCGACGCCGGGCTCGACGGCTGGCTGCGGGTCACCTCAGGGCCGCTCCACGACCAGCTGAAGAGCACCCGTACCAAGGACGCCGACGCGTTCCGGTCGGCCGGCACCAGCGCCAAGGGCACGGTGACGGACGCGGCGCTCACCGCCCTCGACGAACGCGGCGGGACGGCCGAGCTGATCGCCACCGTGGACGTGAAGGTCACCCCGCGCACCGGAGCGGCCGGAACCGAACGCAAACGGTTCGAGGCCGCCCTGGAGCGTACGGGCGACGGCTGGAAGGTCAAGGCACTCACCGCGATCCCGGTCGGAGCGGCCACATGAGCGTGACCCGAGCGAGCGCGGCACACGCGCACGACAGCGGAGAGGCGGCGGTGGTGAGCACAACCGGCCAGGACGTGGAGGAACGGGAGGAGCGTTCCGCGGAGGAGGTCACACCCGAGGCGGAGGAGGTCGTCCCCGAGGCAGAGGAGATCACCCCCGAGGAGGAAGCGCCCTCGGGCGGCACCGGTCGCTTCGCCCGGTGGCGCCGCGTCCTGGCCGGCGCGCTGGCCGTCCTGTTGGTCGCCGCCGGGGCAGCCCTCTTCGTACGCGGGCAGCAGATCCGGGACACCCCCGCCAACGCGAACCGGGCGCTCACCGACACGGCCGGGACCGACCGGGTCACCGCCGACGTCAGCAGCGCCCTCACCACGGTCTTCTCGTACGCGCCGGGCACCACCGCCGCGACGAAGACCGCAGCCCAGCGCCTGCTGGCGGGAGCCGCACTCAAGCAGTACGCGGCGCTCTTCGGGCAGGTCGAGAAGCAGGCGGCCGACCAGAAGTTGACGCTCACCACCCACGTCGTGCGAGTCGGCGTCGTCCGGCTCACCGGCGACAGCGCCCACCTGCTGGTCTTCATGGACCAGGTGTACGAGCGCGAGGGCAAGGCCGCTACCTCGGCCCCCGCCCAGCTTTCCGTCACCGCCCACCAGCGGGACGACGTCTGGCAGATCGTCGACATCACCTCCAGGTGACGAGGCACAGCGACACGGTGCCGGCCCGCACGGGGGCCGGCAGGGGAGAGGCAGCGATGGCACAGGCGGGCAGAACGACACCTTCGCGGGCGAATCCGCTGGTGATGGCGGCGAGTGCGCTGGCACTCGTGGCGGCGGTCGCGGCGGGCTGGGGCGGGTGGTCCTGGTACACGGCGGCGCACGACGACTCGGCTTCGTACGCACAGGCCCGCGACGACGCCCTCGCGGCGGGCGAGCAGGCCGTCCAGAACATGAACACGCTCGACCACGCCCGGCTCCAGGAGGGACTGGACAGCTGGGAGGACTCCACGACGGGAGATCTCCACCAGCAACTCGTCGAAGGGCGCGACGCGTTCGTGAAGCAGATCGATGCGGCGAAGACGACGAGCACCGCCCAGGTGCTCTCCGTCGCCGTCACGGAACTGGACGAACGGGCCGGCAAGGCGAGCCTGATGGTGGCCCTGCGCGTCACCGTCAAGGCACCCGAGGGCGACCCGGCGGTGAAGGAGAGCCGGATGCTGGGCCAGCTCACCCGGACCTCCCAGGGGTGGAAACTCAGCGCCCTCGGCCAGGCGCCCGTCGGCAACACCGCCGGCTGACCCGCCGCTTCCGCCACTCCGCCCCATCCCGAGAGGAACCCCGGACATGTCGACGACCCGTCACCTCGTCAACCGGCAGCGCAGGCTGGCCACCGTCGCCGCCGACCGCACCACGGCGGCCCACGAGGCCTCCCCGACCGCCGACGAGGCGGACGTCTCCGCTCCCGGCGGCGGGGACGGTGGCGACCCTCCGGGCGATGACCCAGAGTCGTCCGAAGCCCCGGAACCCGCAGAAGCCGAGCAGGCCGCACCCCCGCGACGCCGGATTCCCCGTCTCCGTATCAGCCTCCCCGCCCTGCTGTGCGTACTCACGGTCCTGCTCGGCGTCTTCGCCGCCTGGGCGTTCACCTCCGCCGCCACCCTGCGGGACGACCCGAGCCGTCGGAACGCGGCGCTCACCGACATCGCCCGCACCAGCGAGGTCAAGGGACAGATCACCGAGGCGGTCGGCGCCGTCTTCAGCTACGACTACGCCTCCACCGAGAAGTCCGACCGCGCCGCGAAGACGTACCTGACCGGCAAGGCGGTGCAGCAGCACCAGGACATGCTCGCCGAGGTACGGGAACAGGCGCCGAAGCAGAAGCTCGTCCTCACCACGACCGTCACCGAGAGCGCGGTCGAACAGCTCGACGGCGACCGGGCGAGACTCCTCGTCTTCGCCGACCAGAGCAACACCCGTACCGGCGCCAAGGAGGAGACGACCTACGCGGCGGCCATGTTCGCCGTGGACGCGGTCCGCAAGGACGGCCGCTGGCTGATCGCGACCATCGACACCTTCACCCAGTGACCCGGGGAGAGACGGACAGATGAGGTTCAACGGTTCCATGCGGCGCGGAATCACCGGCACGGCCACGGCCGTTGCCGCAATGGCCGCGCTCACGGCCTCGCAGGCACCGGGCTTCGCGGGCGCCGCGCACCAGGACGAGGCGAAGAACGTCGCCACCGACGAGGTGGTCTGGTCGCAGGTGCCCAACGACGACTCGTACCACACCGAACTGCCGCCCCTGAAGTCACCGGCCCCGCTGACCCTGCCGACCGCGCAGAAACCGGGCGCCGACCAGCAGACTCCCGCCGTCGCCGGGGCATGGGCCCAGGCGGGCATCCCCGCTACCGTGCTCGCCGCGTACCGCAGGGCGGAGAGCACCGTCGGACGGACGGACGGCGCCTGCCGACTGCCGTGGCAACTCCTCGCCGCCATCGGCAAGGTGGAGTCCGGGCACGCCGCCGGAGGCAGGGTGGACAAGGCCGGTACGACGCTCTCGCCGATCCTGGGCCCGGTCCTGAACGGCGCCGGGTTCGCGAACATCCCGGACACCGACAACGGCGCCTACGACGGCGACAGCACCTACGACCGGGCCGTGGGCCCGATGCAGTTCATCCCGTCCACCTGGGCCCACTGGGCCCAGGACGGCAACGGCGACGGCCGCCGCAACCCCAGCAACGTCTACGACGCGGCGCTCGCCGCCGGCCGCTACCTCTGCGCGGGGCCCCGCGACCTCTCGGTCTCCGCCGACCTCGACCGGGCGATCCTGAGCTACAACCACTCGGACACCTACCTGCGCACGGTGCTGTCCTGGCTGGCGTACTACGACAACGGCGCGCACCCCGTGCCGGACGGCCAAGGCCCCCTGCCCACCAGCCCCGGCGCGGGCGGCCCGAGCGAACCGTCCGCCCCGGTCGGCGGCCCCGGCAGCCCGGGCGGCTCCATCATCATCGGCCCCCAGCCCTCCGGCACCCCCCGCCCGTCCACCTCGCCCACCCCCACCCCGTCCGGAACCCCGGACCCGAGCACCACCCCGGACCCGAGCACCACGCCCGACCCCAGCACGACTCCGGACCCGGGTACGACTCCGGACCCGAGCACGACGCCCGACCCGGGTACGACCCCGGACCCGAGCACGACTCCGGACCCGACCACCACCCCTGACCCCACCACCACCCCCGACCCGGACCCGACGGACACGGGCACGCCCGACCCGACGGACCCGGCCACGACGGAACCCACGTCCCCGGCCACCACCGACCCGGAGCCCACCTGCACGGACCCGGCCACCGACCCGGAAGCCACCGAAACCCCGTGCACCGACCCGGCCGCCGGCGGGGCGGAGTAGCGGGCCCGCCTCGGCGGGGTTCCTGCGCCCTTGGTGCTGAGGGCGTCCCCGCGTTCGCGGGGAGCACGGCATCACCCGCGCGATCACGGACGACGAGGCGGGACCATCCCCGCACTCGCGGGGAGCACTTCAGCGAGTATCCGGCGGTTGGCGCCCAGGTGGGACCATCCCCGCACGCGCGGGGAGCACGGACGTGCTGCTCTGTCTCGCCCGAGGGCTCGGGGACCATCCCCGCAAGCGCGGGGAACACGCATCAGGCAGCCACCCACCGGGCACGAACAAAGGGACCATTCCCGCAAGCGCGAGGAGCACCCTTCCTGACCTGCGGGTTCATCACGCCGGTGGGCCGAAGTTGACCAACTTCGCCGACTCCGACATACCGCCCATTCACCCACTCACGTCCGGGCTGCGTTTGCGAGCCCCCGCATCCACCACCGCATTCTCCCCCGAACGCAGTCGTCCGTCAGCGAGTTCAAAACCCGAGGTGGGGTCCCCGGCTTCCCCACCGAAGCGCACGGCTGCCCCGCCGTTCATGTCGACAGGGCGCGTCGGTCGCCGGCACCGAAATGGCGTCGGGTTTCCTCGTCGGCAGGCAGGAAGGTCTCCAGGTGCAGTCCCTCCAGGGCCGCATCGGTGGCCGTACTGAGCGTGGCCGAGGTGCTGAAGAACCGGAGCGGGGTCCCCTCCACGTCGATCGCGAGCGTGACCACCGGCCCGGTGGGTGGGGTGGGGGCGCCGGTACCGTCGAGGTAGTCGGCGATCTCCGCCGCGAGCGCCTGGTGGTGTCGGTCGTGGGTGCGTTCGGCTCGGTGTCTCACCTGCCGGAGCAGATGGCCGTCCCACTCCTGAAAATTTCCGATCCGGCCGGCCAGCCCGTCCGGATGCAGGCAGACCCGGACCACGTTTACCGGGGGCTCCAGCAGTTCGGGCGCGCACCCGGTCAGCAGGCGACCAACTGCGGCGTTGGCGTCGACGATGTCCCAGTGGTCGTCCAAGAGCAGTGCGGGGTACGGCGCATGCGCGTCGAGCAGCTGACGCAGCCCGTCCATCACCACCTCGATCGACACGTCGTCCCAGGGGAGATCCCGGTAGCGCGGCGCGTAACCGGCCGCCAGCAGGATGCGGTTGCGGTCCCGCAGCGGCACATCCAGGCTCTCGGAGAGATGCGCGATCATCTCCGGTGTCGGGTGTGCGCGGCCGGTCTCCACCCGGCTGAGGTGCCGCGTGGAGACGCGCGACTGGTTGGACAACTCCTGCTGACTGAAACGGCGTCGCTCGCGCCACATCCGCAACAGCGCTCCGGGCGGCGGTTCTTCGGTGGCGATCCTCATGCCGGTGAGTTTAGGAGGCGGCGTCCGAAGCGCCATGACCTCCGAGGTCATGGATCGACCGACCCGCCCCGGGCCAGGATTCCGGGCATCGGCCGAACCGGACGGAGACGGTCGGCTGAACCGGACGAACGGAGAGAAGGACATGGCAGTCACGACGGACGTGGTCCAGCAGTACCTGGCCACCTGGAACGCGAGCGGGGAGGAGAGGGCGAAGCTGCTCTCCGCGTACTGGTCGCCCGAGGTGACGTACACCGACCCGTTGGCCGAGACCGCCGGCCACGAGGGGATCGCGGCGATCGTGGACGGGGCCCGGGAGCAGTTTCCCGGCCTGGTGTTCACCCAGGTGGGCGAGGTCGACGCCCACCACCGGCAGGTGCGGTTCCGCTGGGGCCTCGGACTGCCGGGAGCCGAGCCGCTGGTGATCGGGTTCGACGTCCTGGTGTGGGACGAGTCCGGACGCATCCAGGACGTGCGCGGTTTCCTGGACAAGGTGCCGGCGTGACCACGGCGCCGCGCGGTTACGTGATCGGTTACCTGAGAGACGTCGAACTCGGCCCGGACATAGCGGAGTACATCGCCCGCATCGAGTCCACGATGGCCCCGTACGGTGGCCGCTTCCTGGTCCACGGTGGGCGGATCGTCCCGCACGAGCGGGAGTGGGACGGCGACATCGTCGTGCTGGAGTTCCCCGAACCGGACGCCGCGCGGGAGTGGTACGAGTCGCCCGGGTACCAGGCGATCCTGCCGCTCCGCACCGAGCACGCGACCTCCATGGTCGCGCTGGTCGAGGGCGTACCGGACGGCTACCGTGCCGCCGACAAGATCCGGCAGTTGTTCCCGCACGACAAGGCTCCTTCCTCTGGTAAAAGTTGAGAGAAGAGCCCGACGGGTGCAGGATCACGCCAGTCAGCCGACGGGGGCGCGGCGCTCAAGCCGTTCCCGACAGCACCTCCGCGAGGTCGTACCGCACCACTTCCTCCAACTGCCCGTAGGTGCAACTCGACGGGTTGCGATCGGGGCGCCAGCGGCGGAACTGGGTGGTGTGGCGGAACCGGTCGCCCTCCATGTGGTCGTAGCGCACCTCACAGACCCGCTCCGGGCGCAGCGGTACCCACGACATGTCCTTCTTCCCCGACCAGCGGCTCGGTGCCCCCGGCAGCCGGGCGCCCTCGTGGGCCTCGGCGTTCGCCCAGGCGCCCCAGGGATGTTCCTCGGCCGGGGTCCTCAACGGCGCGAGCTCGTCCGCCAGTTCGGCCCGGCGCTTCATCGGGAAGGACGCGCAGACGCCGACGTGCTGGAGCGCGCCCCCGTCGTCGTACAGTCCCAGCAGCAGTGAACCGACGACCGGGCCGCTCTTGTGCTCCCGGTAGCCCGCCACCACGCAGTCGGCGGTCCGCTCGTGTTTGATCTTGAACATGGAGCGGGTGTCCGGCCGGTAGGGCAGGTCGAGCGGTTTGGCGACGATCCCGTCCAGCCCCGCCCCCTCGTACTGGTCGAACCACCGTTGCGCGACCTCCCGGTCCGTGGTGGCCGGGGCGAGGTGGACCGGGGGTACCGCGCCGGCGAGCGCCGCCTCCAGCACGGTCCGCCGGTCCGCCTGCGGGGTGTCCAGCAACGACACTTCGTCCAGGGCCAGTACGTCGAAGGCGACCAGGGACGCGGGGGTCCGCTCGGCGAGCAGCCGTACCCGCGAGTCGGCCGGGTGGATGCGCTCGCTGAGCCGGTCGAAGTCGAGGCGCCCGCCGTGCGCGAGGACGATCTCCCCGTCGATCACGCAGCGCGCCGGCAACGACTCCAGGACCGCCGGGACCAGCTCGGGGAAGTAGCGGGTCAGAGGCTTTCCGGTGCGGCTGCCGATCACCACCTCGTCCCCGTCGCGGTGCACGATCGCCCGGAAACCGTCCCACTTCGCCTCGTACTGCATGCCGGGCGGGATCCGGGGGACGGACTTGGCGAGCATCGGCTTCACAGGAGGCATCACCGGCAGGTCCATGTTCCGATTCTGCGCGCAGCCCCGCGGCTCGTCCTTCGATATGCGGCATTTGCGCACCCGGCCTACGGTGGCCGACATGGGAGCTGCGGTGGAACTCGACGTGGACGGACGGGCGGTGCGGCTGTCCAACCCCGACAAGGTGTACTTCCCGGAGAAGGGCTACACCAAGAGGGACGTGGCGGAGTACTTCCTCACCGTGGGCGACGGCATCTCCCGTGCGCTGAGCGACCGGCCCACCACCCTCCAGCGCTTCGTGGACGGGGTGGAGGGCGAGTTCTTCTACCAGAAGCGGGCGCCGAAGAACCTGCCCGACTGGATTCCCACCACCCGCATCTCCTTCCCCAGCGGCCGGCACGCCGACGAGATCTGCCCCGCCGGACTCGCGGCGGTGCTCTGGGCCGTCAACCTCGGCACGCTCACCTTTCACCCGTGGCCGGTACGGAGCACCGACACCGACCACCCGGACGAACTGCGCATCGACCTCGACCCGCAGCCCGGCACGGACTACGCCGACGCCGTCGAGGCCGCCCACGAGCTCCGCTCGGTCCTGGAGGACCACGGGCTGCGCGGCTGGCCCAAGACCTCCGGTGGGCGCGGCATGCACGTATTCGTCCCGTTGGTCCCGGAGTGGACCTTCACCGAGGTGCGGCGGGCCGCCATCGCGGTGGGGCGCGAGCTGGAGCGGCGGATGCCCGACCGGGTCACCACCGCCTGGTGGAAGGAGGAGCGCGGCGAGCGCATCTTCGTCGACTACAACCAGACCGCCCGCGACCGGACGATCGCCTCCGCCTACTCCGTACGCCCCTTCCCGTACGCACCCGTCTCCGCCCCACTGCGCTGGGAGGAGATCGACGACGCCGAGCCCCGGGACTTCGACATCAGAACCATGCCCCAGCGGTACGCGAAGGTGGGCGACGTCCACGCCGAGATGGACCAGCACGCCTTCCGCCTCGACCTCCTGCTGGAACTCGCCGCGCGCGACGAGCGGGAACACGGCCACGGTGACCTGCCCTATCCGCCGGAGTACCCGAAGATGCCCGGCGAGCCCAAGCGAGTGCAGCCCAGCCGCGCCCGGCACGAGGACGAGCAGGCCGGAGAACCGGAGGACCGACCGGAGCCCGGCGAGTGAGCGAGGAGCGTACGCCGCCGGAGGGTGCCGACGACGGGGACGGAAGCACCCCGGACCCCGCGGCCACCCCGGACCCCGCGGCCACCCCAAACCCCGCGGCCACCCCGGCTCCGGACCCCGGAGCCACTCCCGACCCCGCCCCGGGCCGTTCCCCGCACGGGGCCCACGGCCGGCCCTCCACCCCGCGCGACAAGTGGCACGCCTTCCGGGAATCGCCGTACTTCCCCGCGACCGTGCTGCTGTTCATCCTTGCCGCCGCCGCGGGGCTCTTCGCCGGCTCGTACACCTATGCCATGGCCAACCCCACCCCGCACCGGATTCCGGCCGCCGTGATCGGCACGCCGGCGTCGCCGCGCGGCACCGCGTTCGTGACGGGGATGGAGAAGGCCCTGGACACCTCGCTGGTCCTGCACGAGTACGACTCGATGGCCGAGGCCGACGAGGCGCTCCAGGAGCAACGCGTCTTCACCATCCTGCGCGCGGACAACGACCGGGTACACCTCGACGTGGCCGCGGCCTCCGGGGCTTCGGTGGCCCAACTCCTTGCCGAGGCAGGGGAGAAAGTGGGCAAAGCGGTCGGGGTTCCCGTCACCGTCCGGGACGTCAAACCACTGCAGCCGGGCGACCCGCGCGGACTCGCGCTCTTCTACATCTCGCTCGCCGCCGTCATCCTCGGCTTCGTCGGCGCCATCCAGCTCAGCGTCCACGCCCGCACCCTGGTCCCGGCGGAACGCATCCTCTTCACCGTCGCCCACGCGCTCCTCGGCGGGTTCGCCATCGCCGCCGTCGTGGACTGGGGACTGGGCGCGCTGGACCTGCCGTTCGTCCAGTCCTGGCTGATCCTCGCGTTCACCATGTTCACCTGCGCCATGGTCTTCACCATGTTCAACACCCTCGTCGGGCGCTGGGCGATGCTCCCCACCTGGGGCGTCATGGTGCTGCTCGGCAACCCGTCGTCCGGCGGCGCCGTCTCCTGGCCCCTGCTGCCCTCGCTGCTCGGGCACATCGGCCGCTGGCTGCCCCCGGGTGCCTCGGTCAACGCCCAGCACACCGCCGTCTACTACCAGGGTCACCAGTTCCTCTTCCCCTACCTGGTGCTGGCCGCCTGGGCCCTGGTCTCCTGCGCCGTGTTCTGGACCTGGCGCCACCGCCACCCCGGCGGCCGGCCCAAGGAACCCGAGCACGCGGCGGCGCCCGGCTGAACGCCCTGCGCGCCCGGCTCAGTCGGAGGGAACCCCCGCCGAGAGGCGCAGCTGCTCCTCCTCCACGATGAGCCGTGCCAGCGCCCCGTCCGACACGTCCACGGCCTCGGGCACCGACTCGGCGAGGTCGCTGCGCCGGGCGTACGCGTCGAACACACGGTCCTTGCGGGCCAGCAGGGTCATCATCCGCTGGTCGACACTGTCCGCGGTGAGCAGCCGGTGGACCTGGACGGTACGTATCTGGCCCATCCGGTGCGCGCGGGCCACGGCCTGGTGCTCCAGGGTGGGCTTGATCTGGGGTTCGCAGAGGATGACCACGGAGGCCGCCTGCATGTTCAGCCCGGTGCCGCCCGCCTGGATCTGGCTCAGCAGTACCGCGTGCCCGCGCACTGCCGCGAACGCGTCCACCAGCTCTTGCCGCCGGGGCGCCGCGACGTCTCCGGCCACCGGCCCGAACACCCTGTCGCCGAGAGCGGCGCGCACGGTCGCCAGCACCTCGCGGAAGTACGAGAACACCACCACCTTGTGCCCGTTCCCAGCGGCCTCGGCGACGAGCTCCCGCAGTCTCGCCAGCTTCGCCGACGCCTCGGGCACCGCGTACGCGGCCCGGCGCATCCGCATGAAGTGACCGTCGTCCACCGCCGCGCGGTAGGCGCGCAGATCCGCCTCGCTGAACTCCACCCACTCGTCCGCCCTGACCAGCGCGGGCAGTTCGGGCAGGACGTCCTCCTGGTTGCGCCGCAGATAGGCGGGTGCCACCGCGCGGCGGAAGGCGTGCGAACCGGCGGCGCCGTGCGTGGTGTCGACCGCCGGCGCCAGCTCGGGGCGGAGCAGCCGGATCAGGCTGCGGAACTCCGCCACCCGGTTCTCCATCGGCGTGCCGGTGAGGAAGAGGACGTGCTCGGCGCGGTCCGCCCACCCGGCGACCGCCCGCGACCTGCGGGTGTCGGGATTTTTCACGTAGTGCGCCTCGTCCACGACCAGCATGGCCGGCCGTACCGCCGCCCCCGCGTCCGCCAGCGCGTGGAGTGCGTCGAACGTGGTGAGTGCGACCCCGCCCGAGTGCCGCCACTCCGCGAACGCCTCCTCCCGGTCGGGGCCGTGGACGGGCAGCACGCCCAGCGTGGAGCGGGCACGGATCTCGCGCGTCCAGTTGATGAGGACGCTCGCCGGGCACACCACCAGGAAGTGGCTCCCGCCGCCCGCCGCCAGGTGCGCGAGCGCCGCGATGGCCTGCACCGTCTTGCCCAGGCCCATCTCGTCCCCCAGCACCACCCGCCTCTGGGCGAGCGCGAACCGGGCCCCGAACGACTGGTAGCCGCGCAGCGACACCCGCAACCGCGTGTCGTCCAGCCGCAGTTCGCGTACCCGGTCGGCGATCGTGGCCGGCAGGAATCCCTCGGCCGCGTCCCGGTCCGGGCCGGTGCCGGACAGTTCGGCGAGCACTCCGTAGTACTCGGCCGACCGCAGCTCGAAGTCGACCCACGACGCCTCCGGCTCCGGGGCCCGCAGCAGATCGACGCACACCTGGCCGAAGAGGAGCGGCAGCCGCTGCTCCTCGGCCTCCGCCAGCACCGTACGTACGGACTCCACCGCCGCGGCGACCCTGCCGCGCGCGTCCCGGCCGAGGAAGTAGGGCCGCAGCCGTCCTCTGGCCAAAGCCGCCGCGGCCAGCGGTTCCTCGATGCGCGGGATCAGGCGCAGCGCCGCCTCGCGGGCCCGTCGCGCGTCGGGACCCGCCTCGACCAGCCGGTGCAGGGCCACCACCAGGGCGGTACCGGCGGGGTCCGGGGCGTCCGCGTCGAGGCGTACCGCGACCGTGTCCCGGACCGCGTGCGCGAGCCGCCCGGCCGCGGCCAGCGCCTGGTCGGCGGTCTGCGCCCCGACCCCGGGCAGCCGCCGGAGCTCGTACCGGCTCGTCGCGTGCACCGCGCCGACCGTGCGGAACCCCGCCTGTTCGAAGGCGGTGATGCGCAGCCGTCCCTCCGTCACGTCGCGGAGCCGGGCGACCGGGATCACGTCCAGCTCCCGGCCGACCAGGGCATCGACGAGGGGATCGAGCACGGCGCGCACGGCATCCAGCGCGCGGTCGTGGTCGGCCGGCACCGCGCGGGCCGCGGCCAGCAGCACGTCCGCGTCCGCGAGCAGCGGCCGGACCGCCTTCCTGGCGCCCGCCCCGGTGCCCGTCGCGCCGTCCTGTGGCATGTACGTACGTCCCTCTGTCCCACCGCCCGCCCGTCGTACCGGACCCAGGGCCCGCGACGGGGGCCCCATGCTCCCACGGCCGGCCGGCGGCAGGGCCGCACCGCCCCGGTCGCGGAAGCCGGATCGCGGGTACCGGGCGTCCCGTGCGGGGCGACCGGTCGCTGGACTGCTGACTGCTGGACTGCGACGTAGGGCCACCGGTGGCAGACTCGAATGGCCAGGGGTTCCCCTGCGCGAAAGCACGGCCACGACCTGTACCGACACGACCTGTACCGACACGACCCTTCCCGACACGACCTGTACCGACGAGTCAAGCGGGGCGGCAACGGGCCCTGCTGGAGGAGCGCAGCGCCATGCTCGACCCGACCTTCGTCCCCGGCGCCCCCAACTGGATCGACCTCGGCACGCCCGACCTCGACGGGGCCACCACCTTCTACCGCGGCCTCTTCGGATGGGACCTGGTCCCCGGCGCCCCCGAGACCGGCGGCTACGGGATGTACACGCTGGACGGCAGGACCGTGGCGGGGGCGATGACCGTCACTGACGAACAGGCGAAGCCGACGTGGTCGCTGTACTTCCAGTCGCCCGACGTGGACGCGACCGCCCGCGCGGTCGGAGCGGGCGGCGGAAACGTACCGTTCGCGCCGATGGACGTGATGGACTACGGCCGGATGGGAGGCTTCACCGACCCGGCGGGCGCCTACTTCGGCAGCTGGCAGCCCAAGCAGAACCCGGGACTGGGCGCGACCCAGGTACCGGGCACGCTCATCTGGTCCGAGCTCTACACCCCGGACGTGGCGGCGGCGAAGACCTTCTACGGAAGCGTCTTCGGCTGGGAGACCGAGGCGAGCGAGTTCCCCGGCGGCACCTACACGATGATCAGGCCCGCCGGTACGCAGGGCGACGAGGCGTACTTCGGCGGACTCGTCGGCCTGGACGAGGTGCCGAGCGAGGCCCGGTCGGGACCGCACTGGCTGCCGTACTTCCACGTCGACGACGTCGACGCCGTGCTGGGTGATGCCGTCCGGCTCGGCGGAAGCGTCACCCTGGGGCCGATGGAGATGGAGAAGGTCGGCGTGATGGCGAACGTCGACGACCCGTACGGGGCCTCCTTCGCCGTCATCAAGCCCGCCCCGATGGACTGAACACCCCGAACACCCCCGTCCCTTCCGCACTGAACAGCGACCTCGTGCGCCCGCCTCGTGCACCGGCCATGCACCCGCCGCGGGCGCCTGGCCGGAAGTGGACGTTCAACGGATGTTTATTGCCGGACGGCAGGCTGGGCGCATGCTGACGAACACCACCACCGAGGACACGCTCGCCTGGCAGGAATCGGCCCTGTGTGCCCAGACCGGTCCCGAGTTCTTCTTCCCCGCTCCCGGCAGCTCGACCCGCGAGGCGAAGCGGCTCTGCTTCGCCTGCGAGGGCCGGGTCGCGTGCCTGGAGTACGCCCTCGCCAACGACGAGCGCTTCGGCGTCTGGGGCGGGCTGTCGGAGAACGAGCGCGACCGGCTGCGCCGCTCCGGCGCCGCAAGCGCCTGACCGCGACGGCGGGGAAGCCGGGGCATCCGACGGGAGCTCCCCGCCGCGCGGGGTCAGGCGGCCGGGATACGGAAGGTCTTGCCGTACACCTGCCACTCCAGGGGGGTGGCCAGCTGGAAGTCGCCCGCGTCGAGGAACACCCGCTGCATCGTGTCGATCCGGGTCGTGTCGCGCTCCGTCGGCTTCGCGAGGATCGCCTTCCGGCCCGCGTCCAGGAAGATGTCGAGGTAGTTCGACTCGTCGCCGCCCTCGGCGACCGTGTCGGCCTCCGCGAGAGCCGCGTTCCGGATGCCGTAGAAGCCGGTGGCATCGTTGTCCGGCCCGTGCAGCACCATGGCGTCGTAGTAGATGTACTGCCCGAGCGGCCCCAGCCCGTCCAGCTTCGCCTGGCGTACGGCCGGCTCGAAGTAGAGGCGGTCGCGGGTCTCCTCCTGCGCCGCTTGGAACGCCTTGTCCTGCGCGGCCAGCCGCCAGGCGTCGGTGAACCCCGGGTCCAGGCCCTCGTGCGAGGCGGTGCCGTTCACCTTGCGCAGCGCCGGCAGGAACGGGGCCAGCGGGTTGTCCGGGTGCTGCTGCGTGTAGTGCTGTACCAGGTCCAGCATGTCGCTGGTGCCCGAGCAGAAGCCGACGATCCCGGCGGTGTAGCCCGAGCCGTCCCCGGTGTCCTCGATGTCGCCGTACCGGCTCCGCCAGTCGAGCGTCGAGCCGTCCGCGCTCGACACCAGTTCCGAGGCGATCTCCTTGACCGCCGGATCGGCGAGCCCCGCGGGCATCTTCGCGATCTCCGCGTCTTCGTCGGCGCGGACGTCCGCCGCCGACTCGGCCTGCTTCTCCTCACCGGACGTGGGCTGCCCGGTGTCGGAAGGCAGCTCGTCCCCGCTGCCGCCGAAGACCAGCGAGAGGACGATGACGACCGGGGCGCCGATGAGGGCGAGACGTATGGCAGGTTTCACGCGGCACAGTGTAGGGCGGTTCACAGGAAACCCACTGGCCAGCCCTGCCACAGGCCGGGTCCGGGCGCTTCCGCAGGGGGATTCCTCCGGAAGCGCCCGCCGTGACCGGTGCCGTCCCGTTGAGCTGCCTTTCGGGACGGCGTGGGGAGTGGCCGTTCGGGGCTGCTACCGCTGCCAGCCGACCGTCTCCGGGAGCGGGTTGAGGAAGATGGTCGCGCCCGCGTTGGCGAGGCCCTTCTTCACGGCGTACGTCGACGGCCCGCTGAACAGCGGCAGGAAGGCGTACTCCTGGAGCGCCTCGCGCTCGACGTCGTTGACGGCCGCCACCTGCTCGTCGATACCGGCGATCCCGGTGGTGGCGCGGATCTTCGCGTTCAGAGCGGTGGACCCGGAACCGGTGATGTTGGAATCCCGGTCCGAGCAGTAGAAGTCGCAGAGGTACCGGGCACCGAACGGGTCCATGGAGCGGTTGCCCGACAGGAAGAGGTCGAACTTGCGCTCGCTGAGGATGTTGGAGAAGTCGGCCTCGTCGGCCTTCTTGACGACGAGATCGATGCCGACCGGCTTCAGCATCGCCGTGAAGGCACCGGCGAGCGCTTTGTCCAGCGGGTCGTCGCCGAGGAGGGTGTAGCCGATTTCGAGCTTCTTGCCGCCCTTGGCCCGCACGCCGTCGCTCCCCGGCTTCCACCCCGCCGCGTCGAGCGACTTCTTGGCCTCGTCGGGCGCGTACGTCAGCACGGAGGAGAGGTTGTCCCGGTACCCCTTCTGGAAGCTGTAGAGCACGGCCGAGCCCGGCAGGGGCTCCGTGTAGTCCAGCCCCTGGAACTGGATCTTCGCGATCTGGGCGCGGTCGATGCTCTCCTCCACCGCCTTGCGGACCTCCTTGTCGGCGAGGACGGCCGACTTGGTGTTGAAGTAGAGCGAGTACTCGAAGGGGCTTCCGCCGCTGCGGATCTCGGTCCCCTTGAGCCCCTTCACCTGGTTGAGGCTCTCCGCGTCGACGGCGGAGGCGAGGTCGATCTCGCCGTTCTTGAACGCGTTGACCGCGGCGGTCGACTCCAGGTTCACGTAGACGCGCTTGTCCAGCTTGCCCTTCTTGCCCCACCACTTCGGGTTGCGGACGAAGGTGATGTTGCCGGAGTGGGTGTCCCAGGAGCCCACGGTGTACGGGCCCGCGCCCCACTCGGGGTGCGCCTTCTTGACGTAGGCGTTGTTGAAGTGGTCGACGGTGGCGGCCTTCGGGTGCAGGAACGTCGTGAACAGGCTCGACCACGACGCGTTGACGCCCTTGAAGGTGATGACCGCCTGCTTGGCGTCCTTCCCCTTCGTGACCGAGGTGATCTGGTCGTAGCCGTCGGTGGAGGAGGCGGCGTACTTCTCGTCCGAGCCGTTGTCGGCCTTCCAGGTCGCCTCGATGGCCGTCCAGTCGATCGGCGTGCCGTCGTTGAACACGGCCTTCGGGTTGATGGTCAGCGTGACCTTCTGGTTGCCGCCCTCGACGGCTACCTGGACGTCGCTGAAGTAGTCCGGGTTGTACTGCACCTCTCCGGTGGGCGAGTAGGTGATCGCGTCCGCGTTGTACCAGGACCAGACCCGGGCGGCGGTCAGGGTGGCGTTGACGTTGAACGGGTTGCCCTGGTCGTCGAAGGTCCCGATCGTCGTGTAGGTGCCGCCCTCCTTGATCTTGTCGTACGGCTGCGGGTTGTAGTCCGCGGCGCCCGAGGCGGCCGCGGGGACGTTCTTGCCGTCCGTCTTCGAGGTGCCCGTTCCCGAGGTGTCCTTCCCGGAGGAGGAGCACGCGGTGGCGGTGACGGAGAGGGCGGCGATGAGGGCGAGCGGCAGTGCCAGTCGTGCGCGCATGACGGGACTGTTCCTTCGGGGTCGGGGGAGGGGGGAGGTGGTGCGGAGAAGCGGCGCGCGGCCGGTCGGGGCCGGCCCGGCGCGACGGACAGGGGCTGTGGGAGTGCTCAGACGGCGTGACAGGCGTAGCTGTGGCCGGGCTGTCCGGCCACCGGCGTCGGCGCGGGGCGTTCGCTGCGACAGCGCAGGCGTACGGACTCTTCGGCGAGGCGGTACAGCGGACATCGGTCGACGAAGACGCAGCCGGCGGGCAACCGGGTGGCGCTCGGCTGCTCGCCCTCCAGCACGACGCGTTCACGGTCGCGCTCCCGACGGGGGTCGGGCACCGGGATCGCCGACAACAGGGCCTTGGTGTACGGGTGGTGGGGATCGGCGAACAGACTCTCGGTGTCCCCGGTCTCGACGACGTGGCCCAGGTACATCACCGCGATGCGGTCGCAGACGTACCGGATCACGGCCAAGTCGTGCGCCACCACCAGGTAGGCGAGCCCGAGTTCACGCTTGAGCCGGGCCAGCAGGTTGATCACCCCGGCCTGTACGGAGACGTCGAGCGCGGAGAGTGGTTCGTCCAGGACCAGCAGTTTCGGCTCGGTAGCCAAGGCCCTTGCGATGCCGACCCGTTGACGCTGCCCGCCGGAGAGTGCCGCCGGGAAGCGGTCGCCCACCGCCGCGTCCAGGCCGACGAGCCGCAGCAGTTCGCTCGTCCGCGCGCGGATCGACTCGCGGTCCCGGCCGATCGCCCGCAACGGCTCGGCGAGCAGGTGGGACACGGGAAGCCGCGGATCCAGGGCACCCAGCGGGTCCTGCATCACGATCTGCACGTCCCGCCGCAACTCCCTGGCCTCGGCGGCGGTTCTGAGGGTGGCGAGGTCCCGTCCGGCGATCTCGACGCGGCCTCCCTCGGGCTTTCGCAGGCGGAGGATCTCCAGCAGGGTGGTGGTTTTTCCGCTGCCCGACTCGCCGACCAGGCCCAGGGTTTCGCCTGCGCGGAGCTCGAACCCCACCCCGTTGACGGCGCGCAGGGTGCCGACCCGGCGCTTGACGACGGCGCCCCTGGTGACGGGGAAGGTCTTGACGAGATCCTCCACCCGCAGGACGACCTCGCCCGTACCGGCGCCCGGCACACCGGAGGCGGGTGCGACGGGGGCGACGTCCCCGGCGGGGTCCAGGGTGCCGCCGTACGTCTCCTCGGCGCGCAGGCAGGCCACCTCGCCGTGCTTGCCGATGCTCCGCAGGGCGGGTTCGCCGTCGTGGCAGGCGTCGAGGGCGACCGCGCACCGGGGCGCGAAGGGACAGCCCGCACCCAGGCCCACCAGGGAGGGCGGCTCCCCGGAGATCGGGACGAGGGGCCGGTGTACCCCGCTGTCCACGGTCGGCACGGCGGCCAGCAGCCGTGCGGTGTACGGCATCGCCGGCCGGCGGAACAGCTCGTCGACGCCCGCGCGCTCCACGATGCGGCCCGCGTACATCACCGCGACCTCGTCCGCGTGACCGGCGACGACCCCCAGGTCGTGGGTGATCAGGACGAGACCGGCGCCGGTCTCGCGCTGGGCGAGCCGGAGGACGTCGAGGATCTGGGCCTGCACGGTGACGTCGAGCGCGGTGGTGGGTTCGTCGGCCACGAGGACCGACGGCTCGTTGGCGATCGCCAGGGCGATGACGACGCGCTGGCGCATCCCGCCGGAGAACTCGTGCGGGAAGGAGGCGGCCCGCTCGCGAGGGTCCGGAATGCCGACGAGGTCGAGCAGCTCCACCGCCCGCTCCAGGGCAGCCCGCTTCGACAGCCGCTGGTGGACCCGGATCGCGTCGGAGAGCTGCCGGCCCACGGAGAAGATCGGGGTGAGCGCGGACAGCGGGTCCTGGAACACCATGCCGATGGAGTCGCCCCGGATGCCGGAGAGCTCCTTGTCCCCGAGCCCGACCAGGTCCCGGCCGCCCAGCAGCACCTGTCCCCGCAGCTCCGCGGCGGGCGGAAGCAGCCCCATGATGCCCATCGCGGTGGCCGACTTCCCCGAGCCCGACTCGCCGACGATCCCGAGCGTCCGGCCCGGCAGCAGGTCGAATCCGACCCCGCGCACCGCCTCCACGCGGCCCGCCTCGGAGGGGAAGGAGATCCGCAGATCGCGTACCGAGAGCACCGGGGTGGCGGTGGTGGGCGGTACGGGCCCGGGCAGCGGAGTCGTGAGAGTCATCGTCGGCCTCCCGCCGCACCGGTCGCGGACGTGGGATCGAGGGCGTCCCGCAGACCGTCGCCGATGAAGGTCATCGACACGGTGAGCAGCACCACCAGCCCCGCGGGGAAGGCGAAGAGCCAGGGCGCGCTGGTGATGGTCCCGGCCCCGTCCGCGAGCATGGTGCCGAGCGAGACGTCCGGGGTCTGGACCCCGAACCCGAGGAAGGAGAGCGCTGTCTCGCTGAGCACGGTGGCGACGACTCCGAGGGTCAGATTGACGATGAGCAGCGAGCCGAGGTTGGGGATGATGTGGCGCAGGATGATGCGCAGCGGTCGTACGCCCATGAACTCCGCCGCCGTGACGTAGTCCCGCTCCCGCAGGGAGGTCGACACCGACCAGATCACACGCGCCGTGGACATCCAGCCGAACACCGTCAGCACGACGATGAGGACCCTCCAGTCGCCGGCCAGGCGGTGGGAGACCAGGGCGAGGATGAGGAAGCTGGGGACGACCAGCAGGAAGTGGATGACGGCGAGTGTCGCCTTCTCCGTCCGGCCGCCGAAGTACGCGGCACCGGAACCGACGACCGCCGCCACCGCGACGGTCAGGACCGAGACGCTGACCGCGATGACCAGGGACCGCTGGAGGCCGTGCACGGCGGACGCGTAAATGTCGTTGCCGCCCTGATTGGTCCCGAACCAGTGCGCGGAGGAGGGGGGTTGGGTGAGTGCCGCGAAGTCGGCGTCGGAGTACGCGTACGGGGCGAGGAGCCCGCCGAAGGCCGTGAAGAGCACCAGCGCCACGAAGATCACCACACCGACGACGGCGAGCCGGTTGCGCAGGAACCGCCGCAGATGGAGCCGGGCGAGGCCGAGATGCCGGCCGTCCCCGTCGGTGGGGGACACGGTGGGGGAGGGGGTGTGGGCCGTCAGGTCCGTCGCCACGTCAGCTCACCCGCACTCTCGGATCGAGGAAGACGGTGGCGATGTCCGCGAGGATCGCCCCGATCGCTGTCAGGGCCGCCGCGAAGGCGGCCGTGGCGACCGCGCCGTGCACGTCGTTCTTGCTGATGGTCTGGATGAAGTAGCGGCCCATGCCGTTCCAGCCGAAGATCGTCTCGGTGATCACGGCGCCGGTGAAGAGGGCCGGGATGCTGAACGCCACCGAGGTCGCCGTGGGGATGAGAGCGGCCCGCAGGGCGTGCCGCCGGACGGCCTGGGCCCGGGTGAGACCGGTGGCCCGGGCGGTCCGTACGAAGTCCGCGTCGATGGTGTCGAGCAGCAGTGAGCGCTGCGTCAGGTGGTAGCCGACGTAACCCATCAGGGTCAGCGTGAGCGTCGGCAGGACGAGATGGAGGAGCCGGTCGCCGATCAACGGCAACAGCCCTTCCACGCCGGGGGAGTTCTCCCCGGCCACGGGGAGGAGGTGCGTCCCGGTGTGCTGGTTGAGCCAGATGGCGACGAAGACCACCGCCAGCGCGGCGACGGACGTGGGCACGTTGAACACCGCGATGGACACGGCCTGCGAGACCCGGTCGGCCCAGCCGTACTGCCGGGAGGCGGTATACACCCCCAGTCCGACGCCGACGACCACGGACAGCACGGTCGCGATGAGGACCAACTCGGCGCTCACCAGGGACCGGTAGCCGATCTCCCCGTTGACCCGGACGCCGGTGGGGGACTTCCCCCAGTCGAAGTGAAGCACCACCGAGGTGAACCAGTCCCACCACCGGTGCACCACCGGCACCCGGGGATCCAGGTTGTACGGAGCGAGGGCCCGGTCGATCTGCGCCTCGCTGCGCACCGGGCGCAGCTCCTTGAAGTTCGATCGTGGGTCGAGGAACCAACTGGCGAGAAAGTACGTCGCGTTGGTCGCCACGACGATCATCAGGAGCCAGCCCGCGATCTTCCGGGTCACATGGCGGAGCATCGGCGGTGTCTCCGTGACGCGTGGGGGGTCAGGGGTGTGGGGGTATGGGGGTGGCGATGCGCGGGCATGGGGCCTTCTGGGGGGTGGGGGGTGCGTCGAGGTGGGGGTGGCGTGGGGGTGTGCCGAGGTGCGGGCGCCATTCTGGTGCGGGTCCCCGGGAGGGTGCCAGCGTTTCGTGGTTCCGTCATGATCCTGAAACGCCGCCGTAGCAATCGCCGCCGTAGCAATCGACGCCGTAGCAATCGCCGCTGTGACGACCGCCGCTGTGACGACTGCCACTGTGGCGACTGCCGCCGTGACGACCGCCGCCGAGGCGGACGCTGTCCCGGCGGACCCCGCCGCGGTGGGTGCGGCGGTGGACGATGCCGCGGTGCGGATGCCGTGGTATGTCGGCGCCCGCCCGGATCACGGTCGGTAAAACCGTGGCCCTGGTTCGGTCGGCGCACGGCAGAATCCCCCCATGACCGACAACCGGCCGCTGGTGCTGGCCTGCGCCCTGCTCGACAGCCTCGATCCCCTTCCGTACCCCGCCCGCATGAGGGAACTGGCCGACCACGCGCGGCGGTTGGCCGACGATGGTGAACTCCGCCAGGTGCTGGAGGAGTTGGAGGACGGCGAGCCGTACGAACGGGGCGTGGCCGTGCTCGCGGCGGCGGCGGGCGGCGACCGGGAGTGGGTGGCCCGGCACATCGCCGACGAGGACCCCTTCGTCCGGGGCCAGGCGCTGCGGGTGGCGGACGCGCTCGGGGTGCCCGACGCGGCGTTCGAGGAGGCGATGGCGGACGCGCCGGCCGCGGTACGCCTCCGGCTGATCCGCGCGGTCGTCGCGGGCCGCCGCACCGCACTCGCCGACCGGCTGATCGTCTCGCTGCGGGACACCTGGGGAGACGCGGAGGCGGCCCGGATGCTGCCCGGCTGCTCACCGGAGGCGGTGACGGCCCTGCTGCCGGACCTCGTCCACGCGGTCGCCTGCTGGTCCTCCCTCGGGCGCCGCCACCCCGGCCCCCTGCTCGACCGGGCGGCCCGCGAACTCGCCGGGCTTCCGGAGGACCTGCGCGACGCCTGGTGGCGGAGTCACGGACACGGCAGAGTGGTCGCGGCGGCGGCCGGGCGGCTGCCGCACCGCGTCCTCGACCTGCTGGAGAAGTACCCGCCCGCACGCCTGCCCGCCGCCCTCCAGGGCAGCCTCGGTCCGCTCGTCACCGCCGACCCCGGGCGCTTCATCGGCCTGTTCCTCGGCCCGGGCCGCACCGAGTTCCCCCGGAGCGGCGTCATCAGCGCCACGCTGCTGCAACGGCTCGCCCGGACCGCGCCGGAAGGGCGGCTGGTCGCGCTCGGCAGAGCGCTGGACGACGACTCCGCCACCCTGGCGCGACTGCTGCACGCCCTGCCGCCCGGCCGGCGGGAGTCCTTCCACGCGTCCGTCACCGACCGGCACCCCGCCGGATCCACCGGCATCCCCGTCGATTCCACGGTGCTGGACGCACTGCCGCGCGACCGGGTCGCGGCGACGGCCCGGCGCATGGCCGTCTGGGCCCGCGAGCACGGCGAACCCTGGGACACCGTCCTGCTCGCCGAGTCCTACCTGCCCGCCGAAGAGGTACGCGAACGCCTGCTCACCGCCGTCCGCCGGCCGGCCGCCGAGGACCGCGCGACGGCCTGGAGCCTGCTGATCCGCAACGCCGGACGCTCCGGCGAACCCACCACCGTGCACGCCGTACTCGACGACATGGGGCGGCTGCGCGACGAACGCGAACCCGTGCGCACCGCCGCGCTGCGCGCCCTCCTCGACACCCCGCCCGTCCTTTTCACCGCAGCCTCGGAGCCCCTGCTCGACCGGATCGCCACCGACGCCGTGGAGGCCCGCGACTCCTCCGCCGCCACCCGCGCCGCGCTCGGCTCCCTCGCCGTGACCGTCCTGCGCGAACACGCCGCCACCGGCAGCCGGACCCTGGTCAGCTGGTCCCTGCGCACCCTCGTCCGGCTCACCGGGTCCACCGGCGGCGCCGACCTCGGACGGCTCGACCGCACCCTGCGCCGGGGCCAGGAACACCAGGTGTTCGAAGCGCTGCGCACCTGGCTGGAGGCGGGCGCCGAGCGATCCGACTACGGGCTGGTGCTGGCAATGGCCCGGGCGGCGGGACGCCGTGCCGAAGGGATGGCCGAACTCCAGGACCTGCTCCGGCAGGCCGTCAGGTACGGCGACGTCCCGACCGCCCGGGCGGCGATCACCCTGTACCTGGAACCGCTCCGGCAGCGCGACGCCCGCGTCGAAGAGGTGCTGGACCGCGACCGCTCAGCCCTCGCGATCCCCGCCGTGTGGCGAGTCGTCGCGCGGCGCCGCACCGATCTTCTCGACGGGGTGCTCGGCGGACAGGTGCCGTCGGGCAGGTTCGCCACCCGCGCCTCCGAGCGGACCGTGCCGGTCGGACACGAGACCGCCCTCTGGACGCCCGGGCAGCAGAAGGCAGCCCTGCGCGGGCTGGAGCGGACGGCCGACGACGAGGGGCTGCCGCAGTCGTCCCGGGCCGCCGCCGTCGCGCGGCTGGCCGCCGTACCGGGCGCGGGCACCGCGGCGCTGCGCGCCCGGGCCGGCTCCCCGGACGTGGTCCTGGCCGAAGCGGCCCTCGCCGCCCTGGCCCGTACCGACCGCCCCGCCGACGCGCTGGACGAGCTGCTCGCCCACGCCGGCGGCGACCGGGCGCGCGTCGCGGTCTTCGCGGCGTCCCGCGCCTCGCGGTCGGTGCGTCCCTCCCGGCTCGCCGGAGTCCTGGCCGCACGGACCGCCCCCGGTACCGGGAAGGTGACCGCCCGCAAGGAGATGGTGCGGCTCGCCGCCGCCAGGCTGCCGCTGGAGCGCGCCGCCGAGGTGGTCGCCGACGCCTACGCAGAAGCGGGCCAGCACCCCGACGTGCGGGCCGCCTGCGTCGCCTTCGCGCCCGGACTGCTCGGCGCGGAACGCATCTGGGAGATGCTCACCGACGCGGCGGGCAGCGAGACCGCGGTGCTGCGCGGGGCCGTACTGCGTCCCGCCCCCACCGTGCTGCCGGAACGGCACCGGGCCCGGTTCGCCCGGCTGGTCCAGGAGGTGAGCACCACCGGCGACCCCGAACAGGCCGCCGTCGCCCACCGGGCGCTGGCCCGCTGGCTGCCCTGGGCCCCCGGCGCGAGCGAGGTGCTGCTCGCCGCCGTCACCGACCTCGACCGGCGGGGCGGCTGGACCGCCGCGGCGGACGCCCTCACCGCGGTTGCCGCGGCGACCCCCGAAGCGGCCGACGCACTGAACCGCACGTTCACCATGCTGGCCACCGACGACACCGCGGACGACGCGGGAGCCGAGCGCGACCGGCCGGGCCGTCAGCGCCTCGTCCACATGGTGCGGAAGCTCTCCGGCAGGTACGCACCGCCGACCGGGGCGGAACGCGCCCTGCTCGTCGGCGCGGCGGACCGCCTCGCCGGGCACCGCGACACCGTGCCGCAGGCCGCCGCCCTGCTGGTCCGGGCGATCGACCCGCACGCCGGCGCGGACGAGCTGCACGCCGGACTCGTCCGGCTCGCCGCCCTGCACGAGGGCCGGCCCGCACTGGCCGCCCGGAGCGCCCGCACTCTCGTCGGTCACCTCGTGAACGCGCGGCAGCACGGAGGCGGCGACCCGGACGTGCTCCTGACGGTGGTGGGCCGGCTCGCCGCGTCGGGCGCCGACCCCGCGCCGGGGCTGTTCGCCGTCGCGCTCACGGTGGCCGGCGGCCGGAGCACCGAGTGGACCGCCCCCTGGCGCACCCAGCTGCGGATGCTGCGCCAGCACCCGGCGGCGGACGTCCGGGACGCCGCGTACGAGGAGTGGACCGCACCGGAGTGACTCCCGGGCACGGGCGTACGGCGGCGAGCCGGGGTGCGGCCGGTGCGCGGGACTCAGCGTCCGCGTGCCGCCATGCGGGCCTTGCGGGCCGCGAGCTTCTCGTCGAACTTCGACGCCTCGCTGTCCAGGCCGCCCATGTACAGGCCGAGCTCCTCCTGCGCCTGGAGCCCCTCCGGGCCGAGCCCGTCGATGTCGAGGACCTTCAGGTAGCGGAGCACGGGCTGGATCACGTCGTCGTGGTGGATGCGCATGTTGTAGATCTCGCCGATCGCCATCTGCGCGGCGGCGCGTTCGAAGCCGGGCATGCCGTGTCCGGGCATCCGGAAGTTGACGACCACGTCCCGCACGGCCTGCATGGTGAGGTCCGGGGCGAGCTCGAAGGCGGCGCCCAGGAGGTTCCGGTAGAACACCATGTGCAGGTTCTCGTCGGTGGCGATGCGCGCGAGCATCCGGTCGCAGACCGGGTCGCCCGACTGGTGGCCCGTGTTGCGGTGCGAGACTCGGGTGGCCAGCTCCTGGAAGGCGACGTACGCGACGGAGTGCAGCATCGAGTGCCGGTTGTCGGACTCGAACCCCTCCGCCATGTGCGCCATCCGGAACTGCTCCAGCTTGTCCGGGTCGACCGCGCGCGAGGTCAGCAGGTAGTCGCGCATCACGATGCCGTGGCGGCCCTCCTCGGCGGTCCAGCGGTGCACCCAGGTGCCCCAGGCGCCGTCGCGGCCGAAGAGCGAGGCGATCTCGTGGTGGTAACTGGGGAGGTTGTCCTCGGTCAGCAGGTTCACCACGAGGGCGACCTTGCCGATGTCCGTGACCTTCGACTGGTCCGGGGCCCACGCCTCGCCGTCGTCGAAGATGCCCGGGAAGTTCCGGCCGTCGGAGAACGGCACGTACTCGTGGGGCATCCAGTCCTTGGCGACCTTGAGATGGCGGTTGAGCTCCTTCTCCACCACCTCTTCCAGCGCGTACAGCAGCTGGGCGTCGGTCCACGCCTTCGAACTGCCGAGGTGGGGAGAGGTGATCGTCACGGGGGCTCCTGGGGACGGGAGATTTACCTACGGCTTCGTAGGTTACGTGTCCGTAGGTTAAGGCCCGGTAAGCCCTCCGCCAAGCCTGGCCGGCGTCAAAGCCGCACTCCGGGGCCTTCCGGACGGTCTCCGGGCAGCCCGCGCGGGGGAGGGGCGGCTCCCGGCCGGAGCGGGCCGGGCGGTGCCCCTCTCAGCGGCTGTCGCCCAGAAGATCCGCCAGGGCACGGTCGAGGTCCAGGAACCGGTGCTCGTCGCCCGCCGGTACCAACTCCTGTACCCGCCCGAGGAATCGGCGCAGCTCCGAGGTGCGGACATGCACCATCGCGACGCCCTCCGCGGCATGGAATTCGAGCGCGGTCCGCTCCTCCCCGAAAGGCCGCACCCGTACGTCTCCGACCCCGGCCGGCTCGTCCACGCCCCGGTCCAGCAGCTCCCGGGAGAACTCCCACGAGACCTCCGTGCCCTCCAGCGTGGCCGGGGCGGGGAACGCGATCCGGACGGCGTACGGGTTCTCGCGGTCGTACCGCAGCGTGGCGGCCAGCGTCGCCATCCGCGGAACGGCCGCGACCATGCGCGCCTGGACTGGCTGCTCGATAAGGCTGGACAAGACCTGCTCCCTCGCACGGCTGGACGAACGGACTCCGGCACTGGAGTAGACGACGGAACACCGCCGTCCGTGCACCGACCCGGGGGGTGAGCTGTGTCACCGCCGTTTCCCCGGTGCTGATCAACTGCCCGGTAGCCGCGCGTCCATCCCACGCCGAGGGGCCCCGCCGGCCAGGCACGAAGGCGTCGGGGCTCTCAAGGGCGCACGCGCCCGGCGCGCATCCCCGTCACCGGGACAGGGCCCGCGAACGGCCCACCGGCGGAGAGTCGGGACATCGCGACACGCCTCGGGAGGAAGCCCCCGGACGGCCGGGTCCGGCCACGCCCCGCACACGGTCCGCGCCCCGCCCGGCCGGCGCCGACCGCAGGCCGCGTCGTGCGGGGAACGCGGTATCGCGAGGTCGTGCGGGGAACGCGGTATCGCGAGCGATCCCGTTGCCGGTCGGAGAGGATGTGCCGTGGCCAAGGCTGTCCCACAGCTCGCCATCACATCGCTTCGACGGCAGGAGTCCGTGCAATGTCCCGCGTGAGGGTCCACAACTTCTCCATTTCCATCGACGGTTTCGCCACCGGTGAGGGGCAGAGTCTCGAAGCCCCGTTCGGGCACGCCGGTACGCGGCTCCACGAGTGGTTCTTCCCGACCACGACCTTTCAGCGGATGCTGGGCAAGCCGGAAGGAAGCACCGGCGTCGACGACGCCGTCGCCGCCACCTGGGACGCCGGCATCGGCGCGGAGATCATGGGCCGCAACAAGTTCAGCCCCCAGCGCGGGCCGTGGGAGAACGAGGACTGGAAGGGCTGGTGGGGACCCAATCCGCCCTTCCACACCCCGGTCTTCGTCCTGACCCACCACCCCCGCCCCTCGGTGGAGATGGAGGGCGGCACCACGTTCCACTTCATCGACGCCACGCCGCAGGAAGCGCTCCGTCAGGCACGGGAGGCGGCAGGGGACTTGGACGTGAGAATCGGTGGTGGTCCGACCACGGTCCGGGACTTCCTCGCCGAAGACCTCGTCGACCATCTGCACGTCGCTGTCGTCCCGATCGTCCTGGGCCGTGGCGAGCGCCTGTGGGACGGGCTCGAAGGACTCGAGGAGCGTTTCCAGGTCGAATCCGTGACCACCCCCGGCGGCGTCACGCACCTGACCTTCACCCGGCCGTAACTCAACTCCCCGATCGCGGAAGCTGCGTTCGGCCCATCCGGCTCCGGGCTCCCGGACCCGCGACGCCGGGACAGGGGAGAAACCGACGCGGCACTCAAGGCTGTCCCGCGGCCTCCAAGGGCTGTCCCGCCAGGAACTGCGGGACAGCCCTTAGACTCGGCCGCCATGACGACCTTCGCCGTGCCCGCCGACGCCGCCGAGGCGCGCGCGGTCCAGGACCGCCTGCGCGACCGGGTGGTCGCCGAGGACTCCGGACCGGTGCCCGGTTCCGGCCACGTCACCGGGGTGGACGTCGCCTACGACGACGAACGGGACCTCGTCGTGGCGGCGGCCGTGGTGCTGGACGCCGCCACCCTCGACGTCGTCGCCGAGACCACCGCGGTGGGCCGCGTGACCTTCCCGTACGTCCCCGGACTGCTGGCCTTCCGGGAGATCCCCACGGTGCTGGTCGCGCTGGAGTCGCTGACCACCGACCCCGGCCTCATCGTCTGCGACGGATACGGTCTGGCGCACCCCCGCCGGTTCGGACTCGCCAGCCACCTCGGGGTGCTGACCGGACTGCCCGTCATCGGGGTCGCCAAGAACCCGTTCACCTTCACCTACGAACAGCCCGGCCCGAAGCGCGGCGACACCTCGCCGCTGCTGGACGGTACGGAGGAGGTCGGCCGGGCGCTGCGCACCAGGGACGACACCAAACCGGTCTTCGTCTCCGTGGGGCACCGCACCACGCTGGACACCGCCTGCGCCCACACCCTGGCCCTGACCAGGGAGTTCCGGCAGCCCGAGACCACCCGCAGGGCCGACGCGCTCTGCCGCCGCGCACTGCGGGAAGCGGCGGGCTGACACGGCCGCCTCCGGTTTCGTCCTTCAGGTCCCTCGGCTCTCCGGGCCCGTCAGCGCCGCGCCGCCACCCGGAAGCGCAGGCCCGAGGCCCTCAGCCGCTCCAGCAGGGCGTCACCCATGGCCACCGCCGTCGTCACCTGACCCGAGGTCTCCGGCAGGTCGTCCAGGGCGAGGCAGAGGGCGGCCTCGCCGAGCATCCGCGCCGTCTCGTCGTACCCCGGGTCGCCGCCCGAGACCTCGGTGAAGACCCGGCTGCCGCCGCCCTCCCCGACGAACCGGACGGTGAACCGGCTCCGCTTCCTGCGCTCCTCGTCCGGCCCGTCGCCCGGTCGGTAACGCTCTGTCAGCCACGAGCGCGCAGGCGAAAATTGGGCGGCAGCCACGAGGGCCATCAGGCCCGCCGTACCGCCCAGCGCGACCGGCAGGCGCTTCACCGAGGCGAAGTGCCGGTAGCGGAAGTCGGGGCCGTAGCCTTCCAGCGCACGTGCCGAACGGCCCACGATCTGCGGGTCCACGGTCGGCAGCGGCAGGGCCCAGGTCCCGGTCTCCCCGCTGAAATGCGGTGCTCCCAAAGGGGTTCGTACACGACGACCGGTGAGTTCGGGCTCACGCGCCCGGCGTTCACGGGCGGCGGCCAGCATCTGCGGTCCCCGGCCCATGGCGTGCACCGCCGAGGCGAACGTACCGCCGGAGAACACGGCGTCGGCGTGGACGAAGGCGTCGACCGTCAGCGGCACGCCCGCCGGCAGCTGCCGGACGGTGAAGTACGCGCCGAGGTCGTGGGGGACGGAGTCGAATCCGCAGGCGTGCACCAGGCGCGCCCCCGTCTCCCGGGCCTCCGCGTCGTGCCCCAGCCAGGTCCGGTCGATGAACTCGGCCTCGCCGGTGAGGTCGACGTAATCCGTACCGGCCCGGGCGCAGGCCGCGACGAGCGCGTTCCCGTGACGGAGGAAGGGGCCGACCGTGGTGGCCACCACCCTTGCGGACAGCGCGAGTTCACGTAGCGCGGTGGGGTCCTCGGCGTCGGCGACGAGGATCGCGGGTTCCGGGCCCGGTCCGGCGAGTTCCCCGCGCAGCCGTTCCAGCTTCTCCCCGCTCCGCCCGGCCAGCGCCCAGCGCAGACCCTCGGGGGCGTGTGCCGCGAGGTACCGGGCGGTCAGGGTGCCGACGAAGCCGGTGGCGCCGTACAGCACGACGTCGTAGGCGCGTTCCGATCCGTGGTGCCTTCTCATGTGTGCCTCCGCTGGGGCCGACTCCGGTGGTGGTGGCCGCCGAGGGTAGCGGGTGACGCGTGGCATTCGGCACGGAACGGCGTGTGACGGTGCACCATGGGAAGCGCAGAAACTAAGCGGTCGCTCTGCCGAAAGGCTTGTGCGGAGCGGCGGTCATTCTTAGCATCGTCGATGTTACATCGGTTGTGTCATACCGCTGGGGGCTTGATGGCTGCGACGGGGAACGGCCCTCTCGCCGGAGTGCGGGTCGTCGAACTGGCGGGCATCGGCCCCGGCCCGTTCGCCGCGATGACGCTCGCCGATCTCGGTGCGGACGTGGTCCGGGTGGACCGGCCCGGGGGCGCGGTACTGGGCATCGACCCGGCGCGCGACCTGACCAACCGCAACAAGCGCTCCGTTCTGCTCGATCTCAAGACGGAAGCGGGCGTCTCGGCCGTCCTCGCCCTCGCCGAGCGCGCCGACATCCTGATCGAGGGGTACCGCCCGGGAGTCGCCGAACGGCTCGGGGTCGGCCCCGACGCCTGCCTCGGCCGCAACCCCCGCCTCGTCTACGGGCGGATGACCGGCTGGGGCCAGGACGGCCCGCTCGCACCGCGCGCCGGGCACGACGTCTCCTACCTCGCGCCCACCGGAGTTCTCTCCATGATCGGCCGCCCCGGCGAACCCCCGGCCGTCCCGGCCAACCTGCTCGGTGACTTCGCGGGCGGCTCCCTCTACCTCGTGGTCGGCGTCCTGGCCGCCCTCCAGCACGCGCGTACCTCCGACGGGAGCGGCCAGGTCGTGGACGCGGCCATCGTGGACGGCGCCGCCCACCTCGCCACGATGATCCACGGCATGCTGGCGGCCGACGCCTGGCAGGACCGGCGCGGCTCCAACCTCCTGGACGGCGGCTGCCCCTTCTACGGCACGTACGCGACCTCCGACGGCGAGGCCATGGCGGTCGGGCCGCTGGAACAACGGTTCTACGACGAGTTCGTGACGCTCCTCGGCATCGCCGAAACGGTGCCCGACCGAGCGGACCTCTCCCGGTGGGAGGAGCTGCGCACCGCGGTCGCGGACCGTTTCCGCACCCGTACCCGTGCGGAGTGGACCGAGGTGTTCGAGGGCACCGACGCCTGCGTCGCCCCCGTGCTCTCCCTGCGCGAGGCGCCCTCGCACCCGCATCTCGCCGCCCGCGCCACCTTCGTGGAGCACGCCGGGATCACCCAGCCCGCCCCCGCCCCGCGCTTCTCCGCCACCCCCACCGCCGTACGCACCGCCCCCGCCCTGCCGGGTACCGGCACCGAGTCGGTGGCGGCGGACTGGGGCGTGCCGGAACTGCTCGGCGGGCCGCCGGAGGAGACGCGGCCACGATGAGGGCTCCACGCAACACCGCCACCGGCACGGCCGCGGCCACCGTGCCGGAGCGGTCCGTCCGCACCCACCCGAAGCCACCCCAGGAGGTCCGGTGAAACGGCAGATCTTCACCGCCGAACACGACGCGTTCCGCGAGACCGTCCGCACCTTCCTCACGAAGGAGGTCCTCCCGCACTACGAACAGTGGGAGCGCGACGGCATCGTCTCGCGCGAGGCGTGGCGCGCGGCGGGCCGGCAAGGGCTGCTCGGCCTCGCGGTCCCCGAGGAGTTCGGCGGGGGCGGCAACGCCGACTTCCGCTACAGCGCCGTCCTCGCCGAGGAGTTCACCCGGGCGGGCGTCAGCGGCCTCGCGCTCGGCCTGCACAACGACATAGTCGGGCCCTACCTCGCCGGGCTCTCCACCCCCGAGCAGAAACGGCGCTGGCTGCCCGGCTTCTGCTCGGGCGAGATCGTCACCGCCATCGCCATGACCGAACCGGGCGCGGGCTCCGACCTCCAGGGCATCCGCACCACCGCCGAGGACCGGGGTGACCACTGGCTGCTCAACGGTTCCAAGACCTTCATCTCCAACGGCATCCTCGCCGACCTGGTGGTCGTCGTCGCCCGCACCTCGCCCGAGGGAGGGGCCAAGGGGCTCTCGCTGCTGGTGGTCGAACGTGGCGCGGCGGGCTTCGAACGCGGTCGCAACCTGGAGAAGATCGGCCAGAAGTCCCAGGACACCGCCGAACTCTTCTTCCACGACGTCCGGGTCCCCAAGGAGAACCTCCTCGGTGAACTCAACGGCGGATTCGTCCACTTGATGACCAACCTCGCCCAGGAGCGCATGGGTATCGCGGTCGCCGGAATCGCCGCCGCGGAACACCTGTTGGAGATCACCACCCGGTACGTGAAGGAACGCGAGGCATTCGGCCGGCCGCTCGCCAAGCTCCAGCACGTCCGCTTCGAGATCGCCGAGATGGCCACCGAGTGCGCCGTCACCCGCACCTTCCTCGACCGGTGCATCGTCGAGCACGCGGACGGCACGCTCGACGCGGTGCACGCCTCGATGGCCAAGTGGTGGGCGACCGAACTCCAGAAGCGGGTGGCCGACCGCTGTCTCCAACTCCACGGCGGATACGGCTACATGGCGGAGTTCCCGGTGGCCAGGGCCTTCACCGACGGACGCATCCAGACGATCTACGGCGGGACGACCGAAATCATGAAGGAGATCATCGGCCGCTCCCTGCTGTCCTGAGCGCCGCACGCACCTCTGCCGCGCCCGCACGCTCGTCCCCCGAGTGCCGGACGCACCTCGCACACCCCGAAGCCCGCCCTCCGAAAGGCTGTTGTCTTGAGTACCGAAGCGTTCGTCTACGACGCGATCCGCACCCCGCGCGGTCGCGGCAAGGCCAATGGGGCCCTGCACGGCACCAAGCCGATCGATCTGGTCGTCGGCCTCATCCACGAGATCCGCGCCCGTTTCCCCGGACTCGACCCGGCGGCCATCGACGACATCGTCCTGGGCGTCGTCAGCCCGCTCGGCGACCAGGGCTCCGACATCGCACGCATCGCGGCCATCGCGGCGGGACTCCCCGACTCCGTCGCCGGCGTCCAGGAGAACCGCTTCTGCGCCTCCGGTCTCGAAGCCGTCAACCTTGCTGCCGCGAAGGTCCGTTCGGGCTGGGAGGACCTCGTCCTCGCCGGTGGCGTCGAGTCCATGTCCCGCGTGCCCATGGGCTCCGACGGCGGCGCCTGGGCGATGGACCCGATGACCAGCTTCGAGACCGGCTTCGCCCCGCAGGGCATCGGCGCCGACCTCATCGCCACCATCGAGGGCTTCTCCCGCCGCGACGTCGACGAGTACGCCGCCCTCTCCCAGGAACGTGCCGCCGAAGCGTGGAAGGAAGGCCGCTTCGGCCGCTCCGTCGTCCCGGTCAAGGACCGCAACGGACTCGTCGTCCTCGACCACGACGAGCACCTGCGCCCCGGCACCACCGCCGACTCGCTCGCCGCCCTGAAGCCCTCCTTCGCCACCATCGGCGAGCTGGGCGGCTTCGACGCGGTGGCCCTCCAGAAGTACCACTGGGTCGAGAAGATCGACCACGTCCACCACGCCGGGAACTCCTCCGGGATCGTGGACGGCGCGGCCCTCGTCGCGATCGGCTCGAAGGAGATCGGTGAGCGCTACGGCCTCACCCCGCGCGCCCGGATCGTCTCCGCCGCCGTCTCCGGCTCCGAGCCCACCATCATGCTCACCGGACCCGCCCCCGCCTCCCGCAAGGCGCTCGCCAAGGCCGGACTGACCATGGACGACGTCGACCTCGTCGAGATCAACGAAGCCTTCGCCGGAGTGGTGCTCCGCTTCGTCCGGGACATGGGCATCGGCCTGGACAAGGTCAACGTCAACGGCGGAGCCATCGCGCTCGGCCACCCCCTCGGCGCCACCGGCGCGATGATCCTCGGCACCATCGTCGACGAACTGGAACGGCGCGACCTGCGGTACGGACTCGTCACCCTCTGCGTGGGCGGCGGCATGGGCGTCGCCACCGTCGTCGAACGCGTCTGACCGGCCCTGTCCCCCCGCCACGCCCGCCTGCCTACGGAGAAGACACCCATGACCGAGAGCACCACCATCCGCTGGGAAGAGGACGGGACCGGCGTCGTCACCCTCGTCCTCGACGACCCCGACCAGTCCGCCAACACGATGAACCAGGCCTTCACCCGGTCCGTCGCGGCCGTCGCCGAGCGCGCGGAGGCCGAGAAGGAGAACATCCGCGGCATCATCGTCACCTCCGCGAAGAAGACCTTCTTCGCCGGGGGAGACCTCAAGGAGATGATCAAGGCCCGGCCCGAGGACGCCCAAGCCGTCTTCGACACCGGGATGGGCATCAAGCGGGCCCTGCGCCGCATCGAGACCCTCGGCATCCCCGTGGTCGCCGCCATCAACGGCACGGCGCTCGGGGGCGGTTACGAGATCGCGCTCGCCTGTCACCACCGGATCGCGCTGGACGCGCCCGGCTCCCGCATCGGCCTCCCCGAGGTCACCCTCGGCCTGCTCCCGGCGGGCGGCGGCGTGACCCGTACCGTACGCCTGATGGGCATCGCCGACGCCCTGCTCAAGGTGCTGCTCCAGGGCACCCAGTACACCCCCGCCCGCGCCCTGGAGAACGGCCTCGTCCACGAAGTGGCCGCCACCCGCGAGGAGATGCTGGACAAGGCCCGCGCCTTCATCGACGCGCACCCCGAGTCCCAGCAGCCCTGGGACGTGAAGGGGTACCGGATTCCCGGCGGCACCCCGTCCAACCCCCGGTTCGCCGCCAACCTCCCGGCCTTCCCCGCCAACCTCAAGAAGCAGATCGCCGGCGCCCCGATGCCCGCGCCCCGCAACATCCTGGCGGCGGCCGTCGAAGGCTCGCAGGTCGACTTCGAGACCGCGCAGACCATCGAAGCCCGGTACTTCACCGAGCTGGTCACCGGCCAGGTCGCCAAGAACATGATCCAGGCGTTCTTCTTCGACCTCCAGGCCGTCAACTCCGGCGCCAGTCGCCCCGAGGGCGTCGAAGGCCGCACGGTCCGCAAGGTCGCCGTACTCGGCGCCGGCATGATGGGCGCCGGGATCGCCTACTCCTGCGCCCGGGCCGGAATCGAGGTCGTTCTCAAGGACGTCACCACCGAGGCTGCCGCGAAGGGCAAGGCCTACAGCGAGAAACTGCTGGCCAAGGCGCTCTCCCGGGGGCGTACCACCGAGGCGGCCCGCGACGAACTGCTCGCCCGGATCACCCCGACCGGCGACCCGGCGGACCTCGCCGGCTGCGACGCGGTCATCGAGGCCGTCTTCGAGGACACCGCCCTCAAGCACAAGGTGTTCCAGGAGATCCAGGACATCGTCGCCCCCGACGCGCTGCTCTGCTCCAACACCTCCACGCTGCCCATCACCGTCCTCGCCGAAGGCGTCACCCGTCCCGCCGACTTCGTCGGACTGCACTTCTTCTCGCCGGTCGACAAGATGCCGCTGGTCGAGATCATCAAGGGCGCCGGCACCGGGGACGAGGCCCAGGCCCGCGCGTTCGACCTGGTCCGCCAGATCAAGAAGACCCCGATCGTCGTCAACGACTCACGCGGCTTCTTCACCTCGCGCGTCATCGGCCACTTCATCAACGAGGGCGTCGCGATGGTCGGCGAGGGCATCGAGCCCTCCTCCGTCGAGCAGGCCGCCGCCCAGGCCGGCTACCCGGCCAAGGTGCTCTCCCTGATGGACGAGCTGACCCTCACCCTGCCCCGCAAGATCCGCAACGAGACCCGGCGCGCGGTCGAGGAGGCCGGCGGCACCTGGACCCCGCACCCCTCGGACGCGGTGGTGGACCGGATGGTCGAGGAGTTCGGACGGCCCGGACGCAGCGGTGGCGCCGGATTCTACGAGTACGACGAGTCCGGCCGTCGCACCACGCTCTGGCCGGGTCTGCGCGAGCACTTCGGCAAGCCCGACGCGGCGATCCCGTTCGAGGACATGAAGGAGCGGATGCTCTTCTCCGAGGCCCTGGACAGCGTCCGCTGCCTGGAGGAGAACGTCCTCGTCTCCGTCGCCGACGCCAACATCGGCTCCATCATGGGCATCGGCTTCCCGCCGTGGACCGGCGGCGTGCTCAGTTACGTCAACGGGTACGAGGGCGGCCTGCCGGGCTTCGTGGCCCGCGCCCGCGAACTCGCCGAACGGTACGGGGACCGCTTCCTGCCGCCCGCCCGACTGGTGGAGATGGCGGACCGGGGCGAGACCTTCCACGACTGATCCCACCCCGGGGAGGCGGTAAGCCCCCGCCTCCCCGGGGCGTCCGGTCACGGCGCCTGGAACGCGGCGCGCAACTCGGCCGTGAGTGACCGCTGGAACGCGGTCACCAGGGCTTGCAGCACCAGCGGCTGCATGTGGGCCGAGAGCGACTTCATCGCCGACACGTGCTCCGGGTCCGCCTCCCGCTCCCGGTACGGACTCCACACCTCGTCCCGGAAGAGCCGGGTCAACTCCGCGGCAGCCGACCGGGTGTGCTCCAGCATGACGGTATGCGCCCTGAGGATCGTCTCGTGCGCGATCGGCACGTCCAGCAGCTCCACCCCGAGCCGGAGCAGCCCCGGATCGACCCGGTGGACACCCTCGCGCGACGGGGCGTCCCCTTCCGTACCGTCCAGCAGCACGCCCATCGCCGCCAGCCGGCCGAGATCCTGCTCCGTGAGCGGCCGGCCCGCCCGCCGCTCCAGCTCCGCGCCGGTCATCTCCTCGACGCCGTCCGGAGCCCAGGACGCCACCAGCGCCCGGTGGATCGCCAGATCGTGGGCGCTGAGATCCTCCGGCAGCTGCTCCAGATACCGTTCGATGGCGGCCAGCGTCATGCCCTGGCGCTGGAGTTCCTCGATCAGAGCCAGCCGCGAGAGATGGCCGTGCCCGTAGTGCCCGACCCGGCGTGGGCCGATGACCGGAGGCGGCAGCAGCCCCCGGGTGCTGTAGAAACGCACGGTGCGCACGGTCACCCCCGCGCGGGCCGCCAGCTCGTCGACGGTGAGGGTCGGCTCCTCGGGCGCGGTCGCCATGTCTGCTCCTCGGTGCCCGGAGACGTCCGGATCGTTCCTGACCGCCCCGGTGCGGCGATCGCGTGCAACAGTATTGCTGTCTCACCACTGTGGTGAAACCCTTCACGGCCCGTTGATGCTCCTATTGGTCGTCAAGTCTTTCGAGGGGCCTGAGGCGGGTCGTTGCGCCGTATGGTGGCCGGGTGCGGTACTTGGCGGAAGTGTTCATCCTCGGGTCATTGCGGCGGGGTCACGCGGTTGAGCAGTTCCTTGGGCCGTGGAGTTCGGCCGAGCGTCCCGGCGTGCGCTATGTAGAGGTTCGTCCGGCGAAGGCGTCCTATGAGGTCTATCTCCACGCGGTCGAGGACGTCGGCAGTGAGAGTTTCCTGGACCTGGGCGAGTTCCCGCCGCTCGATCCTGATGAGGAGGCCGACGAGTTCGGCCGGTTCCTGGGCATGGCTGAGGACCCGCTGGCCGCGCTGATCATTGCCGAAGATCGCACTGGAGCCGAGCGGGGGCGGTGGGTCAACGAGAACGTCGTCCAGGACGAGTACCGCGACTTCGTGCGGGCCGGCCGCCGAAGTTTTCCCCTGAGGGCCTTCAGTGGCCCCGGGGGTCGGACGTTCTCTGAGGACTCATGCTGCTTGGAGCCAGTCCCGGTAGGTGCTGGCCAGGTCGTCGTCCCGGCGGATTCCCCGTTCGAGAGTGGAGATGGTGGCCGGCCAGAGGCCGAAGTGGCGTGCCGCGGTGGTGAGGGTGATGTTCTTGGACTGCCGCAGGGGTCGCAGGTCGGCGATGCCGGGAACGGTGACCGTAGTGGTGAGGCAACGGAACATCTCCCGGGCGATGGCCCGTTTCAGGAGCCGGATGATCTCCTTCTTCGTGCGGCCGGCGGCGGTCTGGCGGACCACGTACTCGCGGGTGCGGGAATCGCTGGACATGCGGACGAGGGCGATTCGGTAGAGGGCGGCGTTGGCTGCCCGGTCACCGCCTCGCGAGAGGCGGTGACGGTTGGTCCGGCCGCTGGAGGCGGGGACCGGCGCGGCTCCGCAGAGGGCTGCGAAGGAGGACTCGGTCCGCATGCGTTCGGGGTTGCCTCCGGCCGTGATCAGCAGTTGGGCAGCAGTGTCGGGGCCGACTCCGTAAGCAGCCCGCAGCCCGGGGTTGTGCGCGGTGACCTCGCTGTCCAGCGCCTTGGTGAGAGCCTCGTGCTCCGCGGCAAGTCCGTTGACGCGTCGGGCGAGGCTCTTCAGCGCGGTGAGGACCGCAATGTGGACCGCGTCTCCGGCCGGTCGCAACCGGGCCAGGGCGTCGGTGCGGGCATTCCCTTTGAGCTGTCCGTATCGGGCGCGGATGTCCTCGGGGGCGGTGATGAGGATGTGGGTGATCTGGTTCAGGGCGGCGGTGCGGGCTTTGACAGCGGAGCGGGCGGCGTTGTGCATGGCCCGTATGCCGGTGACGGTGTCGTCCTTGGGCGCGCTGGAAGCCCGTCCGGACAGTGCGGCTCGCGCGGCGGCGTAAGCATCGATGGGGTCGGACTTGCCGATCCGGCGGCGTTCGGCCCGGTCGGGCCGGTTGACCTCGACGACCCGGTGCCCGCGTGAGCGGGCGGCACGGGTGAATCCGGCACCGTAGGAGGCAGTGCCCTCCACACCGATCGCCCTCACATGGCCATGGGCGTCCAGGAACGCCAGGGCCGCCGCGTATCCGGCGGCCGTGGTGGCGAACTCGGCATCGGCGAGGTGCCCGCCGTTGTCGCTGACAACCGCGACATGCACGGTGTCGGCATGGGAGTCGACCCCGCCGAACACAGCCTGGTCCACAGTCTCCTCTGCGACCTCTGATGTCATGCTGATAGTGCCTTCCCAACCGGAGGTGGGCGCCGGCCGGGTGGCGCAGACAGGACATTGAAGGGGGCTTCTGACCAAGCTCCTATCAGGTCATGTTCCGCCCGGCCGGAGCCATGAGAACAGGTTCCGGCGGCCGGACAGAACAACTTGAGGACAGCCCAGCAGGGCGTCAGTGGCAGAGCCACGACCACCGGAACCTGAGTATCAGCATCAATGTCGGTGGCTGCCTCTACGGTGGGCGCATGTCGGGGATCACGTACCTCCAGGGCGACGCAACCGCCCCGCAGGCCAAGGGCGTCAAGCTGATCGTCCATGTCTGCAACGACCTGGGCGGCTGGGGCAAGGGTTTCGTGCTCGCCCTCTCGCGGCGCTGGCCGGAACCGGAAGCGGCCTACCGCCGCTGGCACCGCGAACGCGCGGGGAACGACTTCGGCCTCGGCGCGGTCCAGTTCGTGCGGGTCGATCCGTATGTGTGGGTGGCCAACCTGGTGGGTCAGCGGGGGATGCGCCGGGGGAGCGGCGGCGTGCCCGTGCGGTACGAGGCGATCGACGCCGGCCTGGAGGTGGTGGCCGCCCGCGCCGCCGAGCTGGGCGCGTCGGTGCACATGCCGAGGATCGGCTGCGGACTCGCCGGAGGTACATGGTCGCGGGTGGAACCCCTCATAGAGCGGCGGCTGGTGAGCCGCGACATCCCCGTGACGGTGTACGACTTCGGGTGATGAGGCGTCCCGGGTGCCACGCGCCGTCAGCGCGCCTGCGGACACCGGGACATGCCACCGCTCTGTGGTGCCTGACCAGGGCGGACTCTGCCGGGCGAGGCGCTAGATTCTCCCCGGTGTCCTGGTCGGACATGATCATCGAAGAGTGAAGGCCTCATGGTGCAGCTGGGAAAGACCGATGTGAAATTCGAACTCAAGTCCAAGGCCAGGCGTGCGGTGCTGAACGCCGATCCCACCGAGGTGCCGGGCCTGGTGCTCCTCGGCGTCAGTGGGGGCAGCCAGTACGTGATGGGCGGTCTGGGGGTGCTGGGCCTGCTCCTGATCGACACCTACTTCATCACCGTCACGAACCGGTCCGTCTACGTCCATCGCGGGACGCGCCTGAGCAACTCTCCCGACAAGCTCATCCACGTCATACCCCTCGCCCAGGCCGACGGACTGGTTGCCCGCGTGAAGTGGGGCAAGAGACAGAGCGTCCTGCGTCTGCGGTTTCCCGGCAGGAAGAGGCCGACTCGGATGAACGTCTCGTACCACTCCCGGGACGAGCTGGAGAGGTTCGTCACCAAGTTCCCGGAGGGGGCGGTGCGCGCGTAACGCGGCCCGGCTCCGGGGCGGGGCCCGGCGGGCAGCCACCGGAGACAGAGCGACGGGGCATGTCTCTCTGTAGCACCGCCCGTTAAGGTGGCAGCGGGTGGCAGCGACACGGGGAGAGCTCATGACGGTACCGGCCGGCGAAGAGGCGGTGATGGCGAGGGCGCTCGAAGAGGCCCCGCCGTACGACGAGTTGAGCGAGCAGATCCTCGACGCGGCCCGTGAGCAGTTCATGACCTTCGGGCTGCGCCGCTCGACCGTCGACGACGTGGCCAGGCGGGCCAAGGTGTCCCGGGTCACGGTCTACCGGCGCATCGGCAACAAGGAGGCCCTGGTCTCCGCGTGCCTGCTGCGCGAGTACCGCCGTTTCGTGGGCGAGGTGGACGAGGCGGTGTCCGAACTGCCATCGGTGGAGGACCGGTTGGTCACCGGGTTCGTGGCGGTGCTCCGGCACGTGCGCGAACACCCCCTCATCGGCGGTCTGCTGAAGCTGGAGCCGGAGGTCATGCTGCCCTTCCTCACGGTGGACAGCGGTCCCGCCTTCCTCGCCATGCGTGACTTCCTGACCGACCGCCTCCAGCACGCCCAGCGGATGGAGGGCCGGCCGGCGACGGACTCGGCGCCGGTCGCGGAGGTGATGGTGCGCATCACCGTCTCCTTCCTCCTCAACCCGCTGAGCTGCTTCGAACTCGACGACGACGAGCAGGTGGCGGCCTTCGCCCGCCGCTGCCTCGTCCCGCTCCTCACGGCCGGGTGAGCCCCTCGGACCGGCGCAGGCCGGGCCGGGGCGCGGGGCGTTCGCCGGGTCCCGCACCCGGTGAACCCTCCGGCACCTCGTCCGGCAGCGGCTCGACCGGGCGGTTTTGCGCCCAGTGCGGCCCGAGATCGTCGAGCCGGTAGCCGAAGGGGTAGCTGCGCGGCCGGGGCCGGGAGGGCAGCCATCCGGGCCTGGCGGGCAGCAGCCGTACCCCGCGTGAGCGGGCCCGCACCGCGCGTACCGCCACGGCCCGGAACCAGCGGGGCTGCGGGGTGAACCCCAGGGCACGCAGTAGCGGTTCGTCCAGGAGCGCCAGCGCGAAGCGGGCGGCCAGCGGGCGCAGCGGGGACGGGTACCAGCTCGTCATCGTCCGTAACGTGGCGGTGGCGACCCGGCGGTTCGCGGGCGCGGGGGCGAACATCTCCGCCTCGTACGTGTCGAGCAGCGCCTCGAACTCCGCGTAGGTGGCGGGGACCGATTCGATGCCCATCATCCTGCCCATGCTCCGGCCCACTTCGGCCAGGGCCTGCACCTCCTGCCGGCACAGGGGGCGCCAGCCGAACCGGTCGATCCAGCGCTTCGGGCCGACGACCGTGGTGGCCAGGACGTAGAGGTAGTCCTCGTTGGGGATGCGGTAGCGGCCGTGGATGCGGTTGAGATGGCGGGCGGCGGCCCGCCCGCGCTCCGAGTCGAAGCCGTCGGCCGCCATCTCGTAGCCGATGAGCACCGTGTCGTCGTAGCGCTTCTGCCCGTTCCGCTCGAACTCCTGGGTGCGGTCGAGCAGTACGGAGATGCGGGGGACGCCGAAGTCGCGGAGGAACGCGACGCTCACGCCCTGCCGGTAGTCCCAGGGGAACTCGTACTGGGACATCAGCCGGAGGATCTCGGCGCAGTCCTGTACCGGGTCCATCCGGCGAATCGCCCTCAGGCGGCTGTAGCGGCCCATGATGTGCACCCTCCTGCGGATATGTGCGGTCCATCGTGCCGACCCCGCGCCCTTGGTGTGAGCATCCAACGCCGCCGCGTGGAGCGGCAGTTGACGTGGAAGGGGTTCCCGGAGTCAATGTTACAAATACTATTGACTTGTTTCATCGGGGCGTCAACGGGCCGAGGCGAATCGACGGCGGAGGCCCGCCGCCGCGCGTCGGCGCACCGCTCGCATACTGGAAGCAGTACACGTGCGGGCATCTGTGCTCAGGTGCGGCGTCCGCCCGTCCGCCGATCGCCGGGAGTATCCGTATGAGCAGTCAGGGAAGCGGGCCGACGGACCCCGTACCGCCCCCGCCCGGCGGGGTGCTGTGGAGCCTCGCCGGGGACGTCCGGGGCCTGCTGATGCTGCCCGCGGCCCTCACCCTCCAGGTCGCCCACCCCGCCGTCGGTGCGGGCGTCGACGAGCACTCCGTCTTCCGTACCGACCCCTGGGGGCGTGGCGAACGGTCTCTGCGCTCGCTCCAGCTCTGGGTGTACGGAGGCGAGGAAGGCGTGGCGGAGGGGCGGCGGCTGCGCGCCCTGCACCGCACCATCCAGGGCACCGACTCCCGGGGGCGCCGCTACCACGCGCTGACCCCGGCGAACTACGCCTGGGTGCACGCCACCGGGTTCCCGGTCTACCAGCACGCGTCCCGCTATCTCGTACGCCCGCTCACCGAAGCCCAGGAGCGCGCGCTGTACCGGGAATGGCTCCAGGTCGGCCGGGTCCTCGGCATTCACGACCGGGACATGCCGCAGACGATAGAGGAGTTCTGGCCCTACTACCGCAAGGTGCTCGCCGAGGAGCTGGAGTGCAACGCGGTCGTCGAGGAGCTGGTCGCCGCCGACCGTCCCGTACCGCCGCCCGACCGGGGATCCCCGCTCCTGCGGCTGGTCGCACGAGCGCTGTGGCCGGTGATCCTGCCCCCGCTCGCCCGGTTCCGCTCCTTCCTCACGGTCGGCCTGATGCCGCCCGACGCCCGTGCCGCGATCGGGCTGGAGTGGACCCCGGCCCAGGAGCGGCGGCTGCGGCGCTTCGGCGCGGTCGTCCGCCGCGTGGTGCCCGCCCTTCCCGAGCGGCTGCGCTACCTGCCCATGGCCCACGAGGCGCGTCGCGCCGCCCGTACGGGGGCCTGAGGCGGGCACGGGGGAGGGGCGGGAGATGAATGCCGGGGGATGAATACCGGAGGAGGGGGACCGCCGCCCCTCGTGGGTCCCGCGCGTCTCACGTCACGTGTGGTACTGCCTACAGGGAGTGATTCCGCGCTTCCGAAAGGTGCCCTACGTGCCGCAGGACGACCAGAGACCGGAGAGTCTGCCCGTCACGGCGGATCTTCCCGAAGATTCGCGGCTCGGGCGGAAGCCCACCACCGACCGGGTGGTCTTCGGAGTCACCGCCGTGCTCACGCTCGCCTTCGTGCTCTGGGGCTCGGTCGCCACCGACTCGCTGGAGAGCGTCTCCACCGATCTGCTCGAAGGGCTCATCCACAACGGCGGTTGGGCCTTCATGCTCGCCGCGTCCGGCTTCGTGGTCTTCGCGCTGTGGCTGGCGATCAGCCGCTACGGGAGGATCTCGCTCGGCCAGGAGGGGGAGGAGCCGGAGTTCCGGACCGTCTCCTGGGTCGCGATGATGTTCAGCGCCGGCATGGGCATCGGCCTGATGTTCTACGGAGTGAGCGAACCACTGGCCCACTTCACCAACCCGCCGCCCGGAACCCGCCCCGCCGACGAGGCCGAGGCGATGCAGACCGCGATGGCCACCACCCTCTTCCACTGGACGCTCCACCCCTGGGCGATCTACGCCGTCGTCGGGCTCGCCATCGCGTACAGCACCTACCGCAGGCGCCGCCGGCAGACGATCAGCGCCGTCTTCGAACCGCTCATCGGGGCGCGCCACTCCCACGGTGGCTTCGGCAGGGTCATCGACATCCTCGCGATCTTCGCGACCCTCTTCGGCTCCGCCGCCTCCCTCGGTCTGGGCGCGCTCCAGATCGGCAGCGGCTTCCACGAGCTGAACTGGCGGGAGAAGACGGGCACCGGACTGCTGGTCGCCATCATCGCCGTCCTGACCGTGGCGTTCGTCGCCTCGGCCGTCTCCGGGGTGGAGAAGGGCATCCAGTGGCTCTCCAACATCAACATGGTGCTCGCCCTGATCCTCGCCGTCTTCGTGTTCGTCGCCGGCCCCACGATCATCGTTCTCGACCTGCTGCCCACCTCCATCGCCGAGTACTTCCGCGAACTGCCCCAGCTCGCAGGACGCACCGAGGCGACCGGTGAGGGCGAGGTCGCCGACTGGCTGAGCTCCTGGACGGTCTTCTACTGGGCGTGGTGGATCTCCTGGACGCCCTTCGTCGGCATGTTCATCGCCCGCATCAGCAGGGGCCGCACCATCCGGCAGTTCATCGGCGGGGTCATCCTCGTGCCGAGCACCGTCAGCCTCGTCTGGTTCGCGATCTTCGGCGGCTCCGCGATCCGGCTCAAGGCCGCCGGCAAGCTCGGCGGCGCCGTCACACCGGAGGCCCAGCTCTTCGGCCTGCTCAAGGAGTTCCCGGTCGCCACCCTGATGAGCGTACTGGTGATGATCCTGGTCGGGATCTTCTTCGTCTCCGGCGCCGACGCCGCCTCGATCGTGATGGGCACGCTCTCGCAGAAGGGCGTGCTGGAGCCGGCGAAGTGGGTGGTCGTCTTCTGGGGCGTCGTCACCGGTGCGGTGGCCGCCGTCATGCTGCTCATCGGTGACGGCGAAGGCGACGCGCTGGCCGGACTGCAGAACCTCACCATCCTCGTTGCCGCGCCCTTCACGATCGTGATGGTCGGCATGTGCGTCTCCCTCATGCGTGACCTGCGCCAGGACCCGCTCATCGTCCGTCACGAATTCGGTGTCGAGGCGGTGGAGAGCGCGGTCATCCAGGGGCACGCCAAGTACGACGGCGACTTCGAGATCCGGATCGGCCCCGGCAGCGAGGTCACCGAGGATCACCGCCACCAGCACGAGGGCCCCGGCCCTGCGTCCCCGCCGGAGGGGGACTGACGGAGGCGCCGCGGTACGACAGGGGCGGTACCGGCAGGTGGCGTACGGGCGCCGGGCGCCGGGCGTTCGGCGCGAGGCCGGGGACCTCGGGCGCGAGGGCTGAGCCGGGGGCCGGTACCGCCCCGGGCGCGAGGGGGACGGGGCCGGTACCTCCCCCGGGATCAGCCCACCAGCCGGGCCGCCTCCCGCGCGCAGCCCCAGGCGACGGTGACCCCGGCGCCCCCGTGCCCGTAGTTGTGGACCACCCGGCCGCCGCCCGGCAACTCCTCCGCCTCGATCCGCACCCCCGCGTCCCGCGCCGGACGGAGCCCCACCCGGTGCCCCAGGACCCGGGCACCCGCGATCTCGGGCCGTATCCGCGCGCACCGCGCCACGATGCCGGCGGCGATGCGCGGGTCCGGCTCCAGGGACCGGTCGTCGTCCTGCGCCGTGCCGCCCAGCACGAGCCCGTACGGCTGCGGGAAGACGTACGTCGTCCAGCCCGTCGCGGGATCGGGCGCGGCGGACCACTCCGTGATCCCGGGGTTCTCCACCAGGACGAGCTGGCCGCGCACCGGGCGCATCCCGTCGTCCGACGCCAGCGCGGCGGCCCCGAGACCGGCGCAGTCGACCACCACCTCCGCCTCGGCGGCGGCCTCCCCGAACCCGGTCACCGTGCGGCGCTCGACGGTGCCGTCGGCTGCCCGCAGCCGCCGCTCCAGCCAGGCCAGATGGTCGGGCATGCTGATCAGTGGCAGCGTCACCCGCAGCCCCTCCGCCACCTCCACCGCGCCCCGCAGCCGTGCCGCCCACGGACCCAGCCCGGCCAGGCGCTCGCCCAGGTGGACCCCGGCCACCATCCGTACCCCGGTCTCCTCCGGATCGGCGGCCAGCTCCTCGTGGACGGCGAGCGTCTCCAGGGCCCAGTCGCCCACCGACCGGGCCGGCTCGATCCGGTACGGCCACCACAGGGCGCCCGCCACCGCCGAGGTCGTGTCCCCGGCCGCGTCCCGCGACCAGACCCGCACCCGGTGACCCCGTTCGGCGAGCACCACCGCCGTGGTCAGCCCGCTGACCCCACCGCCCACCACGATCACGTCCGGCATGCCGCCACCCCCGTCGCTCCGCTCCCGTACCCGCACGCTGTCACCCCCGGAAGCTAACCGACGGCCCGGCCTCCAGGACAGTGCGCGGTGGATCATGGCCGGGACACGGCTCCGATCCGTGACGGCCCCGCCTTGGGACGGCCCCGATCCGCCCCCCGACCGCGAAACCGTGGTCAGTGGCCGCCCGACGAGGGCTCGCAGTCGGTGCCGTCGGGGTAGCCGCCGAAGGCGTTCGCCGCGACGGAGTCGCGGTCCATCATTCCCTCCACGCACCAGGGCGAGGCGTCGAGGACGATGAGGAACCCGACTCCTGTCGGGCCGTTCTGGTACGCGCTCCCGGCGCGGTAGCCGAGGCCGTCGAGCACCTTCCGCACGTGCTGCGGAGCGAAGTCCCCGCGTTCGCGCAGCGGTTCGAGTGCGCTCTCGACCCGCCCGGTGACCACGAGCCCGTCGCAGCGGCTCTGGCCGTGGAGCGTGAGGGGAACCCTGAACCCGTGGTTCTCGGCGTAGTGGTCGGTCGGAACGGCGGTCGCGGCGGGGGAGGAGGCAGAGTCCGCCGACGCCGTCGGAGCGGGGTCCTCGCCGGGACAGCGGAAGTCCGTCGGGGCACTCGGAGCCGGAGATGCGCCCCGGCCCGCTCCCGCCGCGTCCCCGGCCCGCTCCGTACCGCATCCCGTCGCCAGTACGACCGTGGCCACCAGCGGCAGCACCCAGGACCCGTGCCCTCTCGATGTCGTCATCGGCCGATCCTCCCCCAAGCCCCCTCCGCACGCATGAGCCCCGGTACCCGGGCGGCACAACGACCCGGTCACGTTTTGGCGGCGGGGCCCGAGAAGCTCCGGCGGTCCGGGCCGGTCGACCGGCGGGCCACCCGGAACGCTTAGGATCGACACCCTGATGACTGCCACTCTCGTCGCCAAGGACCTCGCCGCCGGACACGGCGACCGCACACTCTTCGCCGGGCTCGACCTCGTCGTCGCCCCCGGGGACGTGATCGGTCTCGTCGGAGTCAACGGGGCCGGAAAATCCTCCCTGCTCCGGCTGCTCGCCGGGCTCGACCGGCCCGAGGAGGGGGAGCTGCGGCTCTCGCCTCCCACCGCCACCGTCGGCCATCTCCCGCAGGAGCCCGAGCGGCGTCCCGGGGAGACCTTGCGGGAGTTCCTCGCCCGCCGCACCGGCGTCGCCGACGCCCAGGCCACGATGGACGCCGCGACCCAGGCCCTGGTGGACGGTGCGCCCGGCGCCGACGACGCTTACTCCGAGTCGCTGGAACGCTGGCTCGACCTCGGCGGCGCGGACCTGGACGAGCGGGCCGAGGAGGTGGCCGCAGACCTCGGGCTCACCGTCGGCCTCGACCTTCCGATGACCGCGCTCTCCGGCGGGCAGGCCGCCCGCGCCGGGCTCGCCTCCCTGCTGCTCTCCCGGTACGACGTCTTCCTCCTGGACGAGCCCACCAACGACCTCGACCTCGGCGGTCTGGAGCGCCTCGAACGCTTCGTCTCCGGTCTGCGCGCCGGGACCGTCGTCATCAGCCACGACCGCGAGTTCCTCACCCGCACGGTCACCAAGGTCCTCGAACTCGACCTGGCCCAGCAGCAGATCAACCTCTACGGCGGCGGCTACGCCTCCTATCTGGAGGAGCGGGAGCGGGCCCGGACGCATGCCCGTGAGGAGTTCGACGAGTACGCCGACAAGAAGTCGGCCCTCGAAGGCCGTGCCCAGATGCAGCGGGGCTGGATGGACAAGGGCGTGAAGAACGCCCGGCGCAAGGCCACCGACTCCGACAAGCTGGGCCGCAAGTTCCGCAGCGAGGCGAGCGAGAAGCAGGCGGCGAAGGCCCGGCAGACCCAGCGCATGATCGAGCGTCTGGACGTGGTGGAAGAGCCGCGCAAGGAGTGGGAACTCCGGATGGAGATCGCCACCGCGCCGCGCTCCGGCTCGGTCGTCGCCACCCTGCGCGAAGCCCACGTGGTCCGGGGCGACTTCGCCTTCGGGCCGGTCTCGCTGCAGATCGACTGGGCCGACCGGGTCGCCATCACAGGTGCCAATGGGGCGGGCAAGTCCACCCTTCTGGCGGCCCTGTTGGGGAGACTGCCGGTCGACTCCGGTTCTGCCGTGCTGGGTTCCGGCGTCGTGGTCGGCGAGGTCGACCAGGCGCGCAAGCTCTTCCTCGGTGACGAGACCCTGTTGGCGGCCTTCTGCGCGGCCGTCCCGGACACCGAGCCGGCCGACGTGCGCACCCTGTTGGCCAAGTTCGGGCTACGTGCGGACCATGTGATGCGCCCGGCGACCACGCTCTCGCCCGGTGAGCGGACCCGCGCGGCCCTCGCCCTGCTCCAGGGCAAGGGGGTGAACCTGCTGGTTCTGGACGAGCCCACCAACCACCTGGACCTGCCCGCCATCGAGCAGCTGGAGTCCGCGCTCGATTCGTACAACGGCACGCTCCTGCTGGTCACCCACGACCGGCGGATGCTGGAGGCGGTCCGTACGACCCGGCGCATCGAGGTCGCGGACGGGCGGATCACCGAGCTCTGACGATGAGCGGAGAACGGAAGGGCCGGCCCCCTCGGGGCCGGCCCTTCCGTGCCTCTCCGGGGCCCGTCAGCGCTTTCGGCCGCCCTGGCCCGGGTCCGCGAGACCGGCGCGCCGCAGGGCGTCCGCCATCGCGCTGTTGGCGGGCGCGGGGGCCGACGCGGCACGGGCGCCGCCCGCACCGCCGCCGCGCCGCTCACCGCCCTGTCGGCGCCCGCCGCCGTCCGACTGACGCTGGCGCGGAGGCCTGCCGCCCTGGCCCGCCGCCGCGTCGCGCTCGCGCCGCCCGCCGCCCTGGCCGGCGGCCGCCTCGTCGTCCAGCCGCAGCGTCAGCGAGATCCGCTTGCGCGGCACGTCGACGTCCATGACCTTGACCTTCACGATGTCCCCGGGCTTCACGACGTCGCGCGGGTCCTTCACGAACGTCCTCGACATCGCCGACACGTGGACCAGGCCGTCCTGGTGGACGCCGACGTCGACGAAGGCGCCGAACGCGGCGACGTTGGTGACGACACCTTCCAGGACCATCCCGGACTCCAGGTCGCCGATCTTCTCGACGCCCTCCTTGAAGGTGGCGGTCCGGAACGCCGGACGCGGGTCGCGGCCAGGCTTCTCCAGCTCCTTCAGGATGTCGGTCACCGTCGGCAGACCGAAGGTGTCGTCCACGAACGCGTCGGCCCGCAACGACCGCAGCACCTCCGTGTTGCCGATGAGGGAAGCGACCTCGGTGCCCGCAGTCTTCACCATCCGGCGCACCACCGGGTACGCCTCCGGGTGCACGCTCGACCCGTCCAACGGGTCGTCCCCGTCCCGGATGCGGAGGAAGCCCGCGCACTGCTCGTACGCCTTCGGGCCGAGCCGGGCCACGTCCTTGAGCGACTTGCGGGAGCGGAAGGGGCCGTTGGTGTCCCGATGCGCGACGATGTTCTCGGCCAGCCCGGAGCTGATCCCCGACACCCGTGAAAGCAGCGGCGCGGACGCGGTGTTGACGTCCACGCCGACCCCGTTCACGCAGTCCTCGACCACCGCGTCCAGGGAGCGGGAGAGCTTCACCTCGGACAGGTCGTGCTGGTACTGGCCGACGCCGATCGACTTCGGGTCGATCTTCACCAGCTCGGCCAGCGGGTCCTGCAGGCGTCGCGCGATCGACACCGCACCGCGCAACGACACGTCCATGTCGGGGAGTTCCTGCGAGGCGAAGGCCGACGCCGAGTACACCGAGGCGCCCGCCTCCGACACCATCACCTTGGTGAGCTTCAACTCCGGGTGTTTGTCGCAGAGTTCACCGGCCAGCTTGTCCGTCTCGCGGGACGCGGTGCCGTTGCCGATCGCGATCAGATCCACGGAGTGCGTGACGCAGAGCCGCTCCAGCTTGGTCAGCGACTCCTCCCACCGGTTCGCCGGGACGTGCGGGTGGATGACGTCGGTCGCCACCACCTTGCCCGTCGCGTCGACCACCGCCACCTTCACGCCCGTACGGAAACCGGGGTCGAGCCCCAGTGTCGCCCGGGTGCCCGCCGGGGCGGCCAGCAGGAGGTCGCGCAGGTTGGAGGCGAAGACGCGTACCGCCTCGTCCTCCGCCGCGGTGCGCAGCCGCAGCCGCAGGTCGATGCCGAGGTGCACCAGGATGCGGGTGCGCCAGGCCCAACGCACCGTGTCGCCCAGCCACTTGTCGCCCGGCCGTCCCCGGTCCGCGATGCCGAAGCGGCGCGCGACCATGTTCTCGTACCCGGACGGGCCCGGCTCGTCGGACGGCTCCTCCGGTTCCAGCACCAGATCGAGCACGTCCTCCTTCTCACCCCGGAGCATGGCGAGGATCCGGTGCGAGGGCAGTGCGGTGAAGGGCTCGGTGAAGTCGAAGTAGTCGGCGAACTTCGATCCGTCCTCCTCCTTGCCCGTCCGCACCTTCGCCGCGAGCCGGCCGCGCGTCCACATCCGCTCGCGCAGCTCGCCGGTCAGGTCGGCGTCCTCGGAGAAGCGTTCGGCGAGGATGGACCGGGCGCCGTCCAGGGCCGCCGCACCGTCCGCGACCCCCTTCGCCGCGTCCACGAACGCCGCCGCGGCGACGAGCGGGTCGGTGGACGGGTCACCGAGCAGCCCGTCGGCCAGCGGCTCCAGACCGGCCTCGCGGGCGATCTGCGCCTTGGTCCGCCGCTTCGGCTTGAACGGCAGGTAGATGTCCTCCAGGCGCGACTTGGTGTCCGCCGCCCGGATGCGGGCCTCCAGGGCCTCGTCGAGCTTGCCCTGCTCGCGGACGGATTCGAGGATCGCGGAGCGGCGGTCCTCCAGTTCCCGCAGATAGCGCAGCCGCTCCTCCAGCGTGCGCAGCTGGGCGTCGTCGAGCATCTCCGTCGCTTCCTTGCGGTAGCGCGCGATGAACGGGACGGTCGACCCGCCGTCGAGCAAGGCGACGGCTGCCGTCACCTGTCGCTCACGTACGCCGAGCTCCTCGGCGATCCTGCCTTCGATGGACGTCGTCACGGTGTTCCCGGCTCGCCTTCTCGTAACTGCTGTGTTGCTGGCTCTGCTGACGGCCGGCCCCACGGGCGGAGCGGACTCCGTACCGGGGGCGGGCGTCATTCGGGGTGGTCCCCTTCGCCTGCATTGTGCCGGGTGGCCGGGGGCCGTGTCGCGCGACCTCCGCGAAGACGGGCGGGAACCCGCGCCTTCGGACTCAGCCCCTGCCGATCAGGTCGCCGGGGAACGCCCCCGCCGAGGCGGCGGTGAACAGGAATCCGCGTCCCAGCTCGGTCAGCCGCTCCACCCCGTCCGCGCCGAGGTACTCGTACGGCGCCGCGTCCAGCCGGTCCGTCGTCTCCTCCAGCTCCGCCCGCAGGGCGGTGCCCGCCTCCGTCAGGGAGTCCTCGTCGTCCAGCAGCCCGCGCTTCCGCAGCCGGCCGGAGGCCGCGTCCCAGTCCGCGCGGCGCCAGCCCCGGGTCCCGAGGACCCAGCGCGGGGACATGCCCTTGCCGGTCGCGGTGTGGCTGACCAGTGCTTCGACCGGGTCGAGGCCCGCGACGAGCAGCGCCGCGAGGTGCCCGTCGCCGCGGTGCTCGCGCAGCAGTGAGGCGGCGTGCCAGTAGGCGAGGTGCGGCTCGTCGGGGACGGGCAGATCGGCGAGGGCGGCGTACAGCGGCCGGGCGTGGCGGGTGCACGCCTCGGCGGCCCGCAGCGCCAGCGCGGCGGCCTCCGCCATCTCCGCCGAGCCGACGATCTCCTCGCCGAGCAGGCGGCGGAGCGTGGTGTCGGCCACGCGGAGCCGGGCGGCGAGCACCGCCTCGGGAGAGGCGACCGACCAGACGGCCGGCAGATGGCGGGCCACCAGCTCGTGGTTGAAGTTGTAGAACGTCGAGGTCACCGCCCCGGCCCCGACCGCTCCGAGCGGCGCGCCCCGGGCGGCGAAGTAAGCGGCCCGGGGGTCTTCTATCCCGAGCGCCTCGAACTCGGTGGTGAGATCGGGCGAGAAGTAGAGCGTCGAGTGCAGCGGGTTGAGGGCGTTGTGGCAGCGGCGGCCGGCGCGGGGTGGCAGAGTACTCATGGCCCGCACATTACCGACTGGTCAGTATGGAGGGAACCCTTGTCGTGCTCCCTCCGGAGAGCGCGCGGCAGGGCTCAGGTGGTCCAGGTGAATCGCGGCGTCCGCCGCTCCAGGAAGGCGCCGACGCCCTCCGCCGTGTCCTCGCTCGTCCGCGCCTGCGCGGCCCAGTAGGCGTCCCGGTCGGTACGACCGGTGGCGAACTCCTTCGCCGCCGCCTGGGTCAGCTGGGAGCGGGCCGCCAGGACGCCGCAGAACTCCGCGACCCGGCCCGCCAGCTCCGCCGGCGGCAGCACCTCGTCGATCAGACCCGTGCGCAGGGCCCGCTCCGTGCCGATCAGCTCCCCGGAGAAGAGGAGGTACTTCGCGGTCGCCGGCCCGACCAGCCCGACGAGCCGCCGGGTCGAGGAGGACGAGTAGACGATCCCCAGCTTGGCCGGGGTGATGCCGAACCGCGCTCCCTCCTCGGCGAACCGGAGGTCGCAGGCCGCCGCCAGCTGGCTGCCGCCGCCCACGCAGAAGCCGCGTACGGCGGCGAGGGTCGGCCGGGGGAACGCGGCGAGCGCCTCCTCGGCGGCCACCGTGAGCTCCGAGGTCAGCTTCCCGGGCTCCTGGAGGGAGGAGATGTCCGCTCCCGCGCAGAAGGTGTCGCCCGCGCCCGTGAGTACCAGTACCCGTACCGAGGAGTCGGCCGCGAGCCGTTCCAGCAGGACGGGCAGTTCACGCCACATCGGGGCCGTCATGGCGTTCCGTTTCGCGGGATTGCTGATGACGACGGTCGCCACCCCGTCCGCGACGGTGTGCTCCAGCTGTGGCTCGGTGCGGTCCATGCGCCGGATGCTATCCGTACGGTTCGCTCCTATGATCCGACAGGGGGATCAACCGTCGCGAGGAGCTGTCGGTGGCCGATTCCCGGGTCCAGCGCAGGAAGCTCAACCGCAGTTTCGGCATGCTCGTCGTGCTCGGCGTCCTGCTGGCCGTCGCGGGCATCGTCGGTCTCGTCTACACCGGTGTGGCCACGCTCACCACGATGCTGCTCTTCGGCTGGCTCCTGCTGATCGGTGGCATCGTCGGTCTGGCGCACGCGGTCCAGTCCCGGGGCACCAACTTCGTCTGGCTCGCCGTCGTCGTCGCGGCACTGAACATCGCTGCCGGGGTGGTCGTGATCCACGACCCGCACGGCAGCGCCGAGGCGCTCACCATGTTCGCCGCGCTGCTCTTCCTCACCGGAGGGCTGTTCCGGCTCGTCGGCTCCGTGGTGGTGCGCGGACCGCAGTTCGGCTGGACGCTGCTGCAGGGCGCCTTCGGTCTGCTGCTGGGCCTGCTGGTGCTCTTCGACTGGCCGCACAGCAGCCTGTACGTCCTCGGCCTCTTCTTCTCGCTCTCGCTGCTCTTCGACGGGCTCGGCCTGATCGCGATCGGTGTCGGCGGCCGGCAGGTCGTCGGCCTGGTCACCGAGCGGATGGCCGCGGACGGGGAGGACGGCGACGGTGACGGTGCGAGGCCGAATATTGCCCCAGAAGGTGGCCAGAAGTAGTCCACATCCGACGCCGTCATACGAAGCCGGTCAATACGAGTCGATAGGTGCCCACTTCCTGTCAGTGGGCGGACCGGAGCTCAGAGGTTCTCGACACTCGTCAGTCAACGGACAGTGGTCAGAGATGTACGAACCGAGAGCGGGTGCCGGACAATGGAGAGCCGCGGGAGTGTTCCGGCCCGACCCGTGCCGTACGAAGGGGTGTGGCGGTTCAGCGCCCCCGCCGTCGACGTATCGGTCCCCCAGGCCAGGCACGCGGTGCGTGACCTGATCGCCAGGCAGGGCGTACCCGTCGACGACGACATCCTCCAGGGGCTGCTGCTGATCGTTTCGGAGCTGGCGACCAACGCGGTCAAGCACGCCGCCCTCCTCTCGCCCGAGCTGGCGGTGGAGGTGGCCATCGGCACCGACTGGATCAGGGTCTCCGTAGAGGACAACCATCCCTACCGCCCCACCGCGCTGGAGACCGACCACGCTCAGACGGGCGGCCGTGGGCTGCTGCTCGTGAAGGAGATCACCGCCGAGGCGGGCGGCACCTGCGACGTCGAGCACACCACGACCGGCGGAAAGATCATCTGGGCGGTGCTCCCGCTGAGACAGCCGCTCTGACGCCCCACGCGTCCGTCCGCCCGCACGGGGCGTGCGGCCCGGACCGGCACGCCGTCGCCCCGCGCGGCCCGCCGGTCGTACCACCCGTCCCGCCCGCCGTCACCAGCCGGCCGAAGGGCCCGTCAGCTCGCGGATGGCCGGCCGCGCCGCGTCCAGCACCGTCATGAACCACGCGGAGAACGGCCCCTCGGCGTGCCGCTCGGCCAGTTCCTCGGCGGTCACGAACACCGTCTCGCCGACCTCCTCCGGGTCGGGCTCCGGGGCGTCCTGGGCCAGACCGACGTACAGGTGGTTGAACTCCTGCTCCACCAGGCCCGACGCGGGGTCGGGGTGGTTGTAGCGCACGGTCCCGGCGGCGGCCATCAGCGACGGCGAGATGCCCAGCTCCTCGTACGTACGCCGGGCGGCGGCGGCGAAGGGCGCCTCACCCGGGTAGGGGTGACCGCAGCAGGTGTTCGACCACACGCCGGGGGAGTGGTACTTGCCCAGCGCCCGGCGCTGGAGCAGCAGCCGTCCCCGCTCGTCGAAGAGGAAGACCGAGAAGGCGCGGTGCAGCCGACCGGGGGCCTGATGGGCGGAGAGCTTCTCCGCGGTGCCGATGGTGGTGCCGCTCTCGTCGACCAGTTCGAGCATGATCGCTTCTGCGGAGCCGTTCGACGAGCTGTGCGTCGCGGTGGCTGGTGTGGTCGGCATACCCATCCTTCGCTTTGGTTCCCGGCCTGGTGCGCCCGGACCCCTGGAGTCCGGTCAAGTCTGCCCCACAAATGCCGCTTGTCCGTACTTCGGTTCCGGGCATGTCAGCCCCCGTGCGGGCCGGGCGGCCGCGCGGGGGCTCCCTCACGTCACCTGCAGAGTCTCGCCTCGTGGGCCGCGTGTCCGCTCGGTTCCAGCTGGAAGGTGCAGTGCTCCACGTCGAAGTGGTCGCCGACGCATCCCTGAAGGTCGTGGAGGAGTTTCTCGTGCCCGATCGAGTCCAGCATCTCCTGGTGGACGACTACGTGTGCGGAGAGCACCGGCATGCCGGAGGTGATCGTCCAGGCGTGCAGGTCGTGGACGTCCAGCACGCCGGGCAGCGCGATGATGTGGGCGCGCACCTCGGCCATGTCCACTCCCTTGGGTGCGGACTCCAGCAGCACGTTGACGGTCTCGCGCAGCAGCTTCACCGTGCGCGGGACGATCATCAGACCGATCGCCAGGGAGGCGATCGGGTCGGCCGCCTGCCAGCCGGTGGCCAGGATGACGCCCGCCGCCACGAGGACGGTGACCGAGCCCAGGGTGTCCGCGAGCACCTCCAGGTAGGCGCCCCGGACGTTCAGGCTGTCCTTCTGCCCGCCCATCAGCAGGGTGAGCGAGACCAGGTTGGCGATCAGACCCACGGAGGCGAAGGCGATGGCCAGACCGCCGCGGGTGTCCGCCGGAGTGATGAAGCGGTCGACCGCCTCGAAGACCAGGAAGCCGCCGACGCCCAGCAGCAGGAGGCAGTTGGCCAGGGCCGCCAGGATCTCGGCGCGGGCGAACCCGAAGGTACGGTTCGGTCCCGCCGGGCGGTTGGCGAAGTGGATGGCGAGCAGCGCCATGCCCAGCCCCAGCCCGTCCGTCGCCATGTGGGCGGCGTCGGCGATCAGGGCGAGCGAGTCGGCGAGTACGCCGCCGACGATCTCCATGACCATGACGCCGAGGGTGATGCCCAGGGCGGTCCGCAACCGCCCCAGGTACGCGGCCGAAGCCGTGGCGGGTGTGCCGTGCGTATGACCGTGGTCGTGGCCGGCCCCCATGCGCATGCCTCCAGACGGTGGTACGGCTCGGGCCGTCGCCACCCGAGGAAGCCCAGTGAACTACGGGCCGGGGGTATCGGGCAACACGGTGTTGAACACCGTTGTCGTCTGCTCTGACCTGCACAAATGTGCGAGGGGTCGTCAGTGGCGGGCGGCCTCCGGGCGGTGCAGCAGCCAGCCCTCCCACGCGGACTCCACCATCTCCCGCGCGCCCCGGCGCGCCGACCAGCCGAGTTCCCCGGCGATGCGTGCCGCCGAGGCCACCGACTTCGCCGCGTCACCCGCGCGAGGCGCCTCCACGACCGGCTCCGTACGGTTCCCGGTGACCTCGGCCACCAGGGAGGCGAGCTCGCGCACCGAGACGCCCTCGCCGCGTCCGATGTTCACCGTCAGGTCACCGGGAGTGTCCCGCTCTTCCAGGTGGCGTGCGACCGCCAGGTGCGCGTCGGCGAGGTCGGCGACGTGGATGTAGTCACGGACGCAGGTGCCGTCCGGGGTGGGGTAGTCGGCGCCGAAGACCCGGGGCGCCTCGCCGCGCGTCAGCCGGTCGAAGAACATGGGGATCACGTTGAAGACCCCGGTGTCCGCGAGGGCGGGCTCGGCCGCGCCCGCCACGTTGAAGTAACGCAGGCAGGCGGTGGACATTCCGTGGGCGCGACCCGTGGCGCGCACCAGCCACTCGCCCGCGAGCTTCGTCTCGCCGTACGGGCTGATCGGCGCGCAGCAGGTGTCCTCGGTGATCACCTCGGCCTCGGGGACGCCGTAGACGGCGGCGGAGGAGGAGAAGACGAAGGAGCGCACACGCGCCGCGGCGCAGGCTTCCAGCAGGACGGCGAGCCCGGTGACGTTCTCCCGGTAGTACAGCAGCGGCTGCTCGACCGACTCGTCCACCCGCTTCTTGCCCGCGAGGTGCACCACGCCCGTGACCGCGTGGTCGGCCAGCAGCCGGTCCAGCAGCGCACGGTCCGAGGAGGAGCCGCGTACCAGTTCGATGTCCGCCGGGAGCCGCGCGGCCACACCCGTGGACAGGTCGTCGAGCACGACGGCCTTCTCGCCGGAGGCAGCCATGGCCTTCGCCACGTGTGCCCCGATGTATCCCGCACCGCCAGTGATCAGCCACGTCATGCCGGTCAGCCTACGGGGTGTCCCGCAGCCCCCGGCCGGTGTCCCTCGCCGTCCGGGACGCCCGGCGGTGTACGGACCCCGCGGTTTCCGGGACGGCCGCGCACAGGGTTTGTCGCGCGGCGGCCCGATCAAGGAGGATGATCACTAAGCGGCGAACAGCGTGCAGGGCTGACCCGAACAGAGCACAAATGGGCAGTGAACTCAACCTTCTGTTCATCCGATAGCCTCTGCCGATGTGCCGCAGGCTCGCCGGCCCTTACCGGGCCGCCCCGCGTGCCCGTCCATGCCCGGATCCAAGGAGTGAGTTCGTCTGTCGACCGCCATCCTCACCGGTGTGCCGGTACCCGGGTCGTCGATCGAGGACGACCTGCGCGCCCTCGGCTTCGACGTCCGGCCCGCCGCCGACGCCGGTGAAGCCGCCGCACTCCTCCAGCACGTCCCCGCGGGCCACCGCGTCGCCCTCGTGGACCCCCGCTTCGTCGGCCACGTCCACGCACTGCGCCTCGGACTCACCGACCCCCGGTTCGCCGCCGCCGGTATCCCCGGCGCGCTGGCCGTACAGTCCGACGCGCGAGCCGCGCTGCTGCGCGCGATGGACCGGACGATCGCGGCGGTCGGCGCCGGACGGCCGGTGGCCGACGGCCAGGGACCGGACCGGGCCGAGGACCGCACGGTCCCGGGCCGCATCGCGCTCGCCCTGGAGGCCGAGGGGACGGCCGTACAGCGTCCCGAACTCGGCTCGCTCACGGCCACCGTCCCCACCACCCCCGAGGAACTGGCCGCCGCACGGGCTGCCGTCGCGGCCGTGGACGACGAGGCGGTACGGCTGCGCAGCGCGGTGAAGGCCCACGACGGCTTCTTCACCACCCACTTCATCAGCCCGTACTCCCGTTACATCGCCCGCTGGTGCGCGAGACGCGGACTCACCCCGAACCAGGTCACCACCGCCTCGCTGATCACCGCGCTCGTCGCGGCCGGCTGCGCGGCGACCGGGACCCGGGCCGGATTCGTGGCCGCCGGGCTGCTGCTCCTCTTCTCCTTCGTCCTGGACTGCACCGACGGGCAGTTGGCCCGCTACTCCCTTCAGTACTCGACGATGGGCGCGTGGCTCGACGCCACCTTCGACCGCGCCAAGGAGTACGCCTACTACGCGGGCCTCGCCATCGGCGCCTCCCACATGGCGGGCGGCGACAGCGACGACGTGTGGGCCCTCGCGCTCGGCGCCATGGTGCTCCAGGCCTGCCGGCACGTCGTCGACTTCTCGTTCAACGAGGCCAACCACGACGCGGTCTCCAACACCAGCCCCACCGCCGCCCTCTCCGACCGGCTCGACAGCGTCGGCTGGACGGTCTGGCTGCGCCGGATGATCGTGCTGCCCATCGGCGAGCGCTGGGCGATGATCGCCGTGCTGACCGCGTTCACCACGCCCCGGATCGTCTTCTACGCCCTGCTCGTCGGCTGCTCGCTCGCCGCCTGCTACACCACGGCCGGCCGCCTGCTGCGCTCGCTCACCCGCAAGGCACGGCGTACCGACCGCGCCGCGCGCGCCTTGGCCGACCTCGCCGACTCCGGCGTCCTCGCCCAGGCCGTGGCCGTCGTACGCCGCCCGGGCGGCGGCTTCACCGCCCCGCTGCTGGCCCTGGTGGGCAGCGGCCTGATGATCGCGACCGCCCTCCTCGCCCCCTACGGCAGCTGGTGGCCGGTCGCCGCAGCGGCGGTGTACACGCTCCTGGCCGGACTCGCCGTCTCGCGCCCCCTCAAGGGCGCGCTCGACTGGCTCGTCCCCCCCTTCTTCCGCGCCGCCGAGTACTGCACGGTCCTGGCGCTCGCGGCCCGCAGTGGCGTACCGCACGCCGTCCCCGCGGCGTTCGGCCTGGTCGCGGCGGTCGCCTACCATCATTACGACACGGTGTACCGGATCCGGGGCGGCACAGGCGCCCCGCCGCGATGGCTGGTCCGCACCGTCCTCGGGCACGAGGGCCGCACTCTCGTGGTGGCCCTGTTCGCCGCCGTACTCGGCACCCGAGCCGACTTCACCACGGCCCTCACCGCGCTCGCCGCGGCCGTGGCTCTGGTGGTGACCGTGGAATCCATCCGCTTCTGGGTGTCCTCCTCGGCCCCCGCCGTACACGACGAAGGAGAACTCGCATGATCGGCCTCGTACTGGCAGCCGGTGCAGGACGACGTCTGCGCCCCTACACGGACACGCTGCCCAAGGCGCTCGTGCCGGTGGACGGCGAGAAGACCGTGCTCGACCTGACCCTGGCCAACTTCGCCGCGGTCGGTCTGAAAGAGGTCGCGATCGTCGTCGGCTACCGCAAGGAGGCCGTGTACGCCCGCAAGGCCGAGCTGGAGGCCACGTACGGCCTCTCGATCACCCTGGTCGACAACGACAAGGCCGAGGAGTGGAACAACGCCTACTCCCTGTGGTGCGCCCGTGAGGTACTCAAGCGCGGCGTGATCCTCGCCAACGGCGACACCGTGCACCCCGTCTCCGTCGAGGAGACCCTGCTCGCGGCGCGCGGCGAAGGCCGCCGGATCATCCTCGCCCTCGACACGGTGAAGAGCCTCGCCGACGAGGAGATGAAGGTCATCACCGACGAGAACGGCGTGCGGCGGATCACCAAGCTCATGGACCCCGCGACGGCCACCGGCGAGTACATCGGCGTGACCCTGATCGAGCCCGAGGCCGCCGAGGAGCTCGCCGACGCGCTGAAGGCGACCTTCGAGCGCGACCCGGACCTCTATTACGAGGACGGCTACCAGGAACTGGTCAACCGCGGCTTCTCCGTCGACGTCGCCCCCATCGGCGAGGTGACCTGGGTGGAGATCGACAACCACGCGGACCTCGCGAAGGGCCGTGAGATCGCGTGCCAGTACTGACCCGGCTCATCCCCTCCCCGCTGGTCGTCGACATCCGCCGAGGCGCGATGGACGACCTGGCGGGGGTCTTGCACGACCAGCGGATCTCCACCTCGGGCAAGCTGGCCATCGCGATCAGCGACGGCTCCGGCCGCGCCCTGAAAGAACGCCTCGCGCCGCTCCTGCCCGGAGCGGACTGGTACTCCGTGAGCGACGGCACCATCGACTCCGCGGTACGGCTCGCCAACGGGATCAAGGGCAACCGGTACGACGCCGTGGTCGGCCTCGGCGGCGGCAAGATCATCGACGTGGCGAAGTACGCCGCCGCGCGCGTCGGGCTGCCGCTGGTCGCCGTGGCCACCAACCTCTCGCACGACGGCCTCTGCTCCCCGGTCGCGACCCTGGACAACGACAACGGCCGCGGCTCCTACGGCGTACCCACGCCGATCGCCGTCGTGATCGACCTCGACGTGGTCCGCCGCGCGCCGGCCCGGTACATCCGTTCCGGCATCGGGGACGCCGTCTCCAACATCTCCTGCGTGGCCGACTGGGAGCTCGCCCAGCGGATCAACGGCGAGGAGGTCGACGGGCTCGCCGCCGCCATGGCACGCCAGGCGGGCGAGGCGGTCCTGCGTCACCCCGGCGACATCGCCGACGACGAGTTCCTCAAGGTGCTGGCCGAGGGACTGGTCCTGACCGGCATCTCGATGGCGGTCGCCGGCGACTCGCGCCCGGCCTCGGGAGCGTGCCACGAGATCAACCACGCCTTCGACCTGCTGCACCCGTCGCGCGCCGCCAGCCACGGGGAGCAGGTCGGCCTGGGCGCCTGCTTCGCCATGCACCTGCGCGGCGCCCACGTCCAGTCGCAGCAGATGGCAGACGTCTTCCGCCGTCACGGCCTGCCCGTGCTGCCGGAGGAGATCGGCTTCACCGCCGACGAGTTCGTCGAGGTGGTCGACTTCGCCCCTCGGACGCGCCCGGGACGTTTCACGATCCTGGAGCACCTCAACCTGTCCACCGACCAGATCAGGGACGCGTACGCCGACTATGCAAAAGCCATCCGTAGCTGAACTCCGTCCGGTCGTGCACCCCCCGGGCGTGAAGGACCGCCGCAGCGGTGAGCACTGGGGCGGTCGGCTCTACATGCGTGAGATCTCCTTGCGCATCGACCGGCACCTGGTGAACACCCGGATCACCCCCAACCAGCTGACCTACGTCATGACCATCGCCGGCGTGCTCGCCGCGCCCGCCCTGCTCGTCCCCGGCATACCGGGAGCGGTGCTGGGTGTCGTCATGGTCCAGCTCTACCTCCTGCTCGACTGCGTCGACGGTGAGGTGGCGCGCTGGAAGAAGCAGTTCTCGCTGGGCGGGGTCTACCTCGACCGGGTCGGCGCCTACCTGTGCGACGCCGCCGTGCTCGTCGGGCTCGGCCTGCGCGCCGCCGACATGTTCGGCACCGGGCGGATCGACTGGCTCTGGGCCTTCCTCGGCACCCTCGCCGCCCTCGGCGCCATCCTGATCAAGGCGGAGACCGACCTCGTCGGCGTCGCGCGCCACCAGGGCGGGCTGCCGCCCGTCAAGGAAGCCGCGTCCGAGCCCCGCTCCTCCGGCATGGCGTTCGCGCGCCGCGCCGCCGGAGCGCTCAAGTTCCACCGCCTGATCCTCGGTGTCGAGGCGTCCCTGGTCGTCCTGGCCGCCGCCATCGCCGACATGGTCAGGGGCGACCTCTTCTTCACCCGCCTCGCGGTCGCGGTCCTGGCGGGCATCGCCCTGCTCCAGACCGTCCTGCACCTGGTGTCGATCCTGGCGTCCAGCCGTCTGAAGTGAGTACCCCATGAAACTCGGCGCGGTCATCATCACCATGGGCAACCGTCCCGTGGAGCTGCGCGCCCTCCTCGATTCGGTCGCCGCGCAGGACGGCGACCGGATCGAGGTCGTGGTCGTCGGCAACGGCGCCCCCGTGCCGGACGTCCCCGAAGGCGTCCGGACCGTGGAACTGCCCGAGAACCTCGGCATCCCGGGCGGCCGCAACGTCGGCATCGAGGCGTTCGGCCCCGGCGGCACCGACGTGGACGTGCTGCTCTTCCTCGACGACGACGGCCGGCTGGCGAGGACCGACACGGCCGAACTGTGCCGCCGGGCGTTCGAGGCGGACCCGGAGCTGGGCATCGTCAGCTTCCGCATCGCCGACCCCGAGACCGGCGTCACCCAGCGGCGGCACGTTCCCCGGCTGCGCGCCTCGGACCCGATGCACTCCTCCCGGGTGACGACCTTCCTCGGCGGCGCCAACGCGGTGCGCACCGCCGTGCTCGCCCAGGTCGGCGGACTGCCCGACGCGTTCTTCTACGCCCACGAGGAGACCGACCTCGCCTGGCGGGCGCTCGACGCCGGGTGGCTGATCGACTACCGCGCGGACATGGTGCTCAGCCATCCGGCCACCGCTCCCTCCCGGCACGCCGTCTACCACCGGATGGTCGCCCGCAACCGGGTCTGGCTCGCCAGGCGCAATCTCCCCGCTCCGCTGGTCCCGGTCTACCTGGGAACCTGGGTGTTGCTCACCCTGGTGCGGCGACCCTCGGTCCCCGCGCTCAAGGCGTGGTTCGGCGGTTTCCGGGAAGGATGGACGGCACCCTGCGGCCCCCGGCGTCCCATGCGGTGGCGCACGGTCTGGCGGCTGACGAAGCTGGGCCGTCCCCCGGTGATCTGACCGGCTCCGAGAGCCTGTCGGGTGGCCTTCGACCGGTCGGTGGACGCGGTCGGGTGCGTGCGATTCCAAGGCGGCGGGATGGCCTCGTAGTGGAGCTACGGGGACGTTCCGGCACCGGGGGAGGCGTGCGTGCCAGGGCGTGGCCGCCCGATCGGAGGCCGCCCCGACTGGTTCTGAGACCATGGGACCCGTACGCATTCCTTTCCGGGTCCTGTCCGCCTGCGCCGCGCTCCTTCACCGGCCGCGTGGATCGAAGACGAGAGTTTCCATCTGTGAGTGACACAACGCACGACGGGCGGGTCGCCATGAGCATCCCCCCGTCGGCCGACGAGGGGCTGAGCCCGGCGCAGCTGGCCGAGAAGTACGGCCTCACCGTGAGCGGCGCCCGGCCCGGGCTGTTCGCCTACGTCCGCCAGCTCTGGGGCCGCCGCCACTTCATCATGGCGTTCTCCCGGGCGAAGCTGACCGCTCAGTACAGCCAGGCCAAGCTCGGCCAGCTGTGGCAGGTGGCCACCCCGCTGCTGAACGCACTGGTCTACTACCTGATCTTCGGCCTGATCCTCGGCACGCAGAAGGGGATGGGCCAGGACGTCTTCATCCCGTTCCTGGTGACCGGCATCTTCGTCTTCACCTTCACCCAGAGCTCGGTCATGGCGGGCGTCCGCTCGATCTCCGGCAACCTCGGCCTGGTGCGGGCCCTGCACTTCCCCCGCGCCTCGCTGCCGATCTCGTTCTCCCTCCAGCAGCTCCAGCAACTGCTGTACTCGATGATCGTGCTGGTGGCGATCGCCGTGGCGTTCGGGAACTACCCCACCCTCTCGTGGCTGCTGGTGATCCCCGCCCTGGCGCTCCAGTTCTGCTTCAACACCGGACTCGCGATGGTCATGGCCCGCCTCGGGAGCAAGACCCCCGACCTGGCGCAGCTGATGCCCTTCGTGATGCGGACCTGGATGTACGCGTCCGGCGTCATGTTCTCCATCAGGCTGATGCTCCAGGACAAGCCGCAGTGGATCGCCAACGTGCTCCAGTACAACCCGGCGGCCATCTACATGGACCTGGTCCGCTTCGCCCTCATCGACGGCTACGGCGCGGAGAACCTCCCGGCCCACGTCTGGGTCGTCGCCACCGCCTGGGCGCTCGCTGTGGGAGCCCTGGGCTTCGTGTACTTCTGGAAGGCAGAGGAGCGGTACGGCCGTGGCTGACGACAACACTCAGGGGCGGGTCCCCACCGTCATCGCGGACGGCGTCCACATCGTGTACCGCGTCAGCGGCGGGGGCGGCGGCAGGGGCAGTGCGACCGCCGCCCTCAGCCGCATGGTCCGCCGGGGCAAGGGCGAGCCCCGCGGCATCCGCAAGGTCCACGCCGTGCGCGGAGTCACTTTCACCGCGTACCGGGGCGAGGCCATCGGTCTCATCGGCACCAACGGCTCCGGCAAGTCGACGCTGCTGCGCGCCATCGCCGGTCTGCTGCCGACCGAGAAGGGCCGGGTCTACACGGACGGCCAGCCCTCGCTCCTCGGCGTGAACGCCGCCCTGATGAACGACCTCACCGGCGAGCGCAACGTCGTGCTCGGCGGACTCGCCATGGGGATGACCCGCGAGGAGATCCGCTCCCGCTACGAGGGGATCGTGGACTTCTCCGGCATCAACGAGAAGGGCGACTTCATCACCCTTCCGATGCGGACCTACTCCTCCGGCATGGCGGCCCGTCTGCGGTTCTCCATCGCGGCGGCCAAGAACCACGACGTGCTCATGATCGACGAGGCGCTGGCGACCGGTGACCGGAAGTTCCGGGTCCGTTCCGAGGAGCGCATTCGCGAGCTGCGCAAGGAGGCCGGCACGGTCTTCCTGGTCAGCCACAACAACGGGACGATCCGCGACACCTGCGACCGGGTCCTGTGGCTGGAAAAGGGCGAGCTCCTCATGGACGGGCCGACGGAGGAAGTCCTCCGCGCCTACGAGCGGGAGACCGGCAAGTAGTCCGGCCGACGGGCACGGGCCGGACACCGCGGGTGCCGCCGGGCGAAACGGTTCGCCCGGCGGCCCTCCTGCGTCCGTCCGCCTGTGGTGGTAGCCGGAGATCGATTCTCCACCTGGCGGACGATGCCAAGTCTCCCGGAGCCGTGGAAGGTTGGGTCCCAGGGAGCCGGGCGCGACGGTGCGCAACACCCGGTCGATGCCGTGTGAGCCGTACAACGTAAGCTGTACCGGTGCTGATTCGCGGCAAGTGTGCCGATACGCCCGCAGCACGCGGCCAGGGTGCGCAGGGGCACTCGGGAGATCGGGCGGCGTGTCCGAAAAGGGATGTTTTGGGTCAGCAGTGTAGAACGGGAGATGTGACGGCAATGACGGACAATCTCCAGCTCCGACGTGGTTTCGCCGTCCCCGCGCCGGGCGGTACGACGTGACCCGTACCCACCAGGCGCCGCCCCCGGTCGCCACGCTCGACAAGGCCGCGGACGAGAACTTCCCCGTGGCTCCCTTCTTTCTGCCCCGCGCCTGGCGCGACGACCTGATGGCGGTCTACGGATACGCCCGGCTCGTCGACGACATCGGCGACGGCGACCTCGCCCCTGGCGGTGCCGACGCCCGCCACCTGGGCCTGGACCCCGGCGACGACCGGCTCGCCATGCTCGACGCCTTCGAAGCGGATCTGCGGCGCGTCTTCTCGACCGACGGGGACGACCCGCACCACCCCCTGCTGCGCGCCCTGCGCCCCACCGTGCGCCGGTGCGCGCTCACCCCCGAGCCGTTCCTCGGACTGATCGAGGCCAACCGGCAGGACCAGAAGGTCCGCCGCTACGCCGATTTCGACGAGCTCCTCGCGTACTGCGAACTCTCCGCCAACCCCGTCGGCCGGCTGGTTCTCGCCATCACCGGGACCACCAGCCCGGAGCGGGTACGCCGCTCGGACGCCGTCTGCACCGCGCTGCAGATCGCCGAGCACCTCCAGGACGTCGCCGAGGACCTCGGCCGCGACCGGATCTACCTGCCCGCCGACGACATGGCGCGCTTCCACGTGACCGAGGCCGACCTGGCCGCGCCGACCGCCGGCGCGTCGCTGCGGGCCCTGATCGCCTGGGAAGCGGAACGCGCCCGGGAACTGCTGGGTGAGGGCGTCCCCCTGGTGGGTAGCGTCAACGGCAGACTCCGGCTGCTGCTCGCCGGATTCGTCGCCGGAGGGCGGGCCGCCCTCGACGCGATCACGGCGGCCGGCTTCGACGTACTGCCCGGACCGCCCAAGCCCACGAAGCCCAGCCTGCTGCGGCACGTGGGAGTTGTCTTGCGAAGTGCGCGAAGAGAGGGATGACTCCGAAAGTGGAGGGACAGACGACGTCCATGTCGGCACCGGTGGCGGCTGCGTACAGCTACTGCGAGGCCGTCACGGGTCAGCAGGCACGTAACTTCGCCTACGGCATCAGACTGCTGCCGTCCGAGAAGCGGCAGGCGATGTCCGCGCTGTACGCCTTCTCGCGCAGGGTCGACGACATCGGTGACGGCGAACTCGACCCCGGGACGAAGAAGACACGGCTGGAGAGCACCCGCGAGCTGCTCGGCAGGGTCCGCGACGGCAAGGTCGAGGAGGACGACACCGACCCGGTGGCCGTCGCGCTCGCCGACGCCGCCCGGCGCTTCCCGCTGCCGCTCGGCGGACTCGACGAGCTGATCGACGGCGTGCTCATGGACGTGCGCGGAGCGACGTACGAGACCTGGGACGACCTGAAGACCTACTGCCGCTGCGTCGCCGGAGCCATCGGCCGCCTCAGCCTCGGCGTCTTCGGCACGGAGCCCGGCGCGCCCGGAGCCGACCGCGCCGCCGAGTACGCCGACACGCTCGGGCTCGCCCTCCAGCTCACCAACATCCTGCGCGACGTGCGCGAGGACGCCGGCAACGGCCGTACCTACCTGCCCGCCGACGACCTCGCCAAGTTCGGCTGCTCCGAGGGCTTCCACCGGTCCACCCCGCCGGCCGGCTCCGACTTCGCGGGCCTCATCCACTTCGAGGTCCGCAGGGCCCGCGCCCTCTTCGCCGAGGGCTACCGGCTGCTCCCGATGCTGGACCGCCGCAGCGGCGCCTGCGTCGCCGCGATGGCCGGGATCTACCGCCGCCTCCTGGACCGCATCGAGCGCGACCCCGGGGCCGTCCTGCGCGGCCGGGTCTCCCTGCCCGGCCACGAGAAGGCGTACGTCGCGGTCCGCGGTCTCTCCGGACTCGACGCGCGTCACGTCTCGCGCCTGACCCGGACGGGCCGCCCGTGACCCACCGCGGCAGGCCCGTGTACCGGGCAACCTTCCTCTGGCCGAACGCGTCCATCCCTGGGACGCTTCTGTGGTCCACGACCCGACGGGAGGGCGAGGCATGACCGGCACCGCACCGCTGCCCGCGCGCGCCGTGGTCGTCGGCGGCGGCCTCGCGGGCATTACCTCCGCCCTCCGCCTCGCCGACGCCGGGCTCGACGTGACCCTGCTCGAAGGCCGCCCCCGGCTCGGAGGGCTCGCCTTCTCCTTCCGCCGCGGCGACCTGACGGTCGACAACGGACAGCACGTCTATCTGCGCTGCTGCACCGCGTACCGCTGGTTCCTGGACCGCGTCGGCGCGGCCGGCCTCGCCCCGCTGCAGGACCGCCTCGACGTACCCGTGCTCGACGTGGGCCGCCCCGCCGGACCCCGGCTCGGAAGGCTGCGGCGCACCAACCTGCCCGTACCGCTGCACCTCGCGGGCGGGCTGGCCGCCTACCCGCACCTCTCGCTCGCCGAGAAGGCGGGCGTCGGCCGGGCCGCGCTCGCGCTCGGCCGGCTCGACCCGGCGGACCCCGCGCTGGACGACGTCAGCTTCGCCGACTGGCTGCGCCGGTACGGTCAGTCCCCGAGGACCGTCGAAGCCCTCTGGGACCTCGTGGGGGTCGCCACCCTGAACGCGACCGCCGAGAACGCCTCCATGGCGCTCGCCGCGATGGTCTTCAAGACCGGCCTGCTCTCCGAGCCCGGCGCCGCCGACATCGGATGGGCGGCCGTTCCGCTCGGCGAACTCCACGACACCCTCGCCCGCAAGGCCCTCGACGCCGCCGGAGTGCGCACCGAACTGCGCGCCAAGGCCACCTCGCTCACCCGGGCCGAGGACGGAACCTGGACGGTGGAGACCGAGAGCGAGCGGATCGGGGCCGACACCGTCGTCCTCGCTCTCCCGCAGCGGGAGACCCACGCGCTGCTGCCCGCCGGTGCCATCGAGGACCAGGACCGGCTGCTCGCCATCGAGGACGCCCCCATCCTCAACGTCCACGTCGTCTACGACCGCAGGGTCCTGCGCCGGCCGTTCTTCGCCGCCCTCGGCTCGCCGGTCCAGTGGGTCTTCGACCGTACCGAACCCTCCGGGCTCCGCGGCGGCGGACAGTACCTCGCACTGTCGCAGTCGGCCGCGAGGGAAGAGATCGACCTGCCCGTCGCCGAACTGCGCGCCCGCTACCTGCCCGAGCTGGAGCGTCTCTTCCCGGCGGCGAGGGGAGCGGGCATCCGCGACTTCTTCGTCACCCGCGAGCGCACCGCGACCTTCGCGCCGACCCCCGGCACCGGCCGGCTCCGCCCCGGAGCCCGTACGGGACTGCCGGGACTCGCCCTCGCGGGCGCGTGGACGGCGACCGGATGGCCCGCCACCATGGAGGGCGCCGTCCGCAGCGGAACCACCGCCGCCACAACAGCACTCCAGGGGCTCAGGAGCCCTCACGAACATCCGCTGCAGGAGGCGGCATGAGCAGTACCACCGGAACAAGAGGAGAGTCAGTGACCCCGGCGAATCCGGCTTTCGACACCGTGGCGGACACCACGGACGTCACCGCGCTTCTGGAGCGCGGACGGGCCCTGTCAGCGCCGGTGCTGCGGGCTGCCGTGGACCGGCTCGCGCCGCCCATGGACACCGTGGCGGCCTACCACTTCGGCTGGATCGACGCCGACGGACGGCCCGCCGAGGGCGACGGCGGCAAGGCCGTGCGCCCCGCGCTCGCGCTGCTGTCGGCCGAGGCGGCCGGCGCACCCGCCGAGGCCGGCATCCCCGGCGCGGTCGCGGTCGAACTCGTGCACAACTTCTCGCTGCTGCACGACGACCTGATGGACGGCGACGAACAGCGCCGCCACCGCGACACGGTCTGGAAGGTGCACGGCCCGGCCCAGGCGATCCTCGTCGGCGACGCGCTGTTCGCGCTGGCCAACGAACTCCTCCTGGAGCTCGGCACCGTGGAGGCGGGGCGTGCGGCGCGCCGCCTGACCACCGCCACCCGCAAGCTCATCGACGGGCAGGCGCAGGACATCTCCTACGAGCACCGCGAGCGGGTCACCGTCGAGGAGTGCCTGGAGATGGAGGGCAACAAGACCGGCGCGCTCCTCGCCTGCGCCGTCTCCATCGGTGCGGTGCTCGGCGGCGCCGACGACCGCACCGCCGACACCCTGGAGGCCTACGGCTACCACCTGGGCCTCGCCTTCCAGGCCGTCGACGACCTGCTCGGCATCTGGGGCGACCCGGAGTCCACCGGCAAGCAGACCTGGAGCGACCTGCGCCAGCGCAAGAAGTCGCTGCCGGTGGTCGCCGCCCTCGCCGCGGGAGGCCCGGCCTCCGAGCGGCTCGGCGCGCTGCTGTCCGCCGATGCCAAGAGCAGCGATTTCGACAGCTTCTCCGAAGAGGAGTTCGCCGCCCGCGCGGCACTCATCGAGGAGGCGGGCGGCCGCGAGTGGACCGCCCAGGAGGCCCGCCGTCAGCACGCCGTCGCCATCGAGGCGCTGAACGGTGTCGACATGCCACAGGAAGTACGGGCGCAGCTCACCGCGCTCGCCGATTTCGTCGTCGTCCGAAAGAGATGATCACCATTCGTATATGACTCGCAGTCGCCGGCCGGTGTTCCTCGGGACACCGGCCGACGGAGACCCCAGCACAGCAGAGGACCGAACTGCACGAAGGGGAAGCCATGACAGCGACGACCGACGGAAGCACCGGGGCTGCGCACCCTCGCACGGTCCCGGGCGATCCGACCGACACAACCATCACGGCGGACGACGTCCTGGACGCCGCCCGGCGGGCCGCGGAACGCTCCGTCGAGCATCTCCTCGGCAGACAGGACGAGCAGGGCTGGTGGAAGGGCGACCTGGCCACCAACGTCACCATGGACGCGGAAGACCTGCTGCTGCGTCAGTTCCTCGGCATCCAGGACCCCGACACCCTCAGGGCCGCCGCCCTCTTCGTCCGCGGCGAGCAACTGGGCGACGGCACCTGGGCCACCTTCTACGGCGGCCCGAGCGACCTCTCCGCCACCATCGAGGCGTACGTGGCGCTGCGGCTGGCCGGTGACCGGCCGGACGAGCCGCACATGGCCAGGGCCGCCGCCTGGGTACGGGACCAGGGCGGCATCGCCGCCTCCCGCGTGTTCACCCGGATCTGGCTCGCCCTCTTCGGCTGGTGGAAGTGGGACGACCTCCCGCAGCTCCCGCCCGAGCTGATGTTCTTTCCTTCCTGGGTACCTCTCAATATCTATGACTTCGGCTGCTGGGCCCGCCAGACCATTGTTCCGCTGACCATCGTCTCGGCGAAGCGGCCCGTACGGCCGGCTCCGTTCTCCCTCGACGAACTGCACACCGACCCGTCCCGGCCCAACCCGCCCGTGCGCAAGGCCTCTCCGGTCAGCTGGGACGGCGTCTTCCAGCGGCTCGACAAGGCGCTGCACCTCTACCACCGGGTCGCGCCGCGCCGGTTGCGCCGGATCGCGATGAACGCCGCCGCCCGGTGGATCATCGAGCGTCAGGAGAGCGACGGCTGCTGGGGCGGGATCCAGCCCCCCGCCGTCTACTCCGTGATCGCCCTCCATCTGCTCGGCTACGACCTCGACCACCCGGTGATGCGCGCCGGGCTCGCCTCGCTGGACCGGTTCGCCGTACGGCGTCCGGACGGCGCGCGCATGATCGAGGCGTGCCAGTCCCCGGTGTGGGACACCTGTCTGGCGACCATCGCCCTCGCCGACGCCGGGCTCTCCCCGGACCACCCCGCGCTGGTCAAGGCGGCCGACTGGATGCTGGCCGAGGAGATCGTGCGGCCGGGTGACTGGGCCGTGCGCAGGCCTCAACTCCCGCCGGGAGGATGGGCGTTCGAGTTCCACAACGACAACTACCCGGACATCGACGACACCGCGGAGGTCGTCCTCGCACTGCGCCGGGTCCGGCACCCCGAACCCGACAGGGTGGAGGCCGCCATCGAGCGCGGGGTGCGCTGGACGGTCGGCATGCAGTCGCGCGGGGGAGCCTGGGGCGCCTTCGACGCGGACAACACCAGCCCGTTCCCCAACCGGCTGCCGTTCTGCGACTTCGGTGAGGTGATCGATCCGCCCTCCGCCGACGTCACCGGTCATGTCGTGGAGATGATGGCCTACGAGGGGCGTGCCGGCGATCCGAGCGCCCGGCGCGGAGTTGACTGGCTCCTCGCCCAACAGGACGCCAGCGGTGCCTGGTTCGGCCGCTGGGGCGTCAACTACGTCTACGGAACCGGGTCGGTGGTTCCGGCGCTGGTTGCCGCCGGACTGCCCGACTCCCACCCGGCCGTCCGCAGGGCCGTGCGCTGGCTGGAGTCCGTCCAGAACGACGACGGCGGCTGGGGCGAGGACCTGCGCTCCTACCAGGACAGCAAGTGGATCGGCCGGGGCGAGTCGACGGCCTCGCAGACCGCCTGGGCCCTGCTCGCCCTGCTGGCCGCCGGAGAGCGCGAGAACCCCGCCGCCACCAGGGGCGTCAACTTCCTGACCCGCACCCAGCGGGCGGACGGCTCCTGGGACGAGCCGTACTTCACCGGGACCGGCTTCCCCTGGGACTTCTCCATCAACTACCACCTCTACCGCCAGGTCTTCCCGCTCACCGCGCTCGGGCGCTACGTGCACGGGGACCCGCTCGTGGCCCGGGTCGCGAGCCCGGCGGGGATCTGATGGGCGGGCCCCGGCCCTCCGGCGGACCGCCGCCCTCGCTGCTCGTCGCCTGCGCGCTCGGCATCGAGCAGTTCGCCCTGCGGAGCGGTCCGCGGGGCGGCGGTCCCGTCACCGTCCTGCGGACGGGGATGGGACCGAAGGCGGCCGAGACCGCGCTCGGGCGCGCCCTGGCGCGGGAGGAGACGCGCGGCGCCGCCGTCGTCGCCTCCGGATTCTGTGCCGGCCTCGCGTCCGGGATGCACCCGGGCGACCTGGTCGTCGCCGAGGAGACCAGGTCCGTGCACGGGACCACCGCCTGCGACGGGGTGTCCGTGCTGGTCGACGCGGTGTCCCGGCTCTTTCCCGGCCGGACCGTGCACACCGGCCCTCTGACCGGCTCCGACCATGTCGTGAGGGGCGCCGAGCGGGCGGCCCTCGCGGCGACCGGGGCCATCGCCGTGGACATGGAGTCCGCGGCGACCCTCAGTACCGCTCTGCGTCACGGACCACGCCCGGTTGCGGCCGTACGGGTGGTCGTGGACGCTCCAGAGCATGAGCTCGTCCGGGTTGCCACGGTACGCGGTGGAATATCGGCTTTCCGCGTTCTTCGTGCCGTCCTGCCGGCTTTTCATGAATGGCACCGATCTTTGTTGCTCCCCCGGAGGTGAGCCAGATGGCCATGCCGCTCCGCCAAACCATCAAGGTGGCGACGTACCTTGCCGAACAGAAGATCCGCAAGCGGGAGAAGTTTCCGCTGATCGTCGAGCTGGAGCCCCTGTTCGCCTGCAATCTCGCCTGCGAGGGCTGCGGGAAGATCCAGCACCCCGCCGGGGTGCTCAAGCAGCGCATGCCGGTCGCGCAGGCGGTCGGAGCTGTCCTCGAATCCGGTGCCCCGATGGTCTCCATCGCCGGTGGAGAACCGTTGATGCACCCTCAGATCGACGAGATCGTGCGGCAGTTGGTGGCCAAGAAGAAGTACGTGTTCCTCTGCACCAATGCCATGCTGCTGCGCAAGAAGATCGAGAAGTTCACCCCCTCCCGGTACTTCGCCTTCGCCGTCCACATCGACGGGCTGCGCGAGCGGCACGACGAATCCGTGGCCAAGGAGGGCGTGTTCGACGAGGCGGTCGCGGCGATCAAGGAAGCCAAGAGACGAGGTTTCCGGGTCACCACCAACTCCACCTTCTTCAACACCGACACCCCCCAGACCATCATCGAGGTACTCAACTACCTCAACGACGACCTGCAGGTCGACGAGATGATGATCTCCCCCGCGTACGCCTACGAGAAGGCGCCCGACCAGGAACACTTCCTCGGCGTGGAACAGACCCGAGAACTCTTCAAGAAGACGTTCGCGGGCGGCAACCGGGCCCGCTGGCGGCTCAACCACTCGCCGCTCTTCCTCGACTTCCTGGAGGGCAAGGCGGACTTCCCCTGCACCGCCTGGGCCATCCCGAACTACTCCCTCTTCGGCTGGCAGCGCCCCTGCTACCTGATGAGCGACGGGTACGTCCCCACGTACCGGCAGCTCATCGAGGAGACCGACTGGGACAAGTACGGCCGCGGCAAGGACCCGCGCTGCGCCAACTGCATGGCGCACTGCGGCTACGAACCCACCGCCGTGCTCGCCACGATGGGGTCGCTCAAGGAATCGCTGCGCGCGGCCCGGGAGACGGTCACGGGCAACCGGTAATCCGAGGAGGGCGGTTACGGCCGGGCGCACCGGCCGTGACCGCCCTCCTTATCACCAGGAACCAGAGAGGGGACACGTACGTGACCTTGCTGGAATCCATCGGGGGACCACGGGACCTCGCGCCGCTCGGCGGACCACAGCTGGACGAACTCGCTGCGGAGATCCGGACGTTCCTCGTACAGGCGGTGTCCCGCAGCGGCGGGCACCTCGGCCCGAACCTCGGCGTCGTGGAACTCACCATCGCCCTGCACCGGGTCTTCGACTCGCCGCGCGACCGGATCCTCTGGGACACCGGCCACCAGAGCTATGTGCACAAGCTCCTCACCGGCCGCCAGGACTTCTCCAAGCTGCGCAGCAAGGGCGGCCTCTCGGGCTACCCCTCCCGCGCCGAGTCCGCGCACGACATCGTCGAGAACTCCCACGCCTCCACCGCGCTCGGCTGGGCGGACGGCCTCGCCAAGGCCAACGAACTCCTCGGCAGGGACGACCACGTCGTCGCCGTCGTCGGAGACGGCGCCCTCACCGGCGGCATGGCCTGGGAGGCGCTGAACAACATCGCCGCCGCCAAGGACCGTCCCCTGATCGTCGTGGTGAACGACAACACCCGTTCGTACTCCCCGACCATCGGCGGACTCGCGAACCACCTGGCCACTCTGCGCACCACCGACGGCTACGAGCGCTTCCTCGCCCGGTGCAGGGAACTCCTGGAGCGGACCCCCGTCGTCGGGCAGCCGCTCTACGGCTCGCTGCACGGGGCGAAGAAGGGGTTCAAGGACACCTTCGCGCCGCAAGGGCTCTTCGAGGATCTCGGCCTTAAGTACGTCGGACCGGTCGACGGCCACGACATCGCCGCCGTCGAGGCGGCCCTCGTGCGGGCCAAGCACTTCCGGGGGCCCGTCCTCGTCCACTGCATCACCGAGAAGGGCCGCGGCTACACACCCGCCCTGAAGGACGAGGCCGACCGGTTCCACGCGGTGGGGGCGATGGACCCGCTGACCTGCCTCCCGCTCACCGCGCCGGCCGGACCCTCCTGGACCTCCGTCTTCGGCGAAGAGATCGCCCGGATCGGTGCCGAGCGCCCCGACGTGGTCGTCCTCACCGCGGCCATGCTCCATCCCGTCGGTCTCACCGCGTTCGCGGAGGCGTTCCCGGACCGGGTCGTGGACGTGGGCATCGCGGAGCAGCACGCCGCGGTCTGTGCCGCGGGCATGGCCGCCGGCGGACTGCACCCCGTCGTCGCCGTCTACGCCACCTTCCTCAACCGCGCCTTCGACCAGGTGCTGATGGACGTGGCCCTGCACCGCAGCGGGGTGACGTTCGTCCTCGACCGGGCCGGGATCACCGGCACGGACGGCCCCTCGCACAACGGCATGTGGGACCTGTCGGTGCTCCAGGTCGTGCCCGGACTCCGGATCGCGGCCCCACGCGACGCCGACCAGCTGAGAGCACAGCTCCGCGAAGCCGTCGACGTCTCGGACGCACCCACCGTCGTCAGGTTCCCCAAGGAGTCCGTGGGGGAGGCCGTCCCTGCCGTGGGGCGCGTCGGCGGTATGGACGTCCTGCACCGGGGCGAGCGGAGCGACGTGCTGCTGGTGGCGGTCGGGGTGATGGCCACGGTCTGCCTGCGTGCGGCGGACCTGCTGAAGGGCGCGGGGATCGGGTGCACCGTCGTCGACCCGCGCTGGGTCAGACCGGTCGACGATGAGCTCGTACCCCTCGCCGCCGGCCACCGGCTGGTCGCCGTCGTCGAGGACAACTGCCGCACCGGAGGCGTCGGCTGGGCGGTCGGGCAGGCGCTGCGGGACGCGGGGGTGGACGTGGCCCTGCGGACCTTCGGCATCCCCGAGGAGTTCCTCGCCCATGCCAAACGAGGCGAGGTGCTCGCGGACGTCGGACTGACCCCGGTGGAGATCGCGGGCAGCATCGGGGCGGCGGTGGCGGGACTGGCTGGGCGGCCCGAGGACCCGGACAGCCGGACCGGTGAGGAGGCGGCGGGCGTGGTGGCGGTACCGGGACGCGTACCGCAGGCCGGGAACCGTACGGAACGAGGGCCGGTGGTGCGCGCAGCGGACCGACCGGACAGAGCGAAGAGGGAGACGAGCGGGGAATGAAGGACGACATCGCGGCCGGCGCCGGGCACACCGGCGGGACGGACCGTGCCGACGGCGCCGGCAAGGGATTCGATCTCGCCACGCTGCTCGCCGAGCGCGGCGCCGAACGGTACGAACTGCACACGCGCCATCTCAACCACCAGCTGCCGCGCATGCTGCACACCATCGGCTTCGACAAGGTCTACGAACGGGCCGAGGGTGCCTACTTCTGGGACGCGGACGGCAACGACTACCTCGACATGCTCGCCGGATTCGGCGTGATGGGCCTCGGCCGCCACCACCCGGTCGTCCGCAAGGCACTCCACGACGTGCTCGACGCCTCCCTCGCCGACCTCACCCGCTTCGACTGCCAGCCGCTGCCCGGCCTGCTCGCGGAGAAGCTCCTCACCCACAGCCCCCATCTCGACCGGGTCTTCTTCGGCAACAGCGGAACCGAGGCCGTCGAAACCGCGCTGAAGTTCGCCCGGTACGCCACCGGGAAACCACGCGTCCTCTACTGCACCCACGCTTTCCACGGCCTCACCACCGGCTCGCTCTCGGTCAACGGCGAGGACGGCTTCCGCGACGGCTTCGCCCCGCTGCTCCCGGACACCGCCATCGCCCTCGGGGACCTCGACGCGCTGCGCCGGGAGCTCAAGCGCGGAGACGTGGCGGCACTGGTCGTCGAGCCCATCCAGGGCAAGGGTGTGCACGCGGCGCCGCCCGGCTTCCTGCGCGAAGCCCAGGAACTCCTGCACCGGCACAAGGCGCTGCTGATCGCGGACGAGGTGCAGACCGGTCTCGGCCGGACCGGCGACTTCTACGCGTACCAGCACGAGGACGGCGTCGAGCCCGACCTGGTCTGCGTCGCCAAGGCGCTCTCCGGCGGCTACGTGCCGGTCGGTGCCACTGTCGGGAAGGACTGGATCTTCAAGAAGGTCTACTCCTCCATGGACCGGGTGCTCGTCCACTCGGCGAGCTTCGGATCGAACGCCCAGGCGATGGCGGCGGGGCTCGCGGTCCTCTCGGTGATGGAGGACGAGGAGATCGTCGCCAACGCCCGGCGCACCGGCGATCTGCTGCGCGAGCGGCTCGCCGCGCTGGTGGACCGGTACGAGCTGCTGCACGAGGTGCGCGGGCGCGGGCTGATGGTCGGCATCGAGTTCGGACGGCCGTCGTCGATCAAGCTGCGCGGCCGGTGGACGATGCTCCAGGCGGCCCGCAAGGGGCTCTTCGCCCAGATGGTTGTCGTACCGTTGTTGCAGAAGCACCGGATTCTGACGCAGGTGTCCGGGGACCATCTTGAAGTGATCAAGCTGATCCCGCCGCTGATCATCGGTGAACCCGAGATCGACCGGTTCGTGACGGCCTTCGAGTCGGTGATGGACGACGCCCACAGTGGGGGCGGCCTGATGTGGGACTTCGGGCGCACGCTGGTGAAGCAGGCGGTCGCCAACCGCTGAGCCGCGCGGAACATCCACGATTTGCCTCTCAGGCAAGAAATTTGCCTCAGAGGAAAGTCGGTGGCGCAATGGAGGCATGAATCCTCCTGACGGAGGGGCGGCCGACGACCTTCCCGGCGTGGCCCCCCGCCTGCGCGAACTGCGCCGGAGCCGAGCCCTCACGCTGGAGGCCGCCGCGCAGCGCGCGGGACTCTCCCCGGCCCATCTCTCCCGGCTCGAAACAGGGAACCGGCAGCCCTCGCTGCCCGTGCTCCTCGGCCTCGCCCGGATCTACGGCACGACCGTCTCCGAACTCCTCGGCGAGATCCCCCCGGAACGGGACGCGATCGTGCGCGGCGGCCGGTTCGAGGGAACCGAGGCGGACGGCTGGATGTACCGCCGGGCCGGCGGACCGGGCCGCGCCATGCAGGCCCTGCGGGTCCGCGTCCCGTACGGTGCCCAGGGCGATCTGGTGCGCGTCCACCCGGGGGAGGAGTGGCTGTACGTCCTCGAAGGGCGGCTGCGGGTCAGCCTCGGCGAATCCACGGACCAGCTCGGGCCCGGCGACAGCGCCCACTTCGACTCGCTCACCCCGCACCGGATCGCCGCCGCCGGACCCGAGGGCGCCGAGCTGATCTTCGTCCACACCCTGTTGCAGAGCCCCGCCGCCGAGCTGTGCCTCGGCGACGGGACCCGTCGGCGCTGACCGCGCCCGGCATCCCCGGTGGCGCGGCCGTTCGGCGCCGCGCCCATTCCTCGTACGCCCGGCCCCGGGCGCGCGGAAGAGAGGACCGTCATGTCCGATTCGGAGCACTACGACCCGCTGACCCCCCGGCAGACCGGCGTGACCGCCGCCCGGGACACCCAGGAGCGGAAGATGCCGCGCGGGATGGTCATCCGGCTCATCGCCTACCTGGTCGCCGGACACGTCATCGCCGCCTTCCTCTACATCCTGTTCGCCGTCGCCGGCGGCAATCAGTAGGTGAGTCTTCCGGGCGCCGGTACCGGCGTCCGTAGTGTGGCCGCATGGCGACGACCCTGCGGCATCCCAGGCCCGGATACACGTGGGACTGGTGGGCGGTCGACGCCGCGGGCTTTCTCGTGCAGTTCAGCCATGGGCCGGCGCCCGAGCACCTGCCGGCACACCTGGACCGGGTGGACGCGGCCGCCGCGTGGGCGGAGGAGAACCGACCCGCGTGGTTCGGCCGTGACTCCGTGCCGCTGCACGCGTTCGACTGCAACGGTGAATCGCCGGCCTACACCCGGCACGGCGTTCCGGACTCGCCGCTCCGGCTGTGCGACGCGCCTGCGGTCGTCGCCGAGGTCGCGATCCTGGTCGAACTGGAACGGGCGGTCGGCGACGCCTGGACGCTCTGCCTCGACGAGGGATGGATCCGGGATGCCCGGCCCGGGACGCCCGGCCGCCCGGCCCGCCCCCGACGTCCCTGACCGGGCCTACGCCTCGTCCAGCAGGCGTCCGCGCAGCCGCTCCCGGGTCTCCCCGGAGAGCCCCAGTCCCTCGGAGAAGTAGCGCTCCGTGGTGCCCCAGTGCTCCTCGATGGTGGCGAAGGCGGCGTCCAGGTAGTCGATGTCCGCTCCGAAGAGCGGGTTGAGCAGGCTCATCACCTCGGTGGAGACCACCGGGTCCGCGCTGTCGCCGCGCCGCAGCCGGTAGCGGCGATGGGCGTCGTTGGACTTGAGGTAGTCCGCCGCGATCGCCTCGCGCTCCACCCCGACCGCCAGCAGGGTCACCGCCATCGTCAGGCCCGCCCGGTCCTTGCCCGCGGCGCAGTGCATCAGCGCCGGCACGCTGTCCTCCGCCAAGGCGTGCAGTACCCGGCTGTGCTCGGCCGTGCGGTCGGTGATGATCGAGCGGTACGAGGCGAGCATGCGCTCCGTGCCCTTGCCGTCGGCGAGCAGCGAGCGCAGCTGAGCGATGTCGCCCTCCCGTACCAGCCGCCAGAAGCCGGCCCCGTCGGCGGGGTCGGAGAGCGGGATGCGGACGTTGCGCACGCCCGGAAGTTCCACGTCGTAGCCGTCGAGCTTCTGGTCGGCCGAGTTACGGAAGTCGAAGACCGTGTGCAGGCCGAGCCGGCCGAGGAAGGCGGCGTCCTCGGCGGTCGCGGACGCGAGGTGGCCGCTGCGGAAGAGCCTCCCGCTGCGTACCCGTCGCCCGTCGGTGGTGGGCAGTCCGCCCACGTCCCGGAAGTTACGGACCCCGCTCAGCTCGGGTTCGGCCGGCGAGAACTGCGGCACCTGCGTCACAGCGGCTCCTCGGTGCTTCTGCGCGCCGGCGCTGCTCGCCGACGTCGGCTCGTCGCGACCCTACGACATCGCCCCGCGGCACCGGTCCGCCGACGGCGGGTCTCCGGCGGCTGAAGAGCCGTCATCAGTGATGTGCGCGACATGTCCGTATTGTATTGATTTCACGCAACATCACCCGTTTATAGGGGAGATGGTGGGTGATCTCGTGAGCGGGATCATATCCGTGACCGTGCGTGGCCGGGATACCGGACGGCGGTCCGTCCGTCGCGCGGAAAGCCAAGATCGGTAATCCACGGAGGGTGACCGGAAAAGAGAGCGGAAATCCGCTCCCGGATTCCGTTCCGCTCGCGATGGCTTGTTCCGTCCGGTCCGGCTCGATTACGTTCGCCATCACTCCGGACGGATCGCCTAATCCTGCCGCCGCCCGGAATTCGCACTCACCGATGCGTGGCAGGAGCGGGGGACCCAGGTAAGCCGCCGACCGGAGTTCTTCCGGACGGCTCGGGGTGAAGTCGCGTTCCACGCGACCGGGCATCTCCAGCCCGAACCCGACAGCTCACCTCGTAGGCGCCGGAGAGGAATTCCCCCATGCCCATCCCGGGTAAGCACCGTCGTAAGAAGTCCGGCCCCATCGCTCGCGGCATCCTCGCCGTCGGAGCGGGCGGCGCCGTCGTCGCCCTGCCGCTCCTCGGAGCCACGGGCGCCCACGCCGCCGACCAGTCGGCGTCCGCCGCCCAGTCCGCGCCGGCCGCCCAGCAGTCCGCCAAGACCTACAAGGTCGTCTCCGGCGACTACCTGGCGAAGATCGCCGCCCAGCACAAGATCAAGGGTGGCTGGGAGAAGCTCTACCAGGACAACCGCGAGGTCGTCGGCGGCAACCCGAGCCTGATCCTCCCGGGCATGAAGCTGACCCTCGGTGCCCAGGCGTCCGGCTCGGCCTCCACCGCGTCCTCCGCCAAGGCCGAGGCCCCGAAGACCGAGACGAAGACGGCGGCCAAGACCGAGGCGAAGGCCGCTCCGGCGACCACGACCGAGTCCGCCGCGACCACCACCAAGGCCGCCGACAGCAACAGCACCGGCTGGACCACCCCGGTGGCCAACGCGACCGTCACCACCCAGTACCACGCCTCCGGCTCCATGTGGTCCAGCGGTTACCACACCGGCTCCGACTTCAGCGCCGCGACCGGCACCGTCGTCCGCGCCGTCGGCCCCGGCACCGTCGTCTCCGCCGGCTACGACGGCGCCTACGGCAACGAGGTCATCATCAAGCACGCCGACGGCATGTACTCCCAGTACGCGCACCAGTCGCAGCTGATGGTCTCGGTCGGCCAGACCGTCACCGGCGGCCAGCAGATCGGTCTCTCGGGTGCCACCGGCAACGTCACCGGCCCGCACCTCCACTTCGAGATCCGCACCACCCCGAGCTACGGCTCGGACGTGGACCCGATCGCCTACCTGCGTCTCCACGGCGTCTCCATCTGAGACAACTCCCGTTGAGGGTCGTCACGATCCGTCAGGGCTTCGAGGGGCGGTACGCGCAAGCGTGCCGCCCCTCTGCTTATTCCGGCTTTACCAAAACCTGACCGGGTGGTCTATCTCACCCCACGTCAACCCCTGCTTACGGTCGCGTAGGTCACATCGAAAGAGGCAAGATATGTGGCCGTGGCAGACGATTCGAGAATCCAGAAGACAGACATCATCGGGTCGTACGCGGCGATCGGCGACAGTTTCACCGAAGGAGTCGGAGACCCCGGACCCGACGGGACCTATGTCGGCTGGGCGGACCGTTTCGCGGTTCTCCTGGCGGACCGGCTCCCCGTCCTCGACGAGGCGACGAGCTCCGATTCCCCGCACGGGGAATTCCGGTACGCCAATCTCGCCGTACGCGGACGACTCCTCGACCAGATCGTCGCGGAGCAGGTACCCCGCGCCAAGGAGCTCGCACCGGACCTGGTGAGCTTCTGCGCCGGAGGAAACGACATCATCCGGCCCGGCACGGACCCCGACGACCTGGCCGAGCGCTTCGAGCGCGCGGTCGCCGACCTCACCAACGCGGTCGGCACCGTCATGGTCACCACCGGGTTCGACACCCGGGGCGTACCGGTGCTGCGCCACATGCGCGGCAAGATCGCCACCTACAACGTCCATCTGCGGGCCATCGCGGACCGCTACCACTGCCCGGTGCTGGACCTGTGGTCGCTCCGCTCGATCCAGGACCGCCGTGCCTGGGACGACGACCGGCTCCACCTGTCCTCCGGCGGCCACACCAGGGTGGCACTGCGCGCCGCGCAGGTCCTCGGCCTGGAGACCTCGGCCGACCCCGACCAGCCGTGGCCCCCTCAGGCCCAGCGGAACACCTTCGAAGTGCGCCGCGACGACATCCACTGGGCGCGCGAGTACCTCGTTCCGTGGATCGGCCGCCGGCTGCGCGGAGAGTCCTCCGGCGACGAGGTCGCCGCGAAGCGCCCGGACCTGCTGCCGCTCTGACAGGCCTGCGCTCCGATCACACCAGCGGAAGCCGGAGATGTGACGGGCCCGCGTCCGCGGGCCCGTCCGGCGCCGCCGGAATCCGCTCCAGGACACCCCCGGCGAACACGTCGTACAGCGGCAGCGACTCCAGGTGGACGTACCCGATGTGGCAGTCGCAGACCGCCAGCGGGCAGGCCCTCGGGCCGAGGGCCCGGCGGTAGCTTCCGTCGTAGAGGTTGCCCAGCTCGGCCTTGACGAAGTGGCACCGGCGCACGGTGCCGTCCCCGTCCACCGAGATCACCGACTCCCCGGTCCGGCACGGCAGCCCCGCCGAGCGGTGCGGATGCCGGCTGTACGGGAAGAGCGGGTCGAGCGCGGTCCACCGTTCCGCCTCCTCGTCCGTGTACGTACGCCCCTCGGCGGCGTTCACCCAGAGGTAGACCTGCTCCGGCAGGGCCGCGCGCAGCCTCCGCGCCTCGGGGAGATGCTCCTCGAAGCCGACGACCCCCACGCTGTACCGCACCCCCGCCGCGGTCAGCTCCCGGCACTTCCCGAGGAACCGGTCGTACGGCGTCTGGCCCGGGTGGTACGTGCACCAGAGCGCCACTCGCTCCGGGTTCGCGTCCGACAGCCACCCGGTCCTGCCGCTGAGGTTCGTCTGGATCGCGACCCGCGCCACCTGCGGCAGGTGGGACAGCTCGGCCAGCGCCCGCCGGTACCAGGACCGCACCAGCCCTTCGCCCCACGGGGTGAAGAGCACCGAGATGCGGTCCCCGGTCCGCGTGGCGACCCATGCGGTGAAGCGTTCGAGCGCCGCGCGGTCGGCCGCCAGCTGCTCGGGGCTGTCCCGCCTCTTCGCGAACGGGCAGTACGGGCAGTCGTAGTCGCAGGAGGAGAGAGGGCCCCGGTAGAGGATCGTCAGGTCCACGAGCCGCTCACTTCGCCTCGTACGCGGCCATCGCGGCGCGCACGGCGGGGGAGAAGAGCGCGGGACCGAGCGCGTCGGAGTGGGCGAGACCCTCCGGGGACAGCCGCAGCGTATCGCCGTCAGCGCCTGGCCGGCTCTCCAGCCAGCCGAGCTCGGCGAAGCGGGCGAGTTCGTCCGGGAAGTCCTGGTGGGGGTCCGTGCCGAACCGCTGCCGGTACTCGGCGCCCTGCAGCCCGGCGGCCTGGAGCAGCGACTGCAGGAGGTGACGGCGGCGGGGTTCGTCGCCGTCGATGTAACGGCCGACCTGCGCCCGGGAGAAGTCCTCGGTGGTGGTGAAGGCGTCGATGATGCCGCGGATCTCCCCCATGCCGACCGCGTAGTCGAAGGAGTAGTGCAGCGACGAGGTGTACGAACGGGCGCCGCAGCCCAGGCCGACCATGCCGTCCGTCTGGCAGGCGTAGTCGTCGGGGCCCTCCTGGGGAGCGTCTGCCCGGCGGAACATCCGCATGGAGACCTGTTCGTACCCGTGGGCCAGCAGGTGGTCCCGGCCGGTGCGGTAGAGGTGGAGCCGCTGGGCGTCCCAGGCGGCGTCCGCCGCGGCACCTGCCCCGGGGCCGCTGCCTTCAAAGAGGCGGCCGAGGCCGGTCAGCGGACGCACGTACAGCGGGTAGAGGTACAGCTCCTCCGGGCGCCAGGCCAGGGCTGCGTCCAGCGAGGCGATCCAGGTCCGCGCGGTCTGCCCGTCGATGCCGTAGATCAGGTCGATGTTGAGGACCGGGATCCGGGTCTCGCGTATGCGGCCGAGCGCCGCCTCGACATCGGCCCGGCGCTGCGGGCGGACCGCCGCCCGGGCCTCGCCGTCCACGAAGCTCTGCACGCCGATGCTGATCCGGGTGGTGCCCCGGTCGGCGAGCACGGCGAGCCGGTCGGCGGTCGCCGTGGACGGCGAGGTCTCCACGGACAGTGGCACCGCACGCAGATCGGCGCCCATCCGCTTCTCCGCGATGTCGCAGAGCCGCTCCAGCTCGCCGGCCGTCAGGAAGGTGGGCGTGCCACCGCCGAACGCGGCGGCGGCGAACCGCACGGGCCCGTCGTCGCCCAGGGCGTCACGTACGGCAATCGCCTGCCGGTCGAGCGCGTCGAGGTAGCGGGTGGTCAGCTCGCCGGGGGCGCCGACCCGGGTGAAGAGGTTGCAGAAACCGCAGCGGACCTCGCAGAACGGTATGTGGGCGTAGAGCTGGAGGGCGTCCTTGCGCTCCGCGGCCCACAGGTCGCGGAGCGCGGGGCGGTCGCTCAGCTCTTCGTAGGCCGTTTTGTGGGGGTAGGCGTACACGTAGCTCTGGTACGGCCTGACGGCGGTGGCCGTCGTCGCTGTGGCGGGGGCGGTGGTGGTCATGGTCGGGTCAGGCCCCCGGTTCGAGGAAGAAGTGTGCGTACGGGACCGTCCAGACGGCCTCGTGGCCGAGGCGGTGTCCGGTGTATCCGTCGTCGCCGTAGGCGGTGCCGTGGTCGGAGCAGACGATGGCGAAGCAGCGGCGCCGACTGCTCGCCGCCGCGAAGAGCCTGCCGATGTGCCGGTCCACGTACTCGAGCGCCGCCGCGTGGGTCGCGCGCGAATCGCCTGCCCCGGCGGTGGCGCCGGGCTGGTGGAACCAGTTGGGCTGATGGAGCGCCGAGACGTTGACGAAGAGGAAGAGCCGCTGATCGGCGGGAAGATCCGCCACGACCTTCTCGGCCCGGGCTGTCTGGGCCTCGAAGGAGGTCGGCGAGGCGACGCCGAATTCCGGCTCCCAGTGACTCTCCGTGAAGAGGTCCGGCAGCACCGACCCCAGGGGCGGCATGCGGTTGAAGAAGCCGACGCCGCCGATGCACACGGTGCGATAGCCGACCGCCTCCAGCCCGCTCAGCAGGTCGGGGGAGTCGTACACGAAGGTCCGGCCGGCCGTGGTCTCGCTCCCCGCGAAACGCGCGGCGAAGAGACGGGGATGGGGACCGGGCGAGGCGGGGGTGGGCAGGAAGCCGGCGAAAATCGCCTGGTGGGAGGCGTAGGTGAAACTGCCGGGCGCGTGCCGCTTCTCCCAGACCCCGCCGGGAAGATGCCGGGCCAGATTGGGCAGGCGGCCCGCCGCCGCGAGCTCGACGGCGACGTCGTGGCGCAGGGTGTCGAGCGTGACGAGCAGCAGGTCGTGACTGCCGACCACGGCGTTCATGTCGGGTTCGCCGTCGTCCGGGACCTTGCCGAGAGGGAGTGCGCCGGCGGGGACGGTACCGGCGGAGGACGGGGTGCCGGTGCGGTCGGTGGATGCCGTGGCACGGGTGGGGACGGGGTCAGGGGGCAGCGGTGGCACGGTCGTTCCTTGCTCGTTCGTCGGATGCGTCGTCGTACTCGGGGGTGTGCGCGCGGGGGCGCACCGCGGCGACCTGCGCGGCGTAGGTGTCCAGGCCCTCGGCGCCGCTGCCGGGGAGGCCGGTCAGACCGGGCAGCAGATCACCGAAGGCGTTGACCTCGCCCACGGCGAACCGCCGCCAACCCGTCGAGGGCAGCAGGTCGACCCCGACGCACAGGGTGCGAGGGAAACAGGCGGCCGCGCGCTCGCAGAGTTCCAGAGCCCCGGACCAGCTTGCGCCGGCCGAGGAAACGGCCTCACGGACCCGGTCCAGATCGCCACGGGCCCCGCCGAGATGCAGATTGGTCATGGGGGAGCGGCTGGTCCGTACGACGGCGTGCGTCGCACGGCCCGCGACCACCACGACCCGCAGATCGGCGGACCTGCCCCGCTGCGAGGCCTTGGGCAGCCAGCGTTCGACGTGCAGCCCGTCCGGCGCGAGCGTGTCAACGAGCGCCGCGACCTCCCGCTCGGTGGTGTACCTGCGCACCCGCAGGGAGTTGAACAGCCGTCCCCGCTCGTCCCGTTCCACCGAGGTGGTCGCCTGGACCCGGCCCGGTCCGGCCGTCTCCACGGCCAGTACCCCGGAGGCCGAGGAGCCGTGCGCCAACTTCACGAACACCCGGGGCATCCGGTGGTCCCGCATGAGCTCGCGTACGTGCTCCCAGCCCCGGACCGGGGCCGCCGAGACGCCCGAAGTGGGCGAGGCGGGAACCGGCACACCCGCCTCGTCGAGTGCGGCGTGGCACAGCCGCTTGTCGAAGATCCGGGCCAACTCGTCCGGGTCGGCCAGCAGTTCACCACCGGTGGCCGCCACGTCCGCGGCCACGGCGCGGACGGCCGCGAGGAAGTTCGCGTACCAGAGGGCCGAACCCTCCACACGGGTCGGATCACCGACCCCGCGCAGCAGGCGCTCGACCTCGGGCTCCTCGCCCGGCGAGTCCAGACGCACCGATTCGCCGGGCAGGAAGCGCGCCCGGCCACGCAGGACGTCCAGCCACGGCACGACCCGCGCCTCCGGCAGACCGGCGGCGCGCACCGCGTCCCGGAAGAAGACGACCCGGCGGTTGAGCGGGTTGCCGACGACGGCGAGGCGCGGTCCCGGACTACTCGCTGACAGCGACATACCGCTCGCCGTCCTCGTCCGGATCGAAGTCGGACGCGTCACCGGGCTCGGCGTCCACCAGGGCGGGTGCGCAGGCCGACGTGACGCGCAGGATCATCTCCTCGCCCAGATAGTGATGGCGCAGATCGAGTCGCGACAGATGCGACAGCGGCTGACCGGCCAGCAGGGCCTCGGCGCCCGCGTCGCTCAGCGTGCCCATGGCCAGAGAGAGCGAATCCAGCTGGGCGACGACGGGTGCCGAGGCCACGGCGACGGCGATCTCGTCCTGGATCACGCTGTTCTGCAGCCCCAGATGGCGCAGCGCCGGAAGCCCGCCTCCGGAGAGCAGCGGAGCCAGGTCCTCGACCGTGGCGTCCCCGCCGTACCAGTGGGAGCCGAGCCACAGCTCCAGGCTCCGCAGCGCGGGCAGTTCGCAGGCGCCGACCGCCCGCACGACATGCCCGGGCAGTCCGCCCGACTCGAACCGGAGCGACTTCAGGGAGGTGTGCCGCACAGGCCGCAGCCGGAGGGACTCCGCGTCCTCGGCGCCTCCCGTGTCGCCGCCGCCCCGGACCACGAACTCCTCCAGGAGCGGATAGGCCTCCAGCACCGGAGTGACGTCGCACAGCTGGAGCCACGAGACCTCGCACTCCTCGCTCTCCACGTCGGCGAGGAACACCGCGCGCAGAGAAGGGAAACGGGCGGCGTCGGCCGTCAGGAGCTGGACCACTTCGGTGAGAGGGGTGTACTCGTCCTCCCACCAGGGGCCGATCAGCAGCGCCCGGACCCGCGAGGTGTCCACGGTGCCCAGGAAGTGACGCCACAGAGCCGGAAAGTCGAGGTCGTCACGCCAGGCGCTTTCGAGCCGCCAGGCGACCGCGTCCGCCGCAGGGAGGCTCCCGGGCGCCGCGGTCCCGTCGGCGCCTTCGGCCGTCGTCTCGCCGGGAGTCGGCAGGACGTGCACGGGCAGCCCGTGGAACGTCTCCGGATGCTCGATGTCCGTCACGAAGTTCATTCCGCCACCGCCGTGTACCGGTTCTCGCGGCCGCCGTCGTTCCAGGGCTTGTTGCGGTCCGACAGATCGAGCCGGACGCCGTGCGGTACCAGCGCCTCGGTGAGCCGCTGCTCCATCTCCTCGCTCAGGAAGTGGTGGTGGAGGTCGAGGAGGCCGAGATGGGTGAGCGGCTGGCCTTCGAGCAGCGCCGCGGCCCCGTCGTCGCCCAGGACTCCGTTCGACAGGTCCAGGGTGCGCAGTCGCGCGACCAGCGGCGCAGAGGCGACGGCCGCGGCGATCTCCTCCTGGATCTCGCTGTTGCGCAGGCCGAGGTGGTGCAGGGCCAGGAAGCGCGTACCGGACAGGAGTGGAGCCAGGTCCGCGAGCTCGGCGTCGCCGCCGTACGCCGACACGCCGAGCCACAGGTCGAGCTTCTCCAGCGCGGGGAGTTCACTGTCCAGCACGCCGCGCACCGCCTGGACCGGCAGGCCGCCGGACTCGATCGTGAGCGAACGCAGCGTGTCGTGCCGCACCGGCGGGAAGACCAGACCGGTGCCGCCCCGCACACCCAGCTCCACCAGCCCGGGGAAGGCGTTGAGCAGGGCCGTCACGTCCGACTGCTCGATCCAGGAGATCTCCGCCTCTTCCAGGACCAGGTCTCCGACGAAAACGGCTTCGAGGGAGGGCAGCCGGCTCGCCGCGGCGGTCACCAGGCCTATCGGGTACGAGGAGTCGCAGTCGTACACCTCGCCCCACTGACCGATGATCAACGCACGGACACTCAGCGGATCGACCGTCTTCAGGAACAGCTCGAAGAGCTCCTCCCACGAAGTGTCCGGCCCGTCTTCGTACGGGTCGACGCGCAGTCGCCACGCCGCGGCGCCCGCTTCGGGGAGCGGGGGACCGTCGGTCCGCGATGCGAAGTCGACGGCGGGAAGGCCGTGCAGCTCGCTCAGGTGGTGCGTGATGGTCATGACCCGAAGCTCCGGTGTGTGCTGGGGACGTCTGTCTGCCGCAAGATCTATCAAGTGCCACTGACAGTGCGGTACCCGGGACGGGAATCGCCGTGGTCCGGCAGGTGCGCCGTGGTTGCCGGTGCCATGGCTCACCTTTGAGCCAGGACCGCGACGTGGGCCGCGGGGCGGCCTTCGCGGCATGCCGTTGTCAGACCCACCTCCTAGCGTTCTCAGCAGGGTTCGGCGCACGGGGCGCCGCACCGGAGGGGAGACGTCCGTGTACCGGCAGGGCGATGTGCTGATCATGGCGGTCGAGGAGTCCGAGGTGCCCGCACCGTTTTTGGAGGCGCCTGGCGAACTCCGGGACTCCAGGGGCCGCTTGGTGCTGGCGTTGGGCGAGGTCACCGGACACGCGCACGCCGTGCAGGGGCCCGGCCGGCTCATACGCGAGTCGGGGACCTTCGGCCCGATGCTGCTCCACCTTCCCGAGGGCGGGCGGGTCGTGCACGAGGAGCACGCCGTGATCGCGCTGCCGAAGGGTTGGTTCCGGGTGGTGCGCCAGCGGGAGTACGTACCCGGCGCGTTCCGCGTCGTCGCCGACTGACGGGCTGTCGCCAGGGCAGCGGTGTGCCCGCCCGATGCCGGGCCGGCGGGGCGCGGCGGTCGAGCACGACCGGGCGGGCACGGTGGCGGGCCATGACGACGCGGGCAGGACGACCCCGGCGGCAGGACGCCGGGTACTGACGACACAGACGTGAAGACGTAAGAGACGCGAACCAGAGCGGGAACAGGAACAGAGGACCAGAGATGACAACGACGGGGACGATGACGCGGGACGTGACCTCCTGGCGGGCGGTGGCCTCGGCCACCGGGCGGGCCGACCGGGCGGCGGCGGAGCAGGGTATTCGCCTGGCCTACCGCACGGCGGGCTTGGCGGAGCCGGGCAGGATCATCTGGGCGGACTCGCCCAGGGCCGCCGTGGAGGCGGCCGGACAGCTCGCCGACGCCGGGAAGTCGGTGCGTGAGGAAGTGCGCACCCGGCCGTGGAGCCAGGAACGCCGCAGGAAATACGACGAGTTGGGCGCGATGGGCTGGGCCGCGCTCTGGTCGGCAACCGGCGCCCAGCTGTGGGAGACCACCTCGGCCCTCGCCGAGCGCATCCGCGCAGGTGTCGTGGCCGAACTCGCCACGAAGCCCGAGGACGAGACCGCCGTACGGCTGCTCCTGCTGGACGCGGTGCTCGGGCAGCACGATGCGGCCTGGCTGGCCGCCTTCGAGGACAGCGAACGCCTGGCCGGCCTGGCCGAGGTGGCGCGCAACGCCGGCTGGTGGTGGCCCTACGAGAACGCGGTCGTCGTCGCCGAACGCCCCGAGGCGCTCCACCGCGACGAGGCGGGCCGCCTCGACCGCGGGGACGGTCCGGCGCTCGCCTACCCGGACGGCTTCGCCCTGTACGCCTGGCGCGGAATGCCGGTGCCCGCAGCCTTCCTCGACGAGCTCTCGGCCCTGACACCCGAGCGGATACGCGAGGAGGCCAACGCCGAGCTGCGCCGCGTGATGCTGGAGCACTTCGGCTACGACCGCTACCTGGAGGAGTCCGGGGCGGAGCCGGTCCACCGGGACGAGACGGGCATTCTCTGGCGCATCCCGCTCACCGGCGACGAGGACGTCGTGATGGTCGAGGTCGTCAACTCCACGCCCGAGCCGGACGGCACCCACCGCACGTACTGGCTGCGGGTGCCGCCGTCGACCCGGACGGCGAAGGACGGGGTCGCCTGGACTTTCGGGTTGGGGGGTGAGCAGTACGCCCCCGTGCGCCAGACGTGACGGAGGACGGGGCTCGACGGAGTGGGCAGGCGCGGTGGAGCCGGAGGGCAGCGGTACGCGACGGGTCTTTGCGGTCCGTGCGTGATCGAGCGCGCCCCGCGCCGCTGACCTGCCCCCGCCGGGCCGTGTCACCGGATGGATCGGGTACCGGGCGACCAGGCCGTGCCACGGTCCGAGCCGGCGGAATCTTGTGGGACGCGGGCACGTTGGACGGTTCATGACGTCTCTCGATTCCGCTCAGGAAGACCTCCTGCGACTCGTCGGTGCCTCGCACGACGGGGTGCTCGTGACGCTGAGGAAGAACGGCCGCCCCCAGCTGTCGAACGTGAATTACGCCTACGACGCCGAAGCCCGGACGATTCGGGTCTCGGTGACCGAGGACCGGGCGAAGACGCGGAACCTCCGCCGCGATCCCCGGGCGAGCTTCCACGTGACGAGCGAGAACCGGGGAGCGTGGACCGTCGTGGACGGGACGGCCGAACTGACGCCGCCCGCCGCCGATCCGCAGGACGCCACCGTCGAAGCGCTGATCACCCTCTACCGGGACGTTCTCGGCGAGCATCCGGACTGGGACGACTACCGGCAGGCGATGGTGCGTGACCGCAGGGTCGTCGTCACCCTGCGTGTCGAGCACGTGTACGGGCAGCCGGGTGCCTGACGCCATACGTGTGGGGAGCCGGGCAGGTCCGGGGCGCGGCGCCCGCCCCGGGCGAAGCGTCGCGCGGGTGTGCCTCCCGCACATAATAAGAAGAGACCGACTCCCCCAGGAGATGTTGTGACCGGCGCCGAATTCTTGACCCCTCTCCGCACCCGACTTCGTTCGATGCGTGCCGACGCGTTCGGGGCCGACCCCTCGGGTGCCCGGCTGGAGCGCATCCGGCGCTCGCCCCATTTCGCCGACGGAGTGTTCCAGAACCCGGTCGCGGCCAAGACCCGGCCCTCGGGATCCACCCTGGAGTTCGCGAAGATCTACTTCAACAAGGAACAACGGGCGCGCAGGGGACCCGCCGGAAACATTCCGGTGCACGCCACGACCTACGCCGACCTGGCCCGGCCGTCGGCTTCGGGACTTCGGGTGACCTGGATGGGCCATTCCAGCGTGCTCGTCGAGATCGACGGGAGCCGTGTGCTCTTCGACCCCGTATGGGGCGACCGCTGCTCCCCGTTCGATTTTGCGGGTCCCAAGCGCCTCCATCCCGTACCGCTGTCGCTCGACGCGCTGGGGCCCGTGGACGTCGTCGTCATCTCCCACGACCACTACGACCACCTCGACCTGCCGACGATCCGCGCTCTCGCCCGGACGGACACCGTCTTCGCCGTGCCGCTCGGTGTCGGCGCCCACCTGGAGCACTGGGGGGTGTCACCCACCCGGCTGCGCGAGCTGGACTGGAACGAGACCACGGAGGTGGCGGGCCTCCGGCTCACGGCGACCCCCGCGCGGCACTTCTGCGGGCGCGGCGTACGCAGCGGGCAGCACACCCTCTGGGCGTCCTGGGCGGTGGAGGGGGCCGAGCACCGGATCTACCACAGTGGTGACACCGGCTACTTCCCGGGCTTCCGCGAGATCGGTGCCGAGCACGGCCCGTTCGACATCACGATGATCCAGATCGGCGCCTACTCCGAGTACTGGCCCGACATCCACATGACGCCCGCCGAGGGCCTGCGCGCGCACCTCGATCTGCAGGGGGGCAGCCCCCGCGGTGTCCTGATGCCGATCCACTGGGGAACCTTCAACCTGGCCCCGCACCCGTGGGCGGAGCCGGGGGAGTGGACCCGGGAGGCCGCGGCCGCGATCGGCCAGGCGGGCGCCTTCCCCATTCCGGGGCAGCCCTTCGAGCCCTCCGGTGAACTGCCGGCCGAACCCTGGTGGCGGTCCGTGGGCTACGTACCCGACCAGGAGTGGCCCGTTCCCGAGCTTTCGGACGATTCCTCGCGCGAGGCCCTCGAACTCGTGACGGAAGACTGACCGGGGTGATGGCGGTCCCCACCGTCCCGGGCCCACTGGCGGTGGGCCCGGGGCAGTGGGCCCGGGTCACTTGGTGAAGGTGAACCAGTTGAGGTTGAGGAAGTCGGAGCTGCTGCCGGAGAAGACCAGGTAGACGTCGTGGACACCGGTCGCGGAGGCGATGATGTTGGCGGGGACGGTCTGCCAGGTCTGCCAGCCGCCGCTGCTGGAGAAGTTGATCTCCGCGATCTGGGGGCCGGTGGTGCTGTCCAGACGCACCTTGATCGCGCCGCTCACACCCGCTGCGGCGCCCGACGCGAGCCGGGCCTTGAACTGGAACGGCGAAGCCGAACCGAAGTCCAGGGACGAGTACTTGAGCCAGTCGCCGTTGGCGATGTACCCGACGTCCTGACCGCCGCCGGTGTCGGAGCATGCCTCCGTGGTGGTGCCGCTCTGGGCCGAGTAGGACTCGGCCTGGATGGTGTTGTAGGCGCTCGTGCCCGTGCCCGTGCCGCCGCCCGGGGGTGTGGTGCCCGAACCGGTGCCCGCGCCCAGCGAGATGGTCCACGACGTGGGGTTGCCGTCCTGGATGTGGCCGTCGACGGGCGCGGAGTTGGTGGGGCCGACGTCGTCGTACGGGAAGGCGTAGCCGATGCTCGCGTACTTGTGGACGAGCCGGGCGTAGTGATTGGTGATGGGGTCCGTGTAGTACTGGGACGCGGACACGCCGTCGGGGTTGTTGTTGCCGCCGGAGACCAGCAGGCTGCTGCGGTTGAGCGCGGCGGACAGCCGGGCCGCGATGGCGCCGCGGGCGTCGCCGCCGGAGTTGTAGAGCGGGCCGGAAGCGCAGCCGAAGATGTCGACTGCGCTGGGCTTGGTGAACGGGACGCCGTTGGTGTTCAGGCCGGCGAAGACGAAGGCGCCGCCGGAGACGGTGCCGGTGTACGAGCCGATGCTGCCCTGGCCGTTCAGGGTCAGGGGAGTGGTGGTGTAGTGGCTCCACACCCGGTTCAGGTAGTCGTCCCAGTAGTTGCCGAAGTCCACCGGGGAGTGCGAGGGCGCGAGGACGCGCAGTACCCCGCCGGAGGAGTCGTTGACGACCAGTTTGTCCCAGGGCGCGCCGTCGGTGGCGTGCTGGGACTGGAGGCCGGAGGCGATGGAGGCGAGCGCGCCGTTGGGGAGCGGGCTGACCGTCTGGGTGCCGGAGCTGCCGGTGCTGGACATGGAGACCGGCAGGCCGACCATGTCGACGTAGGAGATGTTGGCGTACAGGTTGGCGCTGTTGAAGGTGAACTCGCAGAACGTCCAGTTCGTCGCCCAGTTGGGGTCGGAGCTGGTCAGGGCGGGCTGGACCACGCCCGGCACCGTGCCCGGGTTCACGAAGAACTTGAGCTTCTGGCCGACCGAGAACCAGACCCGGCCGCCGATGATGAAGCCGGCCAGGTTCACCTTGGTCGCCGCCGAGCCGGAGGCGCCCAGCGGGATGGCGTAGTCGGCGATCGGGGTCACCGCCGAGGAGGGGTTCGGCAGCCGGTTCAGGGCGCCGTTCGCGGAGACGAACACCGGCCAACCGCTGCTGTCCGTACCGGAGATGTACGCGTAGACGGTGTTGTTTCCGGAGTTGTTCTGGAGCGAGATCGGGAGCGGGGCGCTGGCCGCCGATGCCTTGGAGGCAAACGGCGACAGCGGGGAAAGGACGGTAGCCGCCGCAGCGGTCGCGCCGGCCGCGGTGAGGAAGGAACGCCGAGAAACCACTGACCCTCCCAAGGGGGGTGATGATCCGTCAGCACTTCGACGGGGTGGGGGTGTTGCCCTGAGGCGAACGCGACGTTATTGGGCTGGACCAATGAGGGTCAAGGGATGTGCCGAACGGAATTGGGAGCGCTCTCAATCCGGACCGCAGTCGTCGCTGCTCGGGCACGGTCCCGGCGCTAGGCTGTGAGTGATCCGGCGTCCCCCTCCCGGGACGCCGCCCAGCGTTGAGGAGCACCCGCCTTGCCCGAGCAGTCCCCAGGTTCCCGGCCCACCCTGGAAGCCGTCGCGGCGCGCGCGGGTGTCTCCCGGGCCACCGCGTCCCGGGTCGTCAACGGGGGCGACGGTGTGCGCAAGCCTCTGGTGGACCGGGTGCGCCAGGCGGTCGAGGAGCTCCAGTACATCCCGAACCACGCGGCCCGTACTCTCGTCACCCGGCGGACCGGGGCGGTGGCCGTGGTGATCGCCGAGCCGGAGATACGCATCTTCTCCGACCCGTTCTTCTCCCGGCAGCTCCGGGGCATCAGCAAGGAACTCGCCCAGCACGACACCCAGCTGGTGCTGCTGATCGTGGAGGGGCCGGGAGACTTCGGCCGGATCGAGCGGTACCTCTCCGGCGGCCATGTCGACGGAGCCCTCGCATTCTCCCTGCACACGGACGACCCCCTGCCGGCGATCACCCGGCGGGCCGGGCTGCCCACCGTGTACGGCGGGCGGCCGAGCTGGACCACACCGCCCGGGGAGCGCACCGCGTCGTACGTGGACGCGGACAACCGGGGCGGGGCGCGGGCGGCCGTGCAGCACCTGCGGGACCTGGGGCGGCAGCGGATCGCGTACATCGGCGGACCGCCCGACCAGACCTCGGCCCTGGACCGGTTCGACGGCTACCGGGACATCCAGATCGACGTGGACCCGACGCTCGTGGCGGAGGGCGCGTTCACCGTGGAGTCCGGGGCGCGGGCCATGGAGGAGCTGCTGGAGCGGCGGCCCGACCTGGACGCGGTGTTCGCCGCCAACGACCTGATGGCCTCGGGCGCCCTGCGGGTCCTGGGCGAACGCGGCATCACGGTGCCCGGCCGGGTGGCCGTGGTCGGGTTCGACGACATGGCGTCCGTGGCCGAGGCGACCGTACCGCCGCTGACCACCGTCCGGCAGGACGTCGAGGGCCAGGGGCGGCTCATGGCCAGGCTGCTGCTGCGCGGCCTGGACCGGGACCGCAAGGGGACCGAGGCTCCGGACTCGGTGATCACCCCCACCACGCTGGTACGGCGTGCCTCGTCCTGACCCGAGGGCGCCGGCTGACCCAAGGGCGCCGGACGAACCGCACCCGCCCGAGTCCGCGCGATCCCGCCCACGTCGCCCGCCCGCGCGCACCGAACGCACACGGGAGCCCCCGAACGCACGCGGGAGCCCCCGAGGGCGCGTGATGCCGCGCCCTCGGGGGCTCCCGCCGTCGCACCGGAGGCGCGCGATCAGACGTACGGGATCTTCAGGACCGCCGCGTCCGTGCCGGTCTGCACCTGGGAGGCGGCGCTCCCCAGGGCGTTCCAGATCTCCAGGCGGACGGTTCCGCCCGTGAGGTTGCCCAGGGTGCCGGTGGTCGCCTGCGCGCCCACGGCCTGGGTGTACTCCTCCCACCCGGCGACCGGGTCGGTCGCGAAGTAGCGGTAGGTCTCGGTGCGGTCGAAGGTGCCGTCGCCGGTGAGGTCGTAGCTGACCCTGACCTGGGGAGCGAGACCGACGGCCGTGCCCGCGTCGACCCGGAGGCGGAACGTCGTGGCGGCGCCGGAGGAGAAGGTGCCGTTGACGTTCTTGATCTGGTACGTCGTCGGCTTGTACGGAGTGCCGTCCCGGTTGAGGCCGTCCGCCGAGGCGATGGTGTCGGTTCCGGCAGCGCCGTCCGTGGCGGTGGTGAGAGTGCCGCCGGACGTCAGCCGGAAGGTGTTCCCGGTCGACGTGCCCGTACCGGGGTCGGTGCCCGGGTCCGGGTCGGTGGTGCCGCCGCCGGTGCCCGTGCCGGTGGCCGTCGAGCGGGCCGGTACGGAGAGGGTCGCGCCGTTGGTGAAGGTGACGGTGCGGGCGGTGGTGCCGTAGTTGTGGGCGACGTAGGTGTTGACGCCGTTCTTGGTGAAGACCGCGGAGGTCGGGATGTCCCCGCTGATGCTCATGTCGGGGGCACCGAGGCTGTCGAGCGTGGTGATCCACTGGTACGTGTGCGCCTTGGACTCACCCGCCTCCGGGGTGTAACCCGCGTTCCCCGCGTCCCATTTGGACTTCGCGGACGCCGGGTCGGCCAGCGCCTCGAACTCCCAGAGCAGGTCGCGCCATTCGACGGCCGGGCCGCCGTTCTCCCGTTCCATCTCGGCGAGGTTCCGCTTGACGGTCGCCTGGTCGCGTCCCAGGTAGAGCGAACCGCCGGTGATCGGGAGGGTGTTGATGCCGTGGATCTCCTCGGGGTTCGCGGTCCACCAGGTGGAGTACGCGGCGCCGCTGCCCCAGACCATGCCGACCGTGTCGTGGCCGAAGGAGCTCGGGAAGACCTGCTGGTCGGTGTCGAACCAGTACTGCTCGATCGCCTCCGACTCGGTGGTCAGCAGGTAACTGCCGAGGTCGCGGAGCGAGGTGTCACCGGTCGCCGATCCCCACAGGACGAGCGCGGCGCTCAGGTTGGTCGACTCGGAGGAGGACTCCTGGTTGTTGCCGGCGGCGAAACCCTGGTGCCCGGAGGCCCAGCTGTGGCCCGCGTACACGTCGAAGCCGCGCAGGAACGGGAATGCGCTGTCCGTACGGCTCGGGTTGGCGGTGTCACGGATCAGGTTCTTGACCATGGTGCCCCAGGCCGAGTCGGCCGCCCAGGCCTGGTCGTACTGGGCGACTATTGCCGCCGCGTACACGTAGTAGCTGTAATGGAAGTGATGGTCGTTCAGCTCGGTGTCGCTGCCGTACGAGGCGGGGTACCCGGTGAGGGTCTTCCAGTCCTTGTCGTAGCTGAACTCACTCGCTCCGCCGGCCGTGAACCACTCCTGGAGGCGGCCCTTCATCAGATCCAGCAGCTTGTCCCGGATGCCGGTCTGGCCGATCTGGTCGGCCACGGGAACCAGTTGGGCCAGGCGGCCGAGGGCCTTGCCGGTCCAGTAGGTGTCGGTGGCCCCGGAAAACGGGTCGGAGGCGTTCGCCACCTCGTTGAGATATCCGGTGAGTCGGGCGGTGTCCACGCCACTGGCCGCCGGAAGGGCCGGCACCACGCCGGAGCTCTTCTGGCTGGTGGTGAAGGAGGCGGCCTCCCGCACCTTCATGGTGCCGCGCGGGGACACGTAGGTGTAGCCCGTGAGCGCGTCGGAGGTGTGCAGCCACTGGTGGCGGTAGAGCGCCTGGAGGGTGCCCAGTTCGGTGCCCTCTTTGGCCTCGGTGGTGAGGCTGTACGTCGCGCGGACCGTACCGCCGGTGGACTGCCAGGTCACCTTGGAGCCGGTGACGAAGCTGAACGCGTACTTCCGGAACGTCGCGAGCGCGTCGGTGGACGGCAGTACGGCGAGCGAGAAGTAGTCCTTGCCGCCGAGCGGGGCGGTGATGGCGGTTCCGGAGACCGTCCAGTCGGTGCCGGTCGGCGAGAACAGTGCGTAGTTGTGCCCGGCGACGGTGATGCCGAGGACGTTTCCGTTGTCCGTGAAGACGGTGGGGGTGCTCGCCGTGGTGATCCGCGCGTCACCGCCCGAGCCCTTGGCGTACACGAACGGCAGGCCGTGCCCGATGGTCGTGCGCAGCGTGCGGGTGCCGTCCGACCAGTAGGGGGTGACCGTCCAGTCGGACCAGTCGTCGGCCTTCGCGTCGGGCGAGTTGAGCCCGCTGAGACCGAGGGTCAGGTCGGCCTTGTGGGCGTACTCGTACTGGCGGCCGTCCCCGACGATCGAGGGGGTGGTCGGGTAACCGACTTCCAGCCCGCCGGACGTGGCCTGGTAGGTGAGCGGGTGGCCGTACATCGGGGTGGAGTACGGGTTGTCGCCGTAGCGCTGGTAGGCGAGCGAGGTCCACCAGTCGTTGGTGGGCACCGGCTTGTTCTTGGCGGCCTCGGTCAGCTTGGGGGTGACCGGCGCGCCGGTGTTGTTGGTCGGTCCGGAGGTACCGGCCGGGCGGGTGTCGGTGTAGCTGCCGGCGCCCGCGGTGATCGTGGCCGCGGCCGCCGGGGTCGCGGCCGGGCCCAGGCCCACCACGGCCAGGGCGACGGCCAGGACCGTCGCGGCCGCGGGTCTTACGAGGGAGGCTTGCATGGGGAAGCACCTCGAAGTCAGGAGGGGGGACGAAGCGCTTTCGAGAGCGCTCTCAGGTGTCAAGGAACGTAAAACTTATGAAACCTTTGTGTCAATAGAAGTGACACGCAGGGTAGTTGGGGGAGCGTAAGCGGATCCCTGAGTTCGACTTCTGACGGATGGAGGGGGTGTGGGGCGGCTTGGGATGAAGTGTTGAGAGCGCTCTCAATCCGTGGATCGCCGACTCGGGCCCGTCCGGTGGCGGCTTCCGGCGAAGGGAGAGCGAGGATGTAGTAAGGCAGATTGATAAAGTAGCCTTACTGTATGAACGACGATCTGGCTCCGGACGGAGTCGCCGCGGCCCTTCTGGCGAGTATCGGTGTGCTGGTACGGCGGGTCCGCCATGCACCCGTCGAGGGCGGACTCGCGATGCCCGAACGGACCGCCCTGTCGCTCCTGGACCGCTCGGAACCCACCACCTCCTCCGCGCTGGCCCGGGAAGCACAGATCACCGCGCAGGCGATGGGGGCGACGCTCTCCGGGCTGCGCGCCCGCGGCCTGGTCGAACGCCAGCCGGATCCCGAGGACGGCAGGCGGGCGGTGCTGACGATGACCGACGCGGGACGGCAGGCGTTGAAGGACAAGCGAAACGCCCGGACCGAACTCATCGCCCGGGCGCTGACCGGGGGTGCGTTCACCCAGGACGAGCTGGACCGGCTCGCGGCGGCGGCACCGCTGCTGGAGCGGCTGGCCCGGAACATCTGACGCCCGACCTCGGCCGAACGGCCCGGCGCACACCGGCCGAACGGCCCGGCGCACACCGGGCGAACGGCCCGGCGCACACCGGGCGAACGGCCCGGCGCACACCGGCCGAACCGGCTTCGCACACCTGGCCCAACCACGCGCGGGACCCGACGGACCGGCCCCGCGCACCCCGGCCGACACGCCCAGGAGAGACGACCACCGTGACACTGACCACCATCGATCCCACCCCCGCGCTCGTCGTGATCGACCTGCAGAAGGGCTTCCTCGACGGCGCCGAGCCCACGATCGCGGCCGTCGTCGAGCCCACGACCCGCCTCGTCACAGCCTTCCGCCGGCACGGCCTGCCCGTGGTTCTGGTCAACGTCACCGGGCGGGCCCCTGGGCGTACCGAGGGCGCACGGCCGGGCGCCGCCGTACCGTCGTCCCCCGGCTGGGCCGACCTGATCGACGAACTCGACGTCCGGCCGACCATCTGATCACCAAGCGGCGGCGCAGCGCGTTCCACGACACCGGGCTCGACACCCTCCTGCGGGATCTGGGCGTCACCCAGATCGTCCTCACCGGGATCTCGACGAGCGCGGGCGTCGAATCGACCGCGCGCTCGGCCTCCGATCACGGCTACCACGTCGTCCTCGCCACCGATGCCATGGCCGACCGGGTGGAAGGCGACCACCGCCACAGCGTGGAGCGTGTGTTCCCCAAGCTCGGCGAGACCGCCACCACCGCCGAGGTCCTCGCCATGATCGAGGCCACCCGATGACGCTGCTGGGCCGGCTCCTGCGCAACCGCCGAGCGGGCGAGACCCATCTGTCGTGGAACCTGCCGAACCTGCAGGGCCCCGGGCTGTTCACCCTCGCCAGCGAGGAGTTCGGCCCCGAAGGCCCCCTCGCCCGGACCCACTGCGCGAAGCACGTGGGCGGCGAGGACCTCTCCCCGCACCTGGAGTGGACCGCGCTCCCGCCCGGTACCGCGCAGCTCCTCCTGGTCGTGGAGGACGTCGACGTGCCCATGGCCAAGCCGGCGGTGCACTGCGTCGCGCTGATCGACCCGGCGACCGGACACCTCCCGCGCGGCGCCCTGGCCGCGAAACGGCCCGGCTCCGGAGTGCGCCCGCTGCGGTCCACCGTCGGACGCGGCTACCACGGCCCCGGGCCCATCAAGGGCCACGGACCGCACCGTTACGTCTTCCAGCTCTACGCCCTTGCCGCGCCCGTCGGCGACGTCCCGGGCGCCACGCCGGTGGATCGGGCGCGGCCCCGCGCCCTGCTGGCGGGCTTCACCGCGCCGGTCCTCGGCCGCGCCCGGCTCACCGGGGTCTACGAGCGCTGACCTCGGAAGCGGCCCGCGACGACGCAGACCCGCCCGCGGTCCAGGACCACGGGCGGGCGGCGGGGCTGTCGCGACGCGCGAGCGTCAGGAGCGGTACGCCTCCACTTCGGAGGCCTGGACGGCGGGCCAGGCCGTGTTCGCGGTACCGGTGACCCGCAGGTACCGGGGTGCGGAGCCGGCCGGCAGGGTCGCGGTCACCGTGTTGCCGGAGGCCGGGTCGAAGCGGTAGTCCTTCGACGCGGTCAGCGTGGTGAAGGCGGAGCCGTCTGCGCTGCCGAGCACCGTCAGCGTCTGGGTACGCGCCTCCCAGGACGACGGCAGCTTGAGGACGACCCGGCCCACGGTGGTCGCCGACCCCAGATCCACGGTCAGCGACTGCGGGAAGGACCGGTTGACGCTCTCCCAGTACGAGTTGGCGTCACCGTCGACGGCCTTCGCCGGGGCGTAGACGTCCGCGTACCCGGTCGCGGTGACGGGCCTGCCCAGGGCGAGGTTCCGTCCGGGGTCGGGGGTCGGACCGGTGGGTGTGGGTGTAGGAGTCGGGGTGGGTGTGGGTGTGGGTGTGGGCGTCGGGGTGGGTGTGGGCGTCGGGGTCGTGGAGCCGTGGTCGTAGTTGGCGGCCGGCCAGGGACCGCAGTAGGTCGCCGGGAGCTTGGTGTTCCAGCCGGAGTTGCCGGTGCCCTGGGTCAGCGCCAGCGAGGAGCCGAGGCAGCTGTAGACGGCGTCGGTGAACCCGATGTTGGTGGCGCGCACATTGGTCAGCGACAGCTGCGCCGGATCGTTGAACTGGAGCGCGAACGTTCCGGTTCCGTCGATGTTCACGTTGGTGAAGTTGACGTTCTTCGTCGTGCCGGAGACGAAGTGGATGGCGGCGTAGGAACTGTCCAGGATGTCGGTGTCGGTGACGTTGATCGTCGCCTTGTCGATCGGGCTGTTGCGGGCGTCGAACCAGACCGCGCCGATCGGGAAGGGCCAGCCGTAGTCCGTGTTCCCCGCCCGGATGGTGGTGTTGCGCGCGAGGGTGAAGGTGCCCTGGACATCGGTCCCCTGACCGGGTGAGACCCCGGGGAAGCGGTTGCCCACGTGCAGGGCGCCGCCGTTGGTGAGGCTCTCGGCGAGAACGTTGTCGGTGACGGAGATGTTCTTGCCGCCGTAGATCGCCACGTGGTTGGCGAGGATCGGGGCCACCACCGTGTTCCCGGTGAAGGCGTTGTCGGTGTCGGCCTTGGTGTCCGACCACATCGCCAGGCCGTCGTCACCCAGGTTGCGCAGGAAGGTGTTCTCCACGGACGAGTGGGTGACGCCCCAGTGGAAGTTCACTCCGTCCGCGGTCTGGTCCAGGATGCGGCTGTTGCGGATGTGGAAGTTGTCCATCGGCCCGTCCATCCACGCGCCGACCTTGGTGTGCTGCAGCCACACGTCGTCCACGACGGAATCGCTCATCGCGCCGCCGATCGCGTTGACCTGGTCCTCGTCCACCCGCTCGGTGATCTCGCCGATGATCGCGAAGTCCTTGAGTGTGACGTTCCGGCTCGGCCCGCCGGCCTCGTACGGGCGGACCCCGCCGCCGTAACCCCCGCCGGAGACGTACTTGCCGTAGATCCCCGCCGCCCGGCTCCGGTCGGTGGGGTGACGGCCGCCCAGCACGCTGTACCAGGGACCGGCGCCGCGCAGCGTGACCTGGTCGACGACCACGTGGTCGGTCAGCTTGAAGGTGCCCTGCGGGATCCACACCTCCTTGCCCTGCGCCTTCCCGGCGTCGACCGCCTGCTGGAAGGCGGAGGTGGAGTCCGCCGCGCCGCTCGCGTCGGCGCCGTAGTCGGTGACCGAGAGCGACCCGGACGGCCGGGTCACCGGGGCCGCGACCTGCTCGAAGTCGGCCAGGTCCACCACGGCCCACGGGGTGGCCGAGGTGGACGGAAGGGTGATGCGGACCTTCGAACCGGCGGCCAGGGTCTTCCCGAAGAGGGTCCGGGTCTCGTCGTAGAAGTGGTGCGGCTGACTGCCGGGCGTGTTGGTGAACGGGTAGGAGCCGTAGAACCAGCCGTACCTGGACGTGAAGTCCAGGTCCTTGAGCTTGGTCCCGTCCAGGCTGAGCGCGACCGGCGCGGTGATGCCCGTCCCCGCCGCGTTGTCCGGCACGGAGTAGCGCACCGTCATGGCGTTGGCCGGCTTGGTCAGGGTGAACTCGACGTACTCGCCCGGGGCGTCGAGCCGCACGGCGCGCCGGCCCGAGGCCTCGGAGGGAAGAGTGGTGTAGGTGCGGTCGGGGCCGATCGGTGAACCGGTGGTCGCGGCGTTCTCCGCCTCCAGCTCGGTGAACGGCACCTGGGCCCCGCGCCCCGCCACCGCGAACGGCGAGAGTACGGGCGCCTCGGCCGCCGCCGCGGAACCGGCGCCGCCCCCGGTGAGGGCGGCCACCGTCCCCAGGGCCACGGTGCAGGCGAGTGAGGCCAGCAGCGCGGTCAGGGACCGTCCACCGGGTGCGGCTCTTGTCACGCTCATGATCCATAACCTCCTGTGGGGGGACAGCTGGACGGCGGTGCGGCGACTGGATCAGGCCAGCAGCCACACCGCCGTGTCCTGGGGGAGACGGCCCCGCTCGTCCAGGGGGCCGCCGGCGAGCAGGACATCCGTGTGGGCGGGGAGCTCCGCCGGTTCCGCCGCCAGATTGACGACGCAGATCAGGCCCGGCCCGCGCCGGAAGGCGAGCACGCCCTCGTCGGAGGGGAGCCAGGTCAGCGGCTCGCTCCGGAAGGCGTCGGTGGTGCGCCGCAGCCGCAGCGCCTCCCGGTAGAGCGACAGCATCGAGCCCGGATCGCCGCTCTGGCGGTCCACGGCGTACGCCGGCCAGCCCTCGGGCTGCGGCAGCCACGGCTCCTGGCGTGAGCCGAACCCGCTGTACGGGGCGTCCGCGCTCCACGGCAGCGGCACCCGGCAGCCGTCCCGCCCCGGGTCCTTCCCGCCGGAACGGAAGTGCATCGGGTCCTGGATGCGGTCGAGGGGTACGTCCGCCTCGGGCAGCCCCAACTCCTCGCCCTGGTACAGATATGCGGCCCCGGGCAGCGCGAGCGTCAGGAGAGCCGCCGCGCGCGCCCGCCGCTCGCCGAGCGCCAGGTCCGTGGGCGTGCCGAAGGCCTTGGTCGCGAAGTCGAACCCGGTGTCCTCGCGGCCGTACCGGGTCACCGTCCGGGTCACGTCGTGGTTGCACAGCACCCAGGTGGCCGGGGCGCCGACCGGCGCGTGCTCGGCCAGGGTGTCGTCGATCGTCCGCCGCAGCCGCTCCGCCCGCCACGGGCACGCCAGGAAGTTGAAGTTGAAGGCGGTGTGCAGCTCGTCCGGGCGCAGATAGCGCGCGAAGCGCTCCGAGTCCGGCAGCCAGACCTCGCCCACGAAGACGCCCAGGTACTCGTCGGCGATGACCCGCCAGGAACGGTAGATGTCGTGCAACTCGTCCTGGTCGATGTACGGATGGGGGTCGACCCCCTCCACGAAGTCGGCGAGCGCAGGGTCCTTGGCGAGGAGTGCCGCCGAGTCGATCCGCACACCGGCCACCCCGCGCTCGAACCAGAAGCGCAGGATCTCCTCGTGCTCCCGACGGACCTCGGGATGAGCCCAGTTGAGGTCGGGCTGCTCGGGCGTGAAGAGGTGGAGGTACCACTCGCCGTCCGGCACCCGGGTCCAGGTGCGCCCGGAGAACTGCGAGGGCCAGTCGTTGGGCGGCAGTTCACCGTGCTCGCCCCGGCCGGGCCGGAAGTGGAACAACTTCCGCTCGGGGCTGCCCGGTCCGGCCTCCAGCGCGGCCCGGAACCACGCGTGCTGGTCCGAGACGTGGTTCGGCACGATGTCCACGATCACCCGGATGCCGGCCTCCCGGGCCTCGTCGATGAGCTTCTCCGCCTCGGCGAGCGTCCCGAAGGCCGGGTCGATGGTGCGGTAGTCGGCGACGTCGTAACCGCCGTCGACGAGCGGGGAGACGTACCACGGGGTGAACCAGATGGCGTCCACGCCAAGTTCGGCGAGGTACGGCAGCTTCGACCGGACGCCCGCGAGGTCCCCGGTACCGTCCCCGTCACCGTCGGCGAAGCTGCGTGGGTACACCTGGTAGATGGCGGCGCTGCGCCACCAGTCGTCGGTGCGTACCGGAAGAGGGGCTGCCACGTGAGGGTCCTTTCGGGCAGGGTCCGCCGCCGGCCGGACAGCGGGGCGTGCGGTTACGGCCGGCGGCGGAAGCTTCATGGAGAGAGGCGTCGTGCGAGGGGCGTCGGGCGGCCCGTGCGAACGGGCGGCGACCGACGAACGTGCGAGCCGTGCGGGCAGGCATGCGGCCAGGAAGGCAGGCGTGCGGGCAGGCGGCACCGGCTGCCCCGGACCGACCGGGGCAGCCGTGCGGGGTCAGCCCTTCAGACCGCCCGCGGTGAGGCCGCTCATGATGTTCCGCTGGAAGAGCAGGAAGATGAGCAGCGTCGGGAGGGACGCGATGGTGAGCGCGGCGATCAGCACGTTCTCCGGTACACCGTTGGAGAGCGAGTAGATGCCGACGTTCAGGGTCTGCATGGCCGGATCGGGCAGGGTGAGCATCGGCCAGAGGAAGTCCTTCCAGACTCCGACGACGGCGAAGATGGAGACCACCCCGAGGATCGGCCGGGAGATGGGCAGGACGATCGAGCGCAGGGTGCGCATGGGGGAGGCCCCGTCCATCGCCGCGGCGTCCAGCAACTCCTTCGGGATGGAGTCGAAGAACCGCTTCAGCAGGAAGATGTTGAAGGCGTTGGTCACCGACGGGAGCCAGATCGCCCACGGCGAGTTGAGCAGATTGCGCTCCACCAGGGGGACGTCCAGCACCGTGAGGTACTGCGGGACGACCAGCACCGTCGCCGGGATCATCAGGGTGGCGAGCATCATCCCGAGGATCGCCTTGCCGAAGACGGGCCGCAGCCGGGAGAGCGAGTAGGCCGCCGCGACGTCCAGCACGAGCTGGAAGGCCAGCGCCCCGAACGCGTAGTACAGGGTGTTGAAGAGCAGGCGGGAGAGGTCCATCACCTCCCAGGCGTGCGAGTAGTTGGAGGGAGTCAGCGTCGACGGGAAGAGCGTCGGCGGCGACTGCACCGCCTCCTGCGTGGACTTGAGGCCCCCGGACACCATCCAGTAGAGCGGTCCGAGGAAGACCAGCGTGAACAGGACCATGACGAGGCCGAAGACCACCCAGTAGACGGCTTTGCCCCGGGGCCTGGCCAGCTGGGCCGGCGAGATGAGCGTACGTGTGGACATCTGTCGTTTCCCCCGGGTCCTACTCGTCCTCGGCGCGGCTGAGCCTCACGTACACGGCCGACACACCGGCGAGCAGTACGAGGAGGACCAGGCCGAGCGCCGCCGCGGCGCCGTAGTTGTTGAAGTTGAAGGCGTATTGGTAGATCAGGTACACGACCGTGGTCGTCGATCCCTCGGGGCCCGCGCCGCCGGTGAGCAGGAAGGGCTCGACGAACACCTGCATCGTCGCGATGACCTGCATGAGCAGCAGCAGCGAGAGGATGAGCCGGGTCTGCGGGATGGTGACGTGCCAGACCTTGCGCAGCAGACCTGCCCCGTCCAGATCGGCGGCCTCGTAGAGCTCGCCGGGGATGCCCTGGAGCGCGGCGAGGTAGATGAGCGTCGCGCCGCCCATGTTCATCCAGGTCGCCGCGACCACGACCGAGAGCATCGAGGTGCTGGGATCCTGGAGCCACTGCTGGGCCGGTATCCCGAAGAAGCCGAGGAGTTGGTTGAGCAGGCCGTACCCGGGGTCGTAGAGGTACTTGAAGAGCAGCACCGAGGCGACCGGCGGGAGCATGACGGGGAGGTACACGAGGAGCCGCAGATAGCCCTGCGCGTGCCGGAACTCGTTGAGCACCACCGCGACCACGAACGGGACGGCGAAGCCCAGGACCAGCGCGAGCACGGTGAAGAGCAGGGTGTTGCGCCAGGCCTGCCAGAACGCCGGGTCGTTGAAGACGGTGTTCAGGTTGTCCAGACCCGCCCAGGTGGTCTGTCCGTCCTCGGTCTTCTGGAAGGCGAGGAAGAACTCCCGCACCATCGGGTACCAGGAGAAGAGGCCGAAGCAGATCACGGCGCCGATCAGGAAGCCGTGCGCGGTGAGGTTACGGCGAAGGGCCCGGGCGAAGGCACCGCCGGTGAGACTCGTGCCTTCGCCGTGGTGCCGGGACGGGCGGGGCGTCTTCGCCGCCGTCTTGGGGATGGTGGGGGCCGACATCGTCGCCGCCTCCTCGGTGCAGTGGTGCCGGAACGCGGTCCGGGCGCGGACGGGGGTGCGGGGGGCCGGCGGGGCCGGCCCCCGTGCCCGGTTACTGGATGGCCAGGACCTGGTTGACCTGCTTCTCCGCGTCGGAGAGAAGCTTGTCGACGTCGGCGTTCTTGTTGGTCAGGAGGCCGGACATCACGTTGTCCAGGACCTTGTAGACCTCCTGGGCCTTCGGCGGCTCGGCCTTGCCGGGGACCGGGTTGTCCACGAACGTCTTGAAGTTGGCGACCGGCATGGTGGCGAACTGGGTGCGTGCGGCGTCGTCCGTGGTCTTCGAGCCGTTCAGCCAGAAGTTGGGCTGGGGAACACCGACGGGCAGCTTGTCGGCCTTGGTGCGCTCCCAGTTGAACTGGCCCTTGCCGACGCTCAGGTTCTTGAAGTTCAGCCAGGCGATGGCGGCCTTGATCTTGTCGGCCGAAATCCCCTTCTTGATCATGTAGTTGTTGCCGCCGGCCAGGGTGTTCTTCTCGCCGGGGATCGGGCCCATCCCGAAGTTCTCGTAACTGGCGCCGAGTTGCTGCACCATGTACGCGATGTCGTCGGGCGCGGCGAGGAACATGCCCAGCTTGTCGGTGGCGATCTGCTTCTGCAGGTCGCCCCACTTCAGCAGCTGGGTCTTGCCCATGCTGTCGTCCTGCCAGCGCATGGCCTTGATGTTCTCGGCGACCTGCTTGCCCAGGTCGTTGTTGAACGCGGCCTTGGTGCCGCTCGCGTCGACGACCTCGCCGCCGATGCTGTACATCTGGGCGGTGAAGTGCCAGCCGCCGGTGTTGCCGGCGCTGTACTCGCCGAAGCCCGAGATGCCCTTGCCCAGACCGGCGATCTTCTTCGCGGCGGTACGGACCTCCGCCCAGGTGCGCGGCGGGGCGTCGGGGTCGAGGCCGGCCTGCTGGAAGAGCTTGCGGTTGACGAGCAGGCCCATGGTGTAGTTGCTGGTGGGCAGCCCGTACAGCTTGCCGTCCTGCTTGAGCGAGTTGAGGACGTTCGGGTCGATGTCCGCCAGCGCGGGCACGCTCTTGTCGGTGACGTACGCGGTGATGTCCTCGGCGCCGTCGTTGTCGAGCACCTGCGGCAGGTCGGTGAAGTACGTGTAGAACACGTCCGGCTGGGACTTCGCCTTCAGCATGGCCGTGAAGCGCGGCGGCTCCAGACACTGGCCGGCGGTGGACCGCCCCTCGATCGTGACGTTCGGGTAGGCCTTGTTGAACTCGGCGACGTCCTCCTTCCACTCCTTGAGCTCGGCCGCCTTCGCCGTGGGCGGCATGCAGTCGATGGTGATCGTCACCTTGGTCTTCGGGTCCAGCGGCGCGGCCGGGTCGGCCGACGTGCTGCCGCCGCCGTCCTTCTGGCCGCCGTCGTTGTCGCTGCTGCTGCTCGTACCGCAAGCCGCGAGCGCGGTGAGCGCCAGTGCGGAGACAAGGGCGACCGCGCCTGCGCGGCTTCTACGGCGGAACGCGGCTCTACTCATGGGTGGTCCCCCTCGGGCATGTGCGTGGACGTCGCCCCACCGCCGATGCGTTGTGGGGCGCCGCACACTCAACCACCGGGAACAGAAGGGCGCAATATCTAGCGCCGATCTCGTAATTGTTTGACAGATGAATGAATGCCGGTGGGCGGAGTGAGGGGGTGCCCGACCTGCGAGCGCGGTACGAGGGGTGGCGCGCAACGCAAAACGCCGCGCGGCGCCCGCCCCGGGGAGGGGACGGGCGCCGCGCGGCGCCGGAGTGGGCGGTCCTACCGCGGGGCCTGGGCCGTCGATCCGCGCACCACCAGTTCGGGCTCGAAGAGCAGCTCGCCGTGGTGCACCTCGCCGCCCTGGATCTGGGCGCAGAGCAGCTCGACCACCGCGCGGCCCATCGCCTCGATGGGCTGGCGCACGGTGGTCAGCGGCGGCTCCGTGCAGTTCATGAAGGCGGAGTCGTCGTAACCGACCACGGACACCCCGTCCGGCACGGAGATCCCGCGCCGGCGGGCCGCCCTCACCGCACCCAGGGCCAGCGGGTCGCTCGCGCAGATGATGCCGGTGGCGCCCCGGTCCAGCAGCCGTGAGGCAGCCGCCTGGCCGCCCTCCAGGGAGAACATGGTCCGCTCGACGAACTCCGCCGTCAGCTCCTGCCCGTTGGCCTGTGCGGTTGCCCGGGCCGCCGCCAGCTTGCGCCGCGAGGGGAGGTGGTCGGCCGGGCCCAGCACCAGGCCGATCCGTTCGTGGCCCAGCGAGGCGAGATGGCGCCACGCCTGCTCGACGGCGACGCCGTCGTCGCACGAGATGCAGGGGAAGTCGAGATTCTCTATGGGGGCGTTGATGAGGACCACCGGGATCTTCCGCTCCGCGAGCCGCCGGTAGTGCTCGTGCTCCGCGTCCGCCTGGGCGAAGAGCCCGCCGGCGAAGACGACCCCGGAGACCTGCTGCTGGAGCAGCAGGTCCACGTAGTCCGCCTCGGAGACGCCGCCCTTGGTCTGGGTGCACAGCACCGGCGTGAGTCCCTGCTGCGCGAGAGCGCCGCCGATGACCTCCGCGAAGGCCGGGAAGATCGGATTCTGGAGCTCGGGCAGCACCAGGCCCACCAGCCGGGCCCGTTCGCCGCGCAGCTGGCTCGGCCGCTCGTAGCCGAGCACGTCCAGTGCGGTGAGCACCGACTGCCGGGTCGCCTGGGAGACCCCGGGCTTGCCGTTGAGGACCCGGCTGACCGTGGCCTCGCTGACACCCACCTTCTTCGCTACCTGAGCAAGTCTTCGCGTCATGGACGCAAGACTAACGCAATCTGCGCAAGCAGCTTGCGTCGATCGTGCGGGCCGTCGTGGCGGTCGGTCCACCCCGCCACGACGGCCCGCACATCCTGCCGATCCACTCCCTACGGGTTGACGTTGATCTTGAAGGTGGAGGTGGTGTTCCGGGTGTCCACCGCGTTGTTGGAGAACCTCAGGCCGTTGAAGGTGACCTCACCGACCGCGGGACCCTGCCCCGACTCGGGCAGCTCGTTCGCCCAGAGACCGAAGCCGGACTTCGCGTCGAAGGCGTCCCCGCTCTTGCGGGCGCCCGAGATCGAGATGTCCGTGAAGATGGTGTCCTTGATCGGGAACTGCGGCTGTCCACCGACATAGTTGGTCTGGAACATCACCCCGCTGTAGGTCGGGTCCACGATGTCCACGTGGCTCACCCTGATCCCCTGGAACACCTTCGAGGCGGAGAACACCCAGATGGCCGGGAAGGTCTGCGACCCCCAGAAGTGGCCACCCGTGCGCACCAGGGAGATGTTCTCCAGGGCGGTGGGCCCGGTGCCGAAGCCGTTCATCGGATACCCGAAGTCCAGCGAGGAGATGGTGATCCCCGCGTAGACCAGAGTGTCCGCGACCCGCAGGTTGCGGAAGGTGTTGTCGTAACCGCCGTACACGGCGATGCCCGCCGCCCGCCAGGTGAGGAGCGAGGTCAGGTTCTCGAAGACGTTGTTCTTCATGTCCGCCCCGCCGGCGTCGATCGCCGAGAAGAGCGCGAAGCTGTCGTCACCGGTCGCCCGCGACTCGTTGTTGGACACGAGGTTGTCCGTCGAGCCGTTGGTCATGTTGATGCCGTCGGCGAACGTGTCCCGGATACGGGAGTTCTTGATGGTCATCCGGTCCGTGTTGGCGCCCCAGTACATGCACACCATGTGCTCGACCCAGACGTCGTCGATCACGATGTCCGAGACGCCCGCGAAGTCGAACACCTTGCCCGGACCGTCGATCCGCGAGGTGTAGTTGCCGAAGTAGGCGAAGCCCGAGAACGACGATCCGTTCGCCGTCGAGTCCGCGCGGAACCCGATGTCGGTGTTCTCCTGCCCGGACGGTCCCTGGAACGTGGTGAACCAGGGCCCCGCGCCGACCACCTTCACGGCCTTCCCGTACACCTGGAACTTGCTGGCGGTCTGGTAGTCGCCCGTCGGCAGGTAGACGCCGACCAGCTTGCCGGTGGTGTCCATCCGCACCCGGTCCAGGGCGTTCTGGACGTCCTGGTGGGTGAATCCGGCCGGCACCGCGTAGGCCGCCGGGTCGGGGTTGGCGACGGCCGTCGCCTGCTCCAGGCTGACGAAGTCGATCGCGTACGTGGAGGTGTTCGCGGCGTCCTTCTGCAGCCGGATCTTGGCTCCCGCCGGCACGGTCTCACCGAGCAGGAGGTGCGCCTCGTCGTAGATGTGCCGGGGCCCGCCCGCCGAGGGGGAGTTGCCGGGGCCCGCCTCGGCGCCGTACAGCCAGGCGTACCGGGAGGTCAGCGGGAGCGCCTTCTTCAGGACACCGTTCACGTAGACGTCGATCGTGGAGTCGATGCCCCCGCCGCCCGGTGCGTCGGGGATGGAGAACCGGGTCACCAGCGTGTTGGTGGCCGCCCGGGTGGTGAACTCGACGTACTCGCCGGTCGCGTCCAGGTTCACGGCCTTGCGGCCGGACGCCTCACCGGCGATGTCGCCCACCGTGCGGTTGGGACCGACCACCTGCGCGCCGCCCCCGGTCGTGGCGTCCTCCGCCTCGTACGTGTCGTACGGCATGTCGGCGCCCCGGCCGACGAACAGGGGCTGCGTGGAGACGTTGTTCGTCCGCTTCACCGGCAGCTCGTTGGCGTCGTCGGCGAGCGTCACCTTCACGGTGTACGAGCCGTCGGCCGCCGTCCACGGCCCGAGCTTCACCGAGGCGGCGGTCGCTCCCGCCGCGATGGTCCCGCTGAACGCGCCCGTCAGGGTCTTCACGGTCGCGTTGTTCGAGTCGAGCACGGCGAGCGTCACCCCGTGGCTCCCGCTCGCCGAGGCGATGGAGCCCTGGTTCTTGATCGACACGTCGAAGGTCACCGCGTCACCGGCCGAGGGGCTGGAGGGCGAGGTGCTCAGCGAGGCGACCAGGTCGGAGCTGGAGACCGGCTTCACCACGAGGGGATCGGTGCGGTTGTAGGTGTTGTTCGACTCGTTCTGCTCGATCACCTCGCCCGCCGGGTCCACCACCGCGCCCAGCGGGTAACTCCCCGCCTCACGCGTGCCGATCGAGGCGCTGACCGTGGTCGACGCCCCGGCCGCGAGCGCGCCGACCGACGCGGTGGCGACCTTGGAACCGCCGAGGAGCAGGTCCACCTTGGTGGCGGCCGAAGCGACCGCGCCGCTGTTGCGCACCGTGGCACCGAGGGTGATCGTGTCCGACTCCACCGGGGCGGCGGGCGTGGACGTCACACCGGTGACTTCGAGGTCCGGGTTCGGCGCCGGTACCCCGATCACCTGGAACTCCGCCACCTGACCCGCCGAAGAGCCGGAGTTGGCGGTGAACTTCAGCTGTACGTCGGCGACCCGGCCGGAGACCGGCACGGTGACGCTGTTCCCGCTCGCCGGGTCGAAGGAGTAGCTCTTCGCGGCGACCAGGCTGGTGAAGGAGCTCGCGCTCTGCTCCCGTCCGAGCACCTCGATGGTCTGCGTCCGGGCCCCCCACGCGCTGTCCGGGTTGAGCTTCAGCACCAGGCTGCTCAGGTCGGCGTTGGAACCCAGCTGCACGGCCAGGGTGTTGGGGTAACTGCCCCCGGCGCCCTCCCAGTAGGTCGTCACGCTGTTGTCGTTGGCGTTCGTCGCGACGTAGGTGTGCACGTACGAGGACGCGGTGATCGGCTTGGACACCGCGAGGTTGGAGCCGGTGGTCCCCGAACCGTTGCGGGTCACGGAGTTACTCGCGGTGGACTGGTTGCCCGCCGCGTCCTTCGCCCGGACCACGTAGGTGACCGTGGCCGAGGCCGGCTGCGTGTCGGTGTACGTGGTCACCGAGCCGCCGACACTGCCCCGCAGGGTGTTGTTGGCGTAGATGTCGTAGCCGGTGACGGCGGTGTTGTCGGTGGAGGCGTTCCAGACCAGCTTGATCTGGCCGCTCGCCGGCTCGGTGAGCACCAGCCCGGAGGGGGCCGTCGGCGCCGTGGTGTCCCCGCCGCTCGCCTGCCGGGTGACGGTGTTGCTGTTGCCCGACTGGTTCCCGGCCGCATCCTTGGCCCGTACGTAGTACGAGACGGTCTGGTTCGCGGGCCGGTTGTCGGTGAACGTGGTCACCCCGCCCGCGACGCTGGTCAGCAGGGCGTTGTTGGCGTAGATGTCGTAGCCGGTGACGGCGGTGTTGTCGGTGGAGGCGTTCCAGGTCAGCTTGATCTGACCGCTCGCGGGCTCGGTGAGGGCGAGACCGCTCGGTGCGGACGGAGCCTGGGTGTCACCCGTCTCCGGGCCGTACACCTCGAACTCGGACACCTGGGCGCCCGGTTGCACGCTGTTCGCGGTGAACAGGGCGCGTACGTAACGAGTGGTGGTGGCGTCGAAGGAGACCGTCACCGTCTGGCCGCCCGCTTGGTCGAAGCTGTACGCCTGCGAGGCGGTGAGATCCGTGAAGGCCGAATTGTTCGTGCTGCCCTGGATCTTCAGCGTCTGGCTGCGGGGTCCCCAGCTGTCCGGCAGCTTCAGGACCACCCGGTCGACCCGTACGGCGGAACCGAGGTCCGCCTGGATCCACTGCGGGAACGCGTTGTTGGCGCTCTCCCAGTACGTCGACTTGTTGCCGTCGTTGGCGTTGGACGCCGGATACACGTCGGTGTGGCTGCTCTCCGACATGGTGCGCCCGCTCGCCAGGTTCACCGAGGAGGCGGCGGCGATCTTCACCTCGAGCTCGGAGAGCTGGGCGGCGTCGGCGACGGAGTTGTCCGTGACCGCGATCCGTACGTAACGGGCTTTGGTGGCAGGGTAGTTCACCGTGACCGCGTTGGCCTGTCCCGGACTGAAGGCGTAGGTCGCGGAGCTCTTCAGCGTGGTGAAGCTCGTGCCGTCGGTGCTGCCCTGGACGGCGAGGGTCTGGGTCCGGCTCGCCCAGCCGGCCGGGAGCTTCAGCACGACCCCGTCCGTCCGGACGGTGGAACCCAAGTCGGTCTGCACCCACTGGGGTTGGTCGCCGTTCGCGCTCTGCCAGTAGGTGCCCTGGTCGCCGTCGGTGATGACGGCGGCCGTGTTCTTCGCCCGTGCGCTGCTCGCCTTGGCCGGCAGGCCCGAGGCCGCGTTCGGCCCCGAGGCCGCCACGGCGGTCATCGCGGGCCATCCGACGGTCAGCAGGCTGGTGACGACCACTGCGGACAGACCGCGCGCTCTCCAGCGTTTCGCTCTCATGAATCCCCGATCCCTCGGCCTCACCCCTGACGGAGGCGAGGCACGGCTCAGTCGATGTGCAGGGAGGATTGAATTTATGCGTCATGCACTACATCTTTTGCGAGGAGCGGTCAGAGGGTTGCAGATATATGGAGGCTCGTCTACCGGTCCCGTAGGTACCAATTGCATGGAGGGATCGACGGGTTGAGTCGACACCCGCTGCCATCAGGGGGTTTCGTGAGCGCTGTCGGTAAATGCAAGTTCGCCGCAAGCGATGGAAGCCAGTTGCGTTTTTGCGCAAGGCGGTCCGGCCGTGGACACGCCGATGCCCCGGACCTCGGCGCGTGGGAACGCGGCGGTCCGGGGCATCGGCGGAAGGGCGGAGGCGGGGGCTGAAGCGCGAGCGGGAGGGCCCCGGCCCCCGGGGTCACCAGTCGTGGACGGTGCCGTCCTGGAGGCGGTTGACCGGCAGATAGGCGGGCTCGTACGGGTGGGCGGCGGCCAGCTCCTCGTCGAGCTCCACGCCGATGCCGGGAGCCTCGCCCGGGTGCAGGTGCCCGTCGGTGAACGTGTAGGCGTGCCGGAACACCTCCCCGGTGAGCGCCGAGTGCCCCGAGTACTCCTGGATGCCGAAGTTGTGCACGGCGAGGTCCAGGTGGACGGCCGCAGCCAGGCCAACCGGGGAGATGTCCTCGGGCCCGTGCGTCGCGGCCTTGACCTGGTACTGCGCGGCGAAGTCGAAGAGCTTGCGCAACGGGGTGACCCCGCCGAAGTGGGTGACCGCCGAACGCGCGTAGTCGATCAGCCGCTCGGTGATCAGCGCCTGGTAGTCGTGGACGGTGTTGAAGACCTCGCCCACCGCGAGCGGGGTGGTCGTGTGATGGCGGATCAGGCGGAACGCGTCCTGGTTCTCCGCGGGCGTGCAGTCCTCCAGCCAGAACGGGCGGTACGGCTCCAGGTCCTTGCCGAGCCGGGCCGCCTGGATCGGGGTGAGCCGGTGGTGGGCGTCGTGGAGCAGCGGCAGCTCGGCGCCGAACTCCGCGCGTACCGCCTCGAAGACCGCCGGGACGTGCCGCAGATAGGCATCGGTGTCCCAGTCCTCCACCAGCGGCCTGGTCTGCTGGTGGAGCACGGCGGTGCCGTTGTCGTCCGTGGTGTGCACCCCGTAGACCGCCTTCAGGCCCGGCACTCCGGTCTGGATGCGGACCGCCCTGTACCCCTCGGCGAGGCGGGCCCGGACGGAGTCGAGCAGCTCCGGGATGCCGGCGCCGTTGGCGTGGCCGTAGGTGCGGACCCGGTCACGGCTCGCGCCGCCGAGGAGCTGGTAGAGCGGGAGACCGGCGGCCTTGGCCTTGATGTCCCAGAGCGCCACGTCCACGGCGGCTATCGCGGCCATGGTGACCGGCCCGCGCCGCCAGTAGGCGCCGCGGTACAGGTACTGCCAGGTGTCCTCGATACGGTGCGGGTCGAGCCCGACGAGCAGCGGCAGCACATGGTCCTGGAGGTAGCCGACGACCGCGAGTTCCCTGCCGTTGAGCGTGGCGTCGCCGAGTCCGGTGAGCCCTTCGTCGGTCGTCAGCTTCAGCGTGACGAAGTTGCGTCCGGGACTGGTGACGATCAACTTCGCGTCGACGATCTTCATGCGCGTGCTCTCTCCGGTGCTGGGCAGGGCTGTGCGATACCGGGCGGAGCCGTCGGTGACGGCCTGCCCTGCCGGTATTCCATCAGCCCCGTCGCAGGCGCCGTGCCCGGGCCTCCCTTCCGCGGTTCCGTACGCACCCGTGCGCGGTGGCCCGGTCCGACGGGCCCGGCCACCGCGCCGCGGTTCACCCCGTGTACTGCGCGAACACGCGGGTGTAGTCCCATGCCTGCTGGCTGACGTCCGAGCAGGTGTCCGCGCCGCCGCCGGTGCAGGGCCGGTCGCGGTTGACCGACCAGAAGGTCAGCCGCGCCAGATGGTGCTGTTGGGCGTAGGCGAGGATGGTGCGGAAGTCGGCCACCGTCACGGTCTCGTTGTCGTCGGTGAGGCCGTTCATGGAGGAGATGCCGATCGACCGGTACGTCTGGTCGTCGGTGTATCCGTAGGCGCTCTTCACCGCGTTCTTCAGGCCCTCGGCGGCCTGGAGGGTGAGCGTGCCCATGTTCTGGCCCGCACCGCCGAAGTCGAAGGGCATGATCGTCCAGCTGTCGACGGTCAGTCCCGAGGATGCGGCCCGGTTGATCAGCGAACTGTCCGGACCGCTCTGGCCGGTGCCGAAGGTGACGTACACCTTGATGCCCGGGTTGTTGGCCTTGACCGTCTTGAGCGCGTCCACCGTGCGCTGCTGCACGGTGCCGTTGCTGTAGGCGTCGGCCTCGATGTCGATGTCGATCGCCTTGAGGCCGTACGCGTTGATGACCTTCTGGTACGCGGCGGCCAGCTCACCCGCGCTGGAGCAGGAGCTCTCCAGCTTGTTGCCGCTCCAGCCGCCGAACGACGGGATGACGTCACCGCCCGCCGCGCGCACGGTGTTGATGGTCTGCTGGTCGACGCCGCCCGCCAGGGCGCGCGAGCCGTCCCACTGCGGGTTGCAGTAGCCGTTGCTCAGGACGAACGCCAGGGTGAACCACTTGACCCCGGTCGCGTTCATCACGGTCGTCGGACTCGGCGGGCTGCCCCACCCGTTGTAGAGGTACGGGGCCACGGCCATGGTCCCGGCCGGGGCGGGATTACCGCCTCCCGAGGGGGCCGTCCACTTCTGGTTGGCGGTGCCGGAGCAGGTCCAGAGCTGGAGCCGGGTGCTGTTCGCCGAGGAGTTGCCGGTGGCGTCCACGCACTTGTTCGCCTGCGGGTTCACGATGTCCCGGGCGGCGGAGACCGACCACTTCTGGTTGGCGCTTCCGGCGCAGTCCCAGATCTGGAGCTGGGCGCCGTCGGCGGTGCCGTTGTCCTTGACGTCGAGGCACTTGCCGAGGGCCCGGAGGGTGCCGTCGCTGTTGACGCTCCACTGTTGTGCGGCGCTGCCGTTGCAGTCGTAGAGCTGGACGGCGGTGCCGTTCGCCGAGGAGGCGCCGGCGACGTCGACGCACTTGCCGCCGATGCCGGTGATGGTGCCGGTCGCGGTCACCGCCGCCTGCGCGGTGGCGGGCAGAGAGACCAGTGAGGCCCCCGCCGCGAGGAGGAGTGCGGCGGGCAGGGCCAGGGAGCGGACCCGGCGGCGGTGCGATGCGGTGGGGGTGTTCACGCGGCGTTCACCGTCCACTTCTGGTTGGCGGTGCCGGAGCAGGTCCAGAGCTGGAGCCGGGTGCCGTTCGCCGAGGAGTTGCCCGTGGCGTCCATGCACTTGTTCGACTGGATGCCGACGATGTCCTTGGCCGCAGGGGTGGCCCATTTCTGCGCGGCCGTTCCGTTGCAGTCCCAGAGCTGGAGGAGCGTGCCGTCGGCGGTGCCGGCGTCCTTGGCGTCGAGGCACTTGCCGAGGGCGCGGATGGTGCCGTCGGAGTTGACCGTCCACTTCTGGGCGGCGCTGCCGTTGCAGTCGTACAGCTGCACGGCGGTGCCGTTCGCGGTCGAGGCGCTCGCCACGTCGACGCACTTGCCGCCGATGCCCGTGATCGAACCGCCGCCGGCCGGGGGCGGAGTCGTGCCGCCGTCACTGGTGGTGACGTGCACGTAGTCGACGACGAGCTGGCCGGGGAACGGGGTGGAGCCGTCGGGGTCGCCGGGCCAGTAGCCGCCGACCGCGAGGTTCAGGATGATGAAGAAGGGCTTGTTGAACACCCAGCTGTTGCCGCCCAGATCGGCGGGGGTGCGCGTCTGGTAGACGTTTCCGTCGACCGACCAGGTGATCGAGTTGGGGGCCCAGTCGACCGCGAAGGTGTGGAAAGCGTCGGCGAAGGCCTGACCGCCGGGCAGGGAGTAGCCCGCGCCGATGCCCGCCGATCCGGAGTACCCGGGGCCGTGGATGGTCCCGTGGACCGCGCCCGGCTCGAAGCCGACGTTCTCCATGATGTCGATCTCGCCGCTGTTGGGCCAGCCGACGCTGCCCAGGTCCGCGCCGAGCATCCAGAACGCCGGCCACATGCCCTGGCCGCGCGGGATCTTCATCCGGGTCTCCACGTGCCCGTACGTCGACGTGAACTTGCCCGAGGTGTTCAGCCGCGCCGAGGTGTACTGGCAGGTGCCGTACCAGCACTGGTAGTTGGCGGGATTCTCCTTGCGGGCGGTGATGACCAGATTGCCCTGGCCGTCCAGCTGGGCGTTCTTCGCCCCCGCCGTGTAGTACTGCCGCTCGTGGTTGTTGACGTTGTCGCCGGTCTCCGTCTGCCACTTGCTCGCGTCGGGCGCGGACCCGGCCGCACCGTTGAAGTCGTCGGAGAAGGTCGTGGTGGCCGCGGCTGCGGTGGCGGCGCCCTGGGCGGTCGCGGGTGCGGCTCCGGCCGGAGTGGCCAGGAGTACGCCGGAACAGGCCAGCAGGGACGCGACGTACAGCGCCAGTCGGCGCCTCACGGGTGTTCGCACGATCATCACATCACTTCGCGTGGGGGGCAGTTCGTCATGTCCATGACAGATTGCGACGCGACGGGTCGCGGCGTGACGGATCAGGGCATGGCGGATTGCGGTGTGGACCGGCACTCGGAGGGGTCAATGCCGATTGTTAATTCACTACTTGATTTAAGTGAGGGGAAGAGGGGGCGTCAAGGTGCTGGTACAGACCTTCTGTCGGCTTCCAACGATGGATTTCCGGGTGGCCCGTTCACGTTGTGAAGGGGTGAGGTCTTCCGGGGGGCGCATGAACAGTGTGGCGGACCTTGCGCGACGTGACGGACGGGCCGGATGCGGCGCGGTCCCCGTGCGTCGCTCCGTGTCGCGGCGACCGGGTTCGAGCGAGGCGCTGAAATTCGGTCGCCAGTGCGGGCCGTCATACCAGAGCGGGACGGATGGCGGGCAAGTTCGACAACTGGCGCTCACACCCGCCGCGTCGGCGACTACCGTGTGTGCTCAGTGATCAACGATGGGCTCATGTTCTTCGAGCCCGTCCGGTTGATCCGGAGCCTGACCGACCCCCTTTGGTGCCACCGCATGAACGATTCCGGGTGCCCCACGTACCGAGGACGCTGATGTCTCAACTTCGCGCACCAGAAGCGCGACCGGATCGCCGAGAGAGCGGGCGGCACGGCCGCCCGGCGGGCCGTCCCCAGACCGCTGCCGCCGCCAAGCCCCGCACCGTGCAGCCGGCGTCGGAACTGCGGATACGCGGTCAGATGGTGCGGGCGGCCCTGCTGCCGACCGTGGCCGCCCTGCTGAGCGGTGCCGCCGCGGTCATCTTCACCGTACGGGCCTCCGGGGTGCGTCCCTCCGGCAGTCTGCTCGCCGCCCTCGGCGGGTCCGGAGCGCTGGCCGTGACGGCCGTCGTGGCCGCGTGCATCGCGGCCCGGCGGGTCGCGGCCGGGCTGCTCGACCGCGCCCAGGCGCTCCGCCGGACCAACGCCCGGGGCCAGGCCGAGCTGCAGCGGACGCTGGAACAGCTCCGCGCCGGGGAGCAACTGCCCGCCCGCCGGACTCCGCAGCCCGCCGCCCCGGAGGCGGACGCCTTCGACCTGCTGGGACAGGAGATCGCACGCTCGCAGGAGGCCGCCGTGGCGGCCGTGGGGCAGGCGTCCCAGCTCTTCAGCAGCGCGGGCAACGAACAGAAGGTCGAGGTCTTCGTCAACCTCGCGCGCCGCCTTCAGTCCTTGGTGCATCGCGAGATTCAGATTCTCGACGAACTCGAACACGAGGTGGAGGACCCCGACCTCCTCAAGGGCCTTTTCCACGTCGACCATCTGGCGACCCGCATCCGCCGCCACGCCGAGAACCTCGCGGTGCTCGGCGGCGCCGTGTCCCGCCGGCAGTGGTCCAACCCGGTCACTCTCACCGAGGTGCTGCGCTCCGCCATCGCGGAGGTGGAGCAGTACCCGCGGGTCAAGCTGGTCCCGCCGATCGAGGGCACCCTGCGCGGACACGCCGTCGCCGACGTGATCCACCTGGTGGCCGAACTCGTCGAGAACGCCACGGTGTTCTCCGCCCCGCACACCCAGGTCCTGCTGCGCGTCCAGCCCGTCACCGCGGGCTTCGCGCTGGAGGTGGAGGACCGCGGGCTCGGCATGCCGGGCCAGGAGCAGAGCAGGATGAACGCCCTGCTGGCCGACCCCGACCAGGTCAACGTCGCCCACCTGCTCCAGGACGGCCGCATCGGGCTGTTCGTCGTCTCCGCACTGGCCCGCCGCCACGGCATCGCGGTGCGCCTGGAGAGCAACATCTACGGGGGAACCCAAGCCGTACTCGTCCTCCCGCAGGTGCTGCTCGGCACCGAGAGTGACACCACCACCCCGCCCGAGGGCGTCCCTGTGCCCCCGCCCGGCGCCGTGCACCGGCCGCCGGTCCAGGACTCCGGTCCCCGTACCCGTCCGGCACCCGCCCTCCCCGGGGACCCGGACCGTGCGGGGCGGCCGCCCCAGGAGCAGCTCCCGCCGGCGGCGGACCGGACGGGGACCCCGTACTCCGCGGATTCGCCGTACGCGAGGCGCTCGCCGCACGAGCAGCTCCCGTCCACACCGCAGGACCAGCTCCGGCCCGTGGCGGGACGGCTCCGGCCTCCCGGCGCGGAGACGGGAGCGCCCGGCGCCCCGGCCGCGGGGAGCCCGCAGCCGCCGCGTCAGATCCGCCGCGAGGCCCAGGGCCCGCCGCTGCCGCAGCGCACCTCGGAGCGGTCTGCGCCGACGGAGAGCCACCCCGCACCCGCCGGGTACGCCGCGTACCCCGAGCCGCAGCCCGAGCCCCCGGCGCGCCCCGAACTGCCCCGCCGCACCAACCAGGAGAACTTGGTGCCGCAGCTGCGTCAGGCACCGGTGCGCCGTGTTCCGGACGAGCACGCGGTGCACGACCCGGGTCTCGTCGCCGCCTTCCGGCGCGGCATCGACCTGGCGGAAGCCAGGTCGGCACAGGACGCGGAGCAGCCGGCCGCCGCCGGTGACGCCCCCGCGCCCGTATCGGGCCAGGGACCGTCGCCCCAGGGGACGGGGCAGGGCCTCCCGCCGGGAGCCGGGCCGGGCGAGGCGCCCGGTGTCGCGGCACCGGGACACGTCGTACCGGGGTCCACGGCGCCGGGGTCCACGACTCTGGGGACCACCTTGCCGGGGTCCACGGCGCCGGGCCCCACCCTGCCGGGGACCACCGCGCCGGGACCCGTAGCGGTGGACCCCGGTTCCACAGCGCCGGGGTTCGCCCCGTACGGCGGTCCGGCCGCGCCCCCGGTACGCCGCCTCACCCCGCTGCCCGTACGCGCGCCGGCCGCACCGGCCGAGAGGCGGATCCCGGGCAGTCCCGAGTTCCGTCACCAGAACCCCGACGGCCGTCACGAGAACCCCGACCCTCGTCACCAGAACACCTACAAGGAGTAGATGCACCATGCCGAGCGAAATGACGTCCGGTCAGGTCGCCGACCTGGACTGGCTGTTGAGCGGTCTCGTCCAGCGTGTTCCGTACACGCGCAGTGCCGTCCTGCTGTCCGCGGACGGCCTGGTGAAGTCGGTCCACGGCATGGACTCCGACAGCGCGGACCACATGGCCGCCCTCGCGGCGGGGCTCTACTCGCTGGGCCGCAGCGCCGGGGCCAGGTTCGGGGACAACGGCGACGTGCGGCAGGTCGTGGTCGAACTCGACTCGACCCTGCTCTTCGTCTCCACCGCCGGTTCGGGCACCTGTCTCGCGGTCCTCGCAGGCCGCGAAGCCGACGCCGCGGTCCTCGGGTACGAGATGACCATGCTGGTCAAGAGCGTGCGACCGTATCTGGCCACCCCGGCACGGCACATGGCGGGGACACCGTTCACCCCGGGGCTGTGACGGTGCGGGCCCAGGAGGGGCCGCTGCTCGACGCCGAGGCCGGCCGGCTCGTCCGTCCGTACACCGTCAGCAGCGGCCGGACCCGGCCGACGACCGAACTCGACCTGCTCTCGCTGATCATGGCGACCGGCAGGAAACCGCAGGCCCACCTGGGCCACGAACACACCGTGACGCTCGGGCTCTGCGAGGGCCCCACCTCCGTCGCCGAGGTGGCCGCGCACCTGCGGCTGCCCGCGACGGTCGCCAAGGTCCTCGTCTCCGACCTGGTGGACTGCGGGGCCGTCACCGCGCACGCCCCCGCCTTCCAGGACATGCCCACCGACCGAACCCTGCTGGAGGCAGTGCTCGATGGTCTACGACGACAACTCTGACAGCACCGCCCGCCCCGCGCCCTTCCCCGTGGCCCTCAAGGTCCTGGTCGCGGGTGGGTTCGGGGTCGGCAAGACGACGTTCGTGGGCGCCGTCAGCGAAATCGCCCCACTGAGCACGGAGGAACTGCTGACCCAGGTCGGCGTGGGTACGGACAACCTCGACGGGATCGAGTCCAAGCGGGCCACCACGGTGGCCATGGACTTCGGCCGGCTCACCCTCTCCGACCAGCACGTCCTCTACCTCTTCGGCACCCCCGGCCAGGAACGTTTCTGGTTCATGTGGGACGAGCTGTCGCAGGGCGCCCTCGGCGCGGTGGTGCTGGCCGACACCCGGCGCCTCGAAGAGTGCTTCGCCGCCGTCGACTTCTTCGAACGCAGGGGCATCGGCTTCATCGTCGCCGTCAACGAGTTCGACGGTGCCTACCGGTACGCCCCCGACGAGGTCCGGTCCGCCCTGGACCTCCCGCCGGGCGTCCCGGTCGTGCTCTGCGACGCCAGGATCGCCAGCTCCGGCACGGGCGCGCTGGTGACGCTCCTCCAGCACCTCATCAACGCCACCCCGGCCCCGGCGCCGGCCCCGCTCCAGACGTACGGAGCGCACCCGTGACCGGCAGGCAGCTGCTCACGCCGGTCGACCACGGAGGCTCCGCCCGGGCGGCCCGGCTCCGCCGGCTCGGCCTGGGGGAGCGGCCGGACACGACCTTCGACAACTTCGACGACTTCGCGGACCGGGTCGCCGCGGTGACGGCCAGCCCCTTCTCCATGGTCAACTTCATCGACGAGAACCGGCAGTTCTTCGCCGGGCTGCACACACCCGCGGGCAACCAGTCGGGCGGCGACCTCGGATCCGCCGCCGCGCGCAGCAACCGGAGCGACCGCTTCATGGCCCGCGACCACGGCTACTGCCCGCATGTCCTGGTCCGGCGCAAGGCCCTGGTGCTGGACGACGTCTGCGACTACCCGCGCTTCGCCGGGAACCCGGTCGTGGACGGCATAGGGATTCGGGCCTACCTCGGCGCCCCGCTCATCGACGGGACGGGCGTCGCGCTCGGCACCGTCTGCGCCGTCGACACGGTCCCCCGGCCGTGGGGGAGGGCGGGGCTCGTGACCATCAAGGCGCTCGCCCAGGAGCTGATGGGCCACATCGACCGCAGGGAGCTGCCCCGCCGCTGAGCGAACGGACGAAGGCGGGGCAGTGGCTACAGGCGCGCTCCGTCAGCCGCGCAGGAAGTCGGAGATGCGGCTCCGGAGCCCCGCGGCGTCGAGCCCGTGCGCCGCGATGTGCTCGTCCCGCTGTCCGTAACGGCGGAGCTCGGCACGCCCCACGCCCAGGCCCAGCACCCGGTGCGGCAGGTCGAGCAACGCCTCCGCGGCGGCCGCCGAGGAGGTCCCGGCGAGGTACGGCTCCACGAGCACCACGTCGGCGGTGGACGCGCCCACCGCCCTGCGCAGCCCGGCGGAGTCGAAGGGCCGCACGGTGGTCGCGTACAGCACCGTCGCATCCAGCCCCTCCGTCGCGTCCAGCACGTCGTCCAGCGTCGGTCCCACCGCGACGACGACGCCCCGGGAGCCCTCGCGCACGGTGAGGAAGCCGGAGCCGTTCACCGGCATGGCCCGCCGGTTCGACTGCAGCGACAACCGCAGGTAGACCCGGTCGTCCCCGGCGGCGGCCCGCCGCAGCAGCGCCTCCGCCTCGTCCGGGTGGCCCGGGACCCGCACGCTCCAGCCGTCGAGCGTGTCCATGAGCGCCACGTCACCGGGCGACATGTGGGTGAAGCCTGCGGCGGGGAAGTCGTAGGACGCCCCGGAGCTCACCAGCACCCCGGCCACGCCCTGGTGCCCGAAGTCGAGCTTCACCTGCTCGAAGGGGCGCTCGACCAGGAAGCTCGCGAAGGTGTGGACGATCGGCCGCATTCCGGTCAGGGCCATCCCGGCGCCCGCGCCGATCAGCAGCTGCTCGCGGATACCGACGTTGACGACCCGGTCGGGATGGCTCCGCGCGGCCTTCTCGAAGCCGTCGCGGCTGATTTCCGCCAGTACGAGGGAGAGGCGCGCATCCCGGTCCAGGAGTTCGGTGGTGATGGCGATGAAGCGGTCGCGCATGGTGTCCACGGAGAGTCCTTCGATCGTTGCTGTTCGTGACGAGTGAGGGGGGTTGCGGTCTCGCCGCGGCGAGAAGGAAGAAGGGGCGGCGCGGTCAGCGCTTCGGAGCGGTCCGGGCGACCACGGCGTGCGGCCGGCCGGGGTGCGGGACGGTGAAGGCCGCGTAGAGGGCCTCGTGGTCCCCGCCGTCCGCGCTCGCCACCGACCAGCCGCCGGCCTCGAAGCGCGCCGCGATGCCGCCGGGCCTGCCGTAGGTCGCCGACTGGTTGTCGATCACCACGGTGTGCAACTGATCCAGACCGGCGGGTCCGGCGAAGGCGAGCGCCTCGTGGTTGCTGCCTTCGTCCAGCTCGGCGTCCCCGACGAGAACCCAGATCCGGGGACCGGTGCGACCCTGCGCCCGCAGCCCCAGCGCGGTGCCGACCGCGAGGGGGAGGCCGTGCCCCAGCGAGCCGCTGCCGATCTCCGCGCCCGGCACGAGCAGCCGGTCGGGGTGCTGGCCCAGCGGCGAGTCGAAGGTACCGAAGCCGGTGAGCAGCTCCTCCGGGAAGAAGCCGTGGGCGGCGAGCACCGCGTAGTAGGCCATCGGTCCGTGTCCCTTGGAGAGCAGGAACCTGTCCCGGTCCGGATCGTCCACGGTCGCGGGGCCGACCCGGAGCACCCGGTCGTAGAGCACCCAGAGCACGTCCAGGGTGGAGGTGGCGGCGGGCCCGTGCTTCTCGTCGCCGGTCATCAGGCTCATCAGGCGGTTCAGGTCGGTGTAGCCGTGCGTACGGAGCTCGGCTCCGGTGGAGAGCGTCATGCTGATCATCGTCCGACCTCAACCAAGGTTGAGGTCAAGAGAAAGGTGTGCGTGACCACCCGTCCATGTTTGGTATCGTTCTCTTGCACGTTCGGCCAGGGCGAGAGTCCAGGTCAGACGGTGCCGGGACGTGGCGCAGCTTGGTAGCGCACTTGACTGGGGGTCAAGGGGTCGCAGGTTCAAATCCTGTCGTCCCGACTGGAGACAGTCGCAGATCAAGGGCCGGATTCGGAGTCATCCGAATCCGGCCCTCGATCGTTTTTGGGGACCAGTCGGGGACCAGTCGGGCTCGCAGGCGTTCGCCGACCCGGAGCTGGGCATCGCGTACGGCTGCACCCGCCGCCGGTACGCCTTCCCTGGTGGCGAGGCGCCCGAGAGCACGCGCCTGGTGGAGGCGGTGGTACTGGCGGCCCGGAGCGCCTGAAGAGGACTCGGGCCGCCGTGTTCGTACCGGCGGCCCCGCGCTCACACCGTGAAACGTACGGCTTCCAGCCAGGAGTCGTTGTTCAGGGTGCCGCCGAATATGTAGTTCCCGGAGGCCTGGCCGATCGGCTTGTCACAGGCGAGGCCGCCCCAGCCGGAGCGCACCCGGGCGCTCTGGCAGACCGCGCCGTCACCGACGTTGATGACGAAGCCGAGCATGTAGGGATAGTTCTTGGCCGTGCTGCCGATGTAGTTGTCGACCCCGTCGGCCACGCCGTTCCAGGGGGTCTTCCACTCGTCATTGTGTACGAAAGCATTGCCGGCGGTGCCCTTCGTACCGGACACCGCGATGTTGAGGGCCTTGATCTTCTTGCCCGTGATGCCGGTCGTACCGCCGTCGCACACCACGCTCTGCCAGCCCTTGCCCTCTACGTAGGCGCGGTAGCAGATGTGCCGCCCCGGCTGCCGGGCCGCGAGGCGCGACACGATCAGGGCCGCGGTCTCCGGTACGGCTGCGGGGGCGGCCTTGGGAGCGGCCGCCGACGGCTTCGGGGTGGCGGGCACCGTCTTCTGCGGGGCGGGGAGCGGGGGCTGGTAGGCCTGTGCGGGAGCGGCGGGCAGAGGCGCTGCCACCGGGGTGGGGGAGGCCGTCGGGGTGGGGGAGGCCTTCGGGGTGGGCGAAGCCGAGGCCGCCGGGGTGGGGGAGACGACGACGGTCGGGGGCGGCGGGAGGACGCGGGCGGCCGCCGCTTCCTGGCTGTCACCGAAATCATCGGCGCCGTCGCCCGCCAGTGCGGCGGTGAGCACGAGGGGCGCGGCCACCGCCGTGGCCGTCCAGCCCAGCGTGGTCCAGACGCGGCGTCCGGGGGCCATTCCCCGGGGCCCGCGGACGCGGCGGCGGCGGAAGGCTTCGGCGAAGTCCGGCCCGGCCGGGGACGGTTGGTCCGGGGCCGTCGGGTCCGGGGACGACCGGGGTGCCAGGGGCTGCTTCGAGTGCTCGGACTGCGAGTTCATGGGGGTGCTTGGCTCCAGTCGACGGTCGCGGAGCGGGCAGGAGCGGATCGGGTCCCTCGCTGTCGGGATGTCCGCCGGCCGGGGGTCGGCCCGGGGCGCCACCCTAACGCGGGTTTGTCTCCGTGGGTTTCGAGATCTGCAATGTTCTGAGCTTTTACTGAGCATCAACAAGCTTCTGGGGATCTACGTTGACTGAACGTCACCGTGAACAGATAGAACATGAGAGGGCATTCCCCCGTGCCCTTGATTCTCCGCCCCCGGGCGATGTGGAGCGAAACAGTGATAGATGCTCACGGCACATCAGATTCGTCCTCTCGACCCGCCACGGCCGAGCGCCACCGGGCATTGCTCATGAGGTTCGCGAACCGGCTCACCGGGGACCCGTACCGGGCCGAGGACATCGTCCAGGAGACCCTCCTGCGCGCCTGGAACCGGCCGCCGGCCGCCGTGCCGGTCGACGACGACGAGCGGCTGCTCGCCTGGCTGTACACGGTCGCCCGCAACCTGGCCATCGACATGCACCGCCGCGACCGCGCCGTGCCCGTGGGCGCGTTGCCGCAGCAGCTGCTGAGCCGCAGCGGGGAGTGCGACCTGGCGGAGCAAGTGGTCGACCGGCACGTGGTGCGCACGGCGCTGGCCCTGCTGTCGCGGGAGCACCGGGAGGTGGTCGTACGGGTCCACCTCTGCGACCGCCCGAGGGACGAGACCGCCCGAGAGATAGGGATATCCCCGGGAACGGTCAAGTCCCGTACGCACTACGCCCTGCGGGCCCTGCGCAGGGAGCTGGCCGCGTGAACGGCGTCGACCCGATCCGCTGGATCTCCGACCACCGGGACGGCATCATCCGGTGGACCCTCGTGGTGTGCGTGGCCTTCCTGCTCTTCCTGCTGGTCCGGCACTTCGCCATGAAGCTGGGCGGCTGGAAGGCGGCCGGCCGGCGCGTGGCGCGGGAGACCGCCCTCACCGGTGCGGCGTTCGCCTCCCCGGCGCGGGCCTGGCTGCGCTACCGCCGGGTGCTGCGGATCCTGGTACGGCGGCTCCGCTCGCCCGAGAGCTGGCGCGACGCCGAACGGGCCTTGTCCGCGGTGCGGCTCGTGGCCGCGCCCGCCGTGCCGTACGCGGTTCTCGTCGACGACCGGACGGTCACCGTCCTGCTGGCCGGGCGGCACGTCCCCCCGGCGCCCGAACCCTGGGTCGCGGAGGCCGAAGTCGACCATCCGCCGCGCTGGACGGTCCTGCGGTCGGAGCTTCCCGCCGTGGTGCCGGAGGCGGGGCTGAACCGGCCGGTCGTGGTCGCCATCGGTGCCGAGGACGCGCCCGTCGGCCGGTGCGCCTTCCTGGATCTCGCGACGGGGCCGCCGACCCTGGCACTGGACGGGGACGAGCGGGCCCGCGCGGCACTGCTGCCCACCCTCGCCGCGCAGTTGGAGCGGCGGCTGCCGCCCGGGCAGACGGTCGTGGCCGAGGGCGTGCTGCGCGGGTACCCGGGCGAGCCGGTGCGGGAGGCGTACCGCAGGGCCAGGGAGACTCCGGCCCGGCTGGGTACACCCCCGTTCCTGGCGGCGCGCGAGCTGCCGGACCCGCTCCCGCCCGAGATGGCGGGGCCCCCGGCGGCGGTGCCGGCGCTGCGGGTGCTGGTCCTCGGCTCCGGACGCGGATACGTACGGCGGCTGCACGCCGACCGGTACGGGCAGCTCGCGCTCCCCGGCACGCCGCTGCTGCTGCTGTCGCACGCCCTGCCGCGCGCGGTGTCCCGCACCTTGAAGCGGATCCCGCCGGTGCATCCGCCCGCCCCCTCGGCGGACGGGATGCGGCCGCTCTTCGAGGAAGAGGACGAGGCCGTCCCCGCAGGGCTGGGCGAGGCCGACCCGGACGAGGGCGTGCCGACCGCGGCCCCCGCCGCCCGGGAGACGCGGCGCACGGCACCGAAGACCAGCGAGGCGTCGGCCGGGCCCACCCCCGTGCCCGCCGGCGTCTCGCTGCCCACCCCGCGGCCGAGGGTGCGGGCCACTGCCGACCCGGAGACACACCCGGCCCCCGGGATCCCGGCCGGCCAGGACCCGGAGCGCGCGCACCCTCCCGCGCCGGCGCCCGTACACGGCGGGCCGGGGCGCCCGCCGGAGCCCGGCACCGACGGCCCGGTACCACCCGTCATCTGGGCCGGCTCCGACCCTGACCCGGGAGCCTGGTCCGGGCTGGTCGGCGACCCCGGCGGACCGGACGGGCCCGGCGGGCCGGGCGGTCCCGGACCCCACGGACCGGGCGGGGAGCAGGGCGAGGAGCCCGATCCGGATGCCGGGGTGCCCTCCGCCCCGTCCCCACGACACCGCTGAAAGCCACCGCAAGGAGTGCCGTGAGACTCACCCTCTCCACCGTCGACGCCCGGGGCCACCGTGCGGACCACCTGCTGGACCTCCCCGAGGGCGCCGACCTCGCCGCCCTCGGCGAGGCGCTGGGATCCGCCGAGCTGTATCTCGGGAGCAGTCCGCTCCACCCCGACCTCCCCGTGCGGGGCAGCGGACTGCGCGAGGGCTCCGTGGTCGGCCTGGGCGTCCCGGTGCCCTCCCCGGCCGGGGCGTCCGAGGCGTGGCGACCGCCCGCCTCCGACCCCGCCCTCGTCGAGATCCAGCACGTCGGCGGGCCGGGCGCGGGCCGGGTCTGGCGGCTCGGCCCCGGTGACCACGAGGCCGGTACCGACCGCGGCTGCGTCCTGTACCTCGACGGCGGCGGGGCGCCCGCGCGGGGCACCTGGATCACGGTGGGCACCGACGGGCGGGTGAGCCTGCGGCTAGCCTCCGACGCGGACGCCGAGTGCGGGCTGCGCAGTCTCACCCCGCCCCCGCCGGTCGACCCGACCACCGGCACCCCGCTCACCGCCGAGGAGCCCGCCGGCCCGCAGGACGGCGGCCCCGGCGGTCACACGCCGGAGCCCGCCCCGCCGGGCCCCGACGGCCACCCCGTCCCGCCGCCGCTGCCGCCCGTCGGGAGGCTGCCGGTGCCGGACGACGGCTCCGTCGAATGGCCCGCGTACGCCGACCTGTCCCTCGGCGACCACCTGCTGCGCCTGAGCCGGCCCTTCGAGGCGGACGCGGCCGTGAACCGGGCAGCCGACGGCGTGGGCATCGAGTACAACCGGCCGCCGCGGATCGTCCCGCACCTGGACACCGAGTCGATGACCATGCAGGGCCCGCCCGCCGACAACACCAAGCGGCCCTTCCCGTTCCTGATGATGATCTCGCCACTGATCATGGGCCTGGTCATGATGTTCCTCTTCCGCAGCCTGTACTTCGTCGTCTTCATCCTGCTGACGCCGCTGATGGCCGTCGGCAACTGGGTCTCCGGCCGGCGCACAGGGCGCAAGCAGTACGAGGAGAACCTCCGGATCTACCTGGTCCGCCGCTCCTGGACGGAGCTGGAGATGCGGCAGGCGACCATCGACGAGCGGAAGCTGCGGGCCGACACCTTCCCCGACCCGGCCTCGCTGCTGCTGACCGCCTCCGGGCCCGGCAAGGGACTGTGGCAGCGGCGGCGCCGCGACCCCGACCACCTCACCCTGCGCGTCGGCACCCTGACCCGTCCCTCGCTCAAACGCATCGACGACGGCGCCCGCGACGCCAACCACCGCCAGGTGCACTGGCGGATCGCCGACGCCCCCTTCGGCATCGAACTCGCCGAGCACGGGGTCGTCGGCATCAGCGGTCCCGGCGCCGCTCCGCGCACCCTGGCCGCCTGGGCCGTCGCCCAGGCGGCCGTCCTGCACAGCCCCCGCGACCTGCGGATCGTCGTCCTCACCGACCGCGAGCACGCGGACGCCTGGAACTGGGTGCGCTGGCTGCCGCACCTGCGCTCCACCCGCCCCGGCGCCGCCGTCGTCAGCCTCGGCAACGACCCGGAGAGCACCGCGCACCGGGTGAACGAGCTGATCGGCGAGATCCAGAACCGCTCGGACAACAACACCTCTGCCCTGAGCCGCTCCCTCCAGCGGGAACCCGACATCATGGTCGTCCTGGACGGTGCACGCAGGCTCCGCGACGTCCCGGGCGTGGTCCACCTGCTCACCGCCGGGCCCGCCGCCCGGGTGTTCAGCCTCTGCGTCGACGAGCGCGAGCGGCTGCTGCCCGAGGAGTGCACAGCCGTCGTCACCACCACCGGCAACCGGCTGACCGTCCGTACCTCCGGCGTGCCGGCCGTGGAGGACGTCCGGGCCGACCAGGTCGACGCGCAGTGGTGCGAGGAGGTCGGGCGGGCCCTCGCGCCGCTGCGCGACGTCACCGTCGACAGCGACTCCGGACTGCCGGAGGACGTCCAGTTGCTGCCGCTGATCGGCCACGAGCCGCCGGACCCGGCCGCCTTCGTCCGGGCGTGGGCCCGCCGGCCCGCCACCAGCTCCTTCGTCGTGGGCTCCGGATACGACGGCCCGCTCACCATCGACCTGGTTCGCGACGGGCCGCACGGACTGATCGGCGGCACCACCGGCTCCGGCAAGTCCGAGCTGCTCCAGACCATGATCGCCTCGTTGGCGGCCGGCAACCGGCCCGACGAACTCGCCTTCGTCCTGGTCGACTACAAGGGCGGCAGCGCCTTCCGCGAATGCGACCGGCTGCCGCACACCCTCGGCATGATCACCGACCTGGACGGGCACCTGGTCCGCCGGGCCCTGGCCTCGCTCGACGCCGAGCTGCGGCGCCGGGAGATCCTGCTGAACGAGGTGGAGGCCAAGGACCACACCGAGTACCGGGCCAAGCGGTCCCGTGACCCGAGACTCCCCGCACTGCCCCGACTGCTCATCATCATCGACGAGTTCGCCACCGTGGTGCGCGAACTCCCCGAGTTCGTACCCGGCTTGATCAGCCTCGCCCAACGCGGCCGTTCGCTGGGCCTGCACCTGGTCCTCGCCACCCAGCGGCCCGGCGGATCGGTGAGCAACGAGATCCGTGCCAACACCAACCTGCGGATCTCCCTGCGGGTCACCGACCGCTCCGAGAGCCAGGACATCATCGACGCCCCGGACGCCGCCGGTATCTCGGCGAGCCATCCCGGCCGGGCCCTGGTCCGGCGCGGTTCGGCCGCCCCCGTGCCCTTCCAGACGGCCTACGTGGGCGCCGAGCGCGGAGGCGCCGCCCCCGACCCGGCGGCCGTCCCCGACCGTCCACTCCGGCCGATCCGGAGCTCCGAACTGACCTGGCAGCGCCTGGGCCGGCCCCCGGCCCTGCCCGAACACTCCGACGACGACCCCGAGGCGACGCCGGGACCCGCCCCGGAGGAGCTCCCCACCGACCTGAAGGCCCTGGTCGACACCCTGATCGAGGCCACCGGGCGGTTGGAGGACTTCACCCAGCAGCCCAGGCCCTGGCTGCCGCCCCTGGACGAGCGGATCGCCCTGGAGGAGCTGCCCGCGCCCCCGGAACCCGCGGAGGGCGAACTCCCGGCGGTCCCGTACGCGCTCCTCGACATCCCCTCACTCCAGCAGCGGCGCCTCGGCGCCATCCAGTGGTCGGCCTTCGGGCACCTCTACGTCATCGGCGCCCCGCGCTCCGGCCGCACCCAGGTGCTGCGCACCATCGCCGGATCCACCGCCCTGTGCATCGACAGCGGCGACCTGCACATGTACGCGATCGACGCGGCCGGCGGCGGCCTCGCGGCGCTGGAGGCACTGCCGCACTGCGGGGGCGTGGTCTCCCGCCACGACACCGAGCGGATGGAACGGCTGATCAATCGCCTGGTCGCGGAGTTGACGATCCGTCAGCGCCTGCTGTCCCAGCACGACTGCGCGGGCATCAACGAACTGCGCGCCAAACTGTCCGCGGCCCGACGCCCCGCCCATCTGGTCCTCTTCATCGACGGCTGGGACGCGCTGAGCCAGCTCCTCGACGACTACGACGGCGGCCGGGTCTACGCCGACGTGGTGCGGTTGCTCCGCGAGGGCGTCGCGGCGGGCATCCACGTCATCGCCACCTCCGAACGCGTCCTGCTCGGGGGCCGTCTGGCCGCGCACAACGACAGGCGTCTCGTGCTCCGGCAGACCGACCCCAGCGACTACAACGTCGTCGGCATGGGCCGGGACCGGGTCCCCTCCCACGTGGCACCGGGCCGGGGCTGGCACGCCCCGGGCGGGGTCGAGGCGCAGATCGCGCTGCTGCCGACCGTCTCGCCGGAGAGGCCCGACCAGGGTGACGCGCTGCGCGCCATCGGCAAGCAGGCCTGGGCGCGGGAGAGCGAGGTGCCCTCGCAGAAGCGGCCGTTCAAGATCGGCGAGATGCCCACCCTGATCGGCTTCCAGGAGGCAGTCGACCAGGTCCCCAAGGCCCAACTGCGCCCGCTCTGGGCGCTGATGGGCGTCGGCGGCGACGCGGTCGGCCCGATCGGCTACGACTTCCAGGAGGGCGGCGGCTCCTTCGTCGTCGCGGGACCGCCCCGGACCGGCCGCAGCACCGCGCTCGCCGCGATGTCCGTCTCCCTGCTGCTCGGCGGCACCCGGCTGATCGTGATCACCCCGCGCGAGTCACAGCTGCGCCGGCTCGCCGCGCACGACCTCGCCCACGTGTTCCGCGAGCCGGACCCCTCCAACGAGGCGCTCACCGAGGCCCTGAACGCCGTCGCGGGACAGCCGGTGGTCGTGGTCGTCGACGACGCGGACCTGCTGCTGGCGGCGGACGCCGACCGCACTCTGCGGCAGGTGGCCACGTCCGGGCGGGACCACATGCAGGGCCTGCTGCTGGCCGGCCTGCCGGAGTCGATGCACTCGCTGGGCTGGGTGGGTACGGCCCGCCGGGCCCGGCGCGGGCTGCTCCTCGGCCCCAAGAGCCCCGGCGAGGGCGACCTCATCGGATCCCGCATCTCCGGCGACCAGATCCGTACGCAGCTGGGGGCGGGACGCGGCTGGACGGCGGGCGAGAACGGCAGCGCCATCGCCGTGCAGGTGCCGCTGACGGTCCTGGACGCCTGAAGACCGCGTCGGCGTCGAAGGGCCGGGCCGCCTGGCCCGGCCCTTCGACGTACGGCTCACCCGGGGACCGTCACTTCTGCGCGGCGGCCTCGGCCTGCGCCTTCTTGATCTCCTCGACGATCTGCGAGTCGGACTGCCCCATCGACTCGGCGATCTTCTTGAAGTTGTCCGCGTACGAGGCGATGTTGGCCGCGGAGGTCTTCATCTGCTTGCTGAACTCGTTGTAGGCGTCCCGCATGACGGGGCTCGCCTTCTCGAAGACCAGGCCGTTCTGGAGCAGACCGCTGACGGTGCCCTCCAGCGAGGTCAGCTCGTTCGATATGTCCGTGAGCTTGTTGCCCATGGTGGTACAACCGCTGAAGATCTCGTCGTAGTCGAATACGACGTCGTCATTGCCGACAGGCATCCTGACAGCCCCTTCTGTTGAGTGTCCCTGCGTCGTACGGGGCGCCAGGCCGTGTCCGACCATTCAGACACGGCCCAGGGCCGGTCAGTTGCCGCTGCTGTTGACCTTCTCGGCCAGGTCGGCGTCCATGCCCTGGACCGACTCCTTGATCGCCTGGAACTGCTTGGCGTAGCCCTTGATGGACTCCGTCGCCTGCGTCAGGGCGGTGTTGAACTTCTCGTACTGCTGCTGGAGGGCGGGGCTGCTCTTCTCCAGGACGAGGAAGGTGGACAGCAGACTGTCCACCTCCTTCTTGGCCTCCGTCATCCGGGGCACCAGGGTGACGTCGACGCTGGTGTTGAGCATCCCGGCAACCCGGTCGATCTCGGAGTAGGAAAGGCGGATGTTGGCTACCACGAGTGGTTCTCCCTCTGTCGGTCGGAGCTTCGATAGGTGCTGCGGGCGAATCCGCGGGCAGAACCGCGGTGCGCGTCAGGCGTAGGTGTACGAGTAGTCGTCCTCCTCCTCGACGACCTCCTCCCACTCGGCGGTGGGGCCCGAGCGGGTGTACTGGGTGGTCTCGTCGTCCTGGACGACCTTCATCGTCCCGGAGCCGTCGTCGTTGATCACCACCGTCGAGGTGCTGGTCTTGCCGTCGCCGCCGGTGGTGGTCACCGTGTAGTCGCGGGTGTCGTACGGCTTGCCGTCGCCGGGCGGGTCGACCATCTTCGGCGCGCCCTGCTCGTAGGTGGTGGACGTGGTGAACGTCTGCCCGTTGGTCTTGACGGTGGACGTCTCCGTGATGACGTTGTTGTCCTTGTCGAGGACCAGATCGACGTCGACGGAACCGGTCGTCGTCTCGGAGTGGTAATGGGTCGGCGGAGTGTCCGGCGGCTTGGGCGGCGCGTCGCCGGGCTTCAGCGGCGGGTCGTCCGCATCGCGCCACGCCTGGCACCAGCCGGGTGCGTCGTCGGCGTTGCAGACCATGCGGATGCTCGCGTCCGGGTTCTTCTCGAAGTAGTCGGAGGCACCGATGCTCTTCAGGAAGTCGTCCCACTCCTTCTTGTCCTGCACCCAGTCGTCGTAGGCCTCCTTCTTGTTCTTCCAGTCCTCCAGCCCGATCGACTTGCCCATGACTCCGGCGCTGCCACTGATCTGGGAGTCGGCGTCGAAGAACACGTCGGAGACGCTCTTGAAGAGTTCGGCCAGTTCGTTCAGGCCGTCTTTGGCCTTTCCCTGGCGTCTCTTCGAGAAGGAGTAGAAGTAGTTGAACTCCGCCGAGAGATTCGCGTTCCCGAGGATCCTGCGGCGCTCACTGGATTTCGCGTCGCCCAGGCTCTGGTAGGCGCCCTCGCCGGCGCCCGCTCCCGCCTGGGACGCCAGATCACGGAGCTTCGACTGGACCTCGTGGAGCAACCCGTAGTCGATGGCGAAGTCCGAGGTGATGTCGGCCACGGCCACCTCCTTCCTGCTCGTACCTTGCTTCGACCACGCTCCGGACCCCACTTCGGTTCAACCGGGCCGCGGATTGGACGGCGGCAACCTTGAACCTGACGGGTGGCCCGTGCGTGGTCGGGATGAGGACACGACGCCGGACGAAGGAGGGGGTGGCCGGGCATGGCCCGTCCCACTGACTGGAGTGCGCTGGGACTGTCCGAGGACCCGACTCCGGGTGATCCCGACGAGCTCGACCGGGTCATCGTCTCGCAGTACACGCTGATCGAGCTGGCACGGACCATCGACAGCGGGCTGGCGGAGGTCTCCAACAAGGCGTCCGAGGCCTTCAAGGGCAAGACCGCCGACGCGCTGCGCGGCAAGATCGACGGCCGGATCCGGGGCTTCGTCACCACCTTCAAGACCGCCCACGAAGACGTCCGCACCGCCCTGCTCACCTACGTCGGAGTGATGCGCGCCCAACAGCGGGTCGCCGACGACGCGCTGACCGCGGCGGCGGCCCTGCCGGAGGACGACACCGAAGGCCGCGAAGCCCACAAGGCGACGGCGAAGTCGGCCGGGGACACCATGGAGACCGCGGCCGACACCGCGGCCACCGCGATCGCGACAGCCGCGGAGTCGATCTCCTCGCCGGTGGACGAGTGCGAGGACCTGTGGAAGGCCCTGACCTGGATCGCGATCATCCTGATCATTCCCGCGATCCTCGTCGGCGGCCCGATCGCCCTGCTGGCATTCGGCCTGAACCTTGCCATCATGATCAAGACGGCGATCGACTTCTCCCGCGGTGACGCCAGCCTGACCGAACTGCTGCTGTCGATCGTGGGAGTGCTCGCCCCGACCACCAAGGGCCTGAACGTGGGCCAGGCGTGGAAGTCCATCAAGGGTTTCGGCGCACAGGGCATCAAGGGCACCAAGAACCTGGTCCTGGGCGGCCCGAACTCCTTCGGTCTCTTCGGGCGGCTGGGCCTCGGCATCGACGACACGTTCAGTGCCACGAGCTCCTGGCTCAAGGGCGGTCTGGGCGACGCGATCAAGTTCAACAAGATCAAGGGGCTGGAGGGCGTCACCCTCCTGGGCGGCGGCTCCGGTAAGGGTTTCCAGTTCTTCCCGCTCGGCGTGCAGCTCGGGGTCATCAACACCATCGGCGCCAAGGGCTTCTTCGGGCTGCACAGCGTGATCGTCGGCTTGAACGGCATCAAAATGGGCGCCGGAGCGATCGCCAACGGCCTCTCCGGTGTCAAGGGACTACGGCTCTTCCTGCCGGTGGCCGCCGACGAGATGGGCCAGGGCCTCTTCCTGGCCTTCAAGATCGGCTTCATCGACCGCGGCGTCTTCGGCATGTACAGGTACGGGGCGTTCGTCAACGGTTCCTTCATCGGCGCGGGCAGCAAGGCCTCCGGGGTCGGAGCGGGCGTCTCCAACTTCTTCGACGCCGGCAACGGCGCCGGCATGAGCCTGGTCAAGGCCGGTGACTTCCACTTCGCTCCCGGCACCTTCGGCAACATCGGCGGCCCCGGCGGGCTCTTTGCCCCCGGCGGCCCGGTACCGCCCGGCCGGTTCGCCGCACCGCCCCCCGGCATCTCGCTGTCGATGCCGACCGATCTCTCGATCCACCTCGGCGAACAGGGCGGCTTCGCCAACCTCGGCCAGATCAACCTGCCCTCCATCGATGCCCGTCTCGCAGATCTGCCCTCCCTCGGGATGACCGGCGACCAGGCGCTGCCCACCCTCGGCGCCGTCACCCGGATCGACCTGCCCGGCGGCCTCGCGGGCCTCCCCAGCCTCGAGAACCTCCCGCAGACGATGCCCGCCCTCGGCCAGGTCAGCCTGCCCCAACTCGGCTTCTCGCCGACCCACATGCCGTCGATGACGCTCGACACCCCGTCCGTCAACGGCAACCTCGCGGGCCTCCCGAGCCTCGAAAGCCTCCCGCAGACCACGCCCGCCCTCGGCCAGGTCAACATCCCCCAACTCGGCTTCTCCCCTTCCCCCGTGCCGTCGATGACGCTGGGCACCCCGTCCGTCGACGGCAACCTCGCCGGGCTCGGCCAGGTCACCGTGAACGCCCCCTCGCTGCCCGCGCTCGGACACATCAACGTGCCCTCCCTGGGCACGGCCGGTGCGGGCCACCTCGGCCTCATCCGCACCGACATGCCGACGGTCCACGCGCAGATCGTGGACCTTCCGTCGGTGGGCAGCACGGGTGGCCCCCTGGGGCAGGTCCAGCTCGGCAGCGTGAACGTGGCGTCGCTCGGCCTGAGCGCACCCCACTTCTCCGCGACGCAGATCAACACCGCGCTGGGCGGCGGCTTCGCCTCCCCGAACCTGAGCCCCGCCCTCGGCGACGCCGCCCCGCACGTCGACACCCAGCTCGGCCAGATCGACCTGCCCGACACCGGCACGGTCCTGGGCCACACCGACCTGCCGAACGTGAACCTGGCCACGGGACACGTGGACACCCCGGACGCGCACACCGGCCCGATCGACACGGACCTGCCCACCAGCCACACCGGAGCCGTTCAGCTGCCAGGGCTCGGCCAGAACGACCTGGTGCTCTCCGTACCGCCGCCCACCGCGCACCTGGCTCCCGGCGTCCTCTCCGCCCCGGGCATCAACGGCAGGCTCGCGGACATCCCGACCGTACTGCCCGGCAACGGCTCGCCGATCACCACGCCGAACACCGCCCCCCTGCTCAACAACTCGGCACTGACCCCGCCGAGCAGCCAGTTCTTCGCCGGCCTGATCGCGGCGATGAACCGCGAGCCCCTCACCGTCTTCATGGCCCCGCACATCACCTACGACTTCCATCACACCTTCACCCACCTCCCCCAGATGCCCGCCGGTGTCCAGGTCCAGGTCACCCCCGGCACGGCCGGGCAGCTGGTGGACGTCCACGTGACGACCCCGGCCGGCACACCGGGGTCGGTGACCGCCACCCACGTTCCCGTGAACGGCCAGGACGTGCTGCGCGTCGAGCACACCCAGCTGGACGGGACGATCCAGCGCCTCGACTTCGAGCTGAGCGCCGCCAACGACCACCAGCTGCTGGACAGCCGGACCATCACCCCCGCCCGCGTCACCGGCGAGGACATCGAGATGGAGACCTTCCGGCCGGACACCGTCGCCGGCTCCTCGGGGGTCGGGGGCGTCGGAGGCGGGGGCCTCGGGGGCGCCGGCAGCACGGTGCCGCTGCCCACCCCCGTCGTGCACGTGGTGCCGCTACCGGGCCTGACGGGCACCAACGTCACCATCCGGACCGATGCCACCGGCCAGATCACGCACGCCCATCCGGTGGCCGGGGGTGTGCCAGTCACCGTCCAGCACCTCGCCGGGAGCGGCCCCGGCGGTGTCGACATCGTCCGCGTCGAGCAGACCGTCACCGCGGGCGCCGAGATCCGCCGCTGGGAGTTCACCGCCGACCTGACCGGCAACCGGCTCGTCGCCGACGAGCGGGTCTTCCCGCTCAACGACGGCGCCCTGGGCGGCGGCGTCATCACCGTCGACCTCGCCGCCGGAGTCCCCACCGTCCGCCACCTGGACAGCACCGGCGCCGTGCGGGCCACCGGCGGGCGGCCCATCCTGATCAGCCCGACCTCCCTCAACATCCCCTCCGCCCACGGCTTCCACCTCTACGACCCCACCACCGGCCTGCAGACCCACACCGGTCTCACCCTGGTCGACGCCCACGGCGCCCCCACCCCCTTGCACGTGCTCACCCCGCACACCCCGCCCGGCGGCGGGGCCGTACCGCCCCTCCAGCTCACGGGCGCCGACGGAGTGACCCCGCTCGGCACGGTCACCGTCCCCGCCCACGGAGGCGGCGTGTTCCACGTAAGGCCCACACCGGCCCCCGGCGCCGCTGCCGTCCCGCACCTCAGCGTCCACCGGGCCGACGGCACCTTCACGCACCACGCCCTGCCGGTCCCGGCCGTCACCCTGGCCGGGGGAGCGGGCCCGGCCTTCGTCCGCCTCCCGGACAGCGCCGGCGGGCTGCCCTCGCTCGTCCACGCGGACGGTACGGGCGTCGCCGGGGCCACCGTGCACCCGCAGGGGGTCAACGGCTCGCTCGGCTTCCGGATCGACCAGAACGGACAGCACCTCGTCGTCAGCCCGGCCGGTGCGCACACCCACAGCGCGGTCTCCCTCCGGGGCCCGGGCGTCCCGGCCGGCGGCCAGTTCGTGTTCAGCCCTCCCGGCACCCCCCACACGCCCCTCGCGCGGCTGCACGACCGGAGCGGCACCCCCGGCGCCCCGGTGGCGTGGGTGGACGGCACCTACCACGTGGCCCTGGGCGGCAACCAGTTCTCCGTCCACACCCCCAACGGCGCCTACGCGCACCAGGCCCTCGCCGTGGGCGGGCTGACCGTCGCCCCGCCCGGCGGCACCTTCCTGCGGGCCGACCCGGCCAACCCGGGCGGCTCCCTGCTGACGCGGGGCGACGGCACACCCGTCCCCGGCGCCCAGGTCCACCCACAGGTGGGCGGAGAGTTCCGCATCACCCACAACAACCAGCACATCACCGTCAGCCCCACCGGTGCACACACCCACGACACCGTCACCCTCCAGGGGCCGGGGGCCGGCCAGTACGTCTTTACTCCGGTCGCCACCCCGAACGTGCCCGTCGGGCACCCGCGGGCCGGCAACGGGGCCGTCGACACCACCGTCACCGTCCAGCGGACCGGCGGCGAGTTCCGCCTCACCGACGGCCACGGCACCGTGAACGTGTTCGACCCCGCGACCGGCGCCCACCTCCGCACCGACGTCCCCGTCAGCGGCGGCACGGCACTCGACGGCCACTTCGTCCGGACCGACGCGGCCGGGACCGTCACCGTCGTACGCGCCGACCTCGGCGCAGCCCCCGGCCTGCGGGCCACCCCGCAGCCGGGCACGGCGGGCGGCGGCTTCCGCCTCGACCAGGGCAGCACGCATCTGGTGGTCGACCCCCGGGGCGCCCACACCCACACCGCCGTCGAGCTCCGGGCCCCGGGCACCGCGGGCGGCACCGGACAGTACGTCTTCCACCCCGCGGCGCCCGGCGGCGCGGGCCCGCACCCGCAGGTCAAGGACGGCACGGGCGCCGACCTGCCGGACACCGTCACCGTCCGCCCGGACGGCAGCCTCCAGGTCACCGGCGCCGGGACGATCCGCTTCCACGACGCCACCGACGGGGCCTTCCGCTTCAGCCTCGTACGCCTCGTCGACGCGGCCGGCACCCACCTGCCGGAGACCGTACGGGTGTACGGCGCGGGCGGAATCCGCCTGCTGGACCAGCACCAGAACGTGGTCGACGGGGCCGTGGTCACCGTCCGGCCGGGCGGCGGGTTCCGGGTCGAGCAAGCGACCGGCGAGTTCTCCCTGTACGACGCGGGCGGCCGCCTGGACTTCCGGGCCGTCCCGGTCGCGGGCGGCGCCCCCAACGCCCTCACCGTCACCCCGACGGCCGGCACCGCCTTCACCGTCGTCCCACTCGGCGACGCCGTGAAGCTCTCCGACGCGAGCCTGTCCCGGTTCGTCGACATCACCCCGGGCGGTCCGCGGGTCCTCGACGGCCACCTCACCGTCGTGCCGGGCCACACCATCGCCCCCACGCCGGTCGGCGGCTGGCGCGTCGACCCGCCGGGCAACCTCCGGCTGGGCGAGTTCACGGAGTACGCCGCCGACGGCACGCTCACCCTCCAGCGGATCAACATCGTCACCAAGGGGCGGATCAAGGCCAACAACCACCTGGAGCTCCACCACGTGGCCACCGGCGGCGCGGGCGGGAGCCCGGCCGGCACCTGGAAGCTGATCCGTACCGACGGCGCGGGCGTTCCGCTCCCCGGGGTGGGCGGCAAGTGGTTCCACAACGGGCTGATCACCACCAAGGGCATTCCGCAGGGCCGTGTCCACCTCACCACCCACTCCGGAGTCACCGTCTTCGAGTCGCGGCCGCTGCCCGGCGGGAACACCCTCCACTCCTTCCAGTCCAGCGCCGGCGCCGAGGTCTCCACCTTCTCGTTGGGCAACCAGCGCGGCGAATGGCACGAGATCGACCCCCAGGGCGCGCTCGTGCGCAACGGCGACCGGCACTGGGGCGAGAGCGGCCGCAGCTGGTGGGACTCCACCGGCACCAGCGGGGTCGACCGGGTCCTGCACTTCCAGCAACTCCCCGACGGCGGACACGTCCTGGGCACCCTCGACCGCAACGTGTTCCACCAGAGCACGGGCAACGGCACCTGGTTCCGCTTCGACGCCGACTTCAAGATGATCGCCCAGGGCGCCCGCGCCTACGGGCCGGGCCTGGGCCGCGGCTTCACCGACACGATGGATCACCCGCTCACCGGCCAGAGCCTCGTCGTCCACGAGAAGTTCGGCCGCTTCCAGACCGACCCCCACGACGTACGCAGGCTGTTCCAACGGGAGATGGGCGCCGACGGGGTGCCCAAGTCCACCTCGGTGTCGCTCTCCGCACCGGGCAAGGAGATCGACAGCCTCAGGCAGCTGGAGAACAACGGCGGCCTCCTGGAGGTCCGCAGGGTGGCCGAGCAGCGCCCGCCGAACTGGTTCCGCCACCTCATCAGCAGCGAGTACCGCACGACGGACCTGAGCCCGTTCCCCTGGCTGAAGGCCGACAACCTGCCGCAGCTCAACGAATGGCGGGTCCGGCCCACGCCCGGCGGGGCCGTCGGTGCCCACGGCATCCGGCTGCTCACCCAGAACGCCGCCATCACCGACATCTCCAGCACCGGGCAACTCGTGCGCGAGACCCGCAAGCTGTTCCACGGCAACGACCTGACCGTCGGCAACGTCAAGGTGCCCGACGATCCCACGGGCGCTCCGGTGAACATTCCCGCCCAGTACCTGCCCTGGTCGGAGGGGGTGGGCACGTTGCAGGGGCACCGCACCTTCAACCACGCCGACTTCCAGGCCCCGCCCGGGACCGGCGTCCACGTCAACCAGGTCATCTGGCACGACCGGTTCACCACCAACCTGGGCGACGGCGACTGGTTCAGCCCCAATGCCGCCAAGCAGTGGCGGATCGCGCGCACCGGCCTGGACGACGGCACGGTGATCGAGTACCGGCCGGCCCCGGCGGTCCGCGCCGGCGGTGCGGCGGGCGACGGCGGCGCCACCTTCCGGCAGAACTTCCACATGAACCAGGGCGACTGGACGCGCTACGACCACCACGGCTTCGTCGTGGCCCGCTCCGACACCTGGCCCGGCGTCCAGGGCAGCCCCGACCTGCGGATCACCGCCCACGGCCCCGCCACCTCCACCATGACCTGGGTCGACGCCAACAACCCCCACATCAGCGGCGTCCGCCTCACCGCCCACGGCCGCGACATCAACCGCTACGGCTGGGACCGCGAGTCGTACCAGGACTTCGGCGCCGACGGACGCATGATCCGCGACCACCGCCTCCTCGCCGACGGCACCACCGTCGACTCCTGGCGCGTCAGCCGCGACGCCGCCGGCAACGAGGTCTGGCACTGGAACAAGATCGACGCACACGGCAACATCCGGGTCTTCGGCACCGGCGCCGGCGACCAGGTCCGCCACTGGTTCGACGCGCGGGGCAACGCCCTCCCCGGCTGGGCGGAGGGCGCCCGCTGGTCCGAACACGTCACCAGCCTCGGCAACATGAAGATCCAGGAGATCCCCGCCAGACCCAGCGCCGGCGCCTTCCAGAACACCTTCGGCGACGCCCCCTTCCGCGTCCGCGAGTACGTCGCGAACCCGGGCGACACCTTCAACGCCCACGCGTGGAAGGAGTTCGACGGCGGCACGGTCGTCCGCCAGAAGAAGGAACTGCTCACCGGGAACTTCCTGGAGAGCGAGAGCTGGCAGAAGCACTGGCGCCTGTACGGGCCGGGCGGCACCAACCTCCTCGCCGAACGGTCCATCTCCGGATGGATCTACGAGACCAACGCCTTCGGCCAACTGAAACTGGTCGGCCGGGAGACCAACTTCATCGACTGGGCCAACCAGTACCGCGGCTACAACCGCATGTGGAAGGACGCCAACCGCTGGGAGTTCGGCGCCAGCGTCGGCGGCGAGTCCGTCTACCGGCCCTACCTCACCAAGGCGATGCAGCAGATCGCCCTCGACGCGGGACACGAGTTCATCGTCGACTTCGCCCTCAGCCTCACCGTCCTCGGCATCGCCGCCCTCGTCACCGGGGCCAAGTTCACCGCGACCGACCTCGCCAAGGCCGCCTTCGGCGCCATGATGGGCTCCGTCGTCAAGAGCTTCGTCTCCGGTCTGCACCACGCGGCCGGCCGCGGCACCCCGTGGAAGAACGGCTGGGGCCACGTCGACTACGGCTACGCCTACCAGCGCCACCCCAGCGACGACGACTGGGGCGGCGAATGGGCGGGCCACGACAAGGTCACCCGCTGGCGCGGCGGCACCTACGACTTCGGCGTCGGCATCGCCACCGGCGTCCTCGGCGGATTCGCCTCCGGAGCCGCCTCCGCCTCGGTCTTCGGGGTGAAGACCGCGAGCGGCGAGCTGATCCACCTGTCCAAGGCGGACGCCGCCATCGCCGGTCTGATGAGCGCGGTCGGCGGCACCCTCGGCGGGCTCACCGTCGGCGCGGCCCGCAGCATGATCCACCTCAACCTGGCGGGCCGCTGGTACCACCGCGCCGGCATGGTCGACATCTACGTGGCGCCGGCCCTCGGCAAGCTCATCGACAAGTCCTTCTCCGCCTTCTTCCTGAACAGTGCCGTCCGCGACTGGTTCCAGCCGAGCTGGTACACGGACATCGGCGCCGGCGGCACGCAGGGCGGTCACCCCAACACCGACAACCTTCCGCAGGGAGCAGGCACCCCATGACGACCACCACCGCCGGTATCCCACCGCTGCGCGTGGCGGCCAAGGGGTGGGGCGGTCACCGCACCATCGCCTCGGCCCTCGCCGCCGCGCCCGCCGGGGCCGTGATCACCATCGCCCCCGGCGTCTACAACGAGTCCCTGTGCCTGGAGCGGCGGGTGCTGCTGGAGCCGGAGTACGGCTCCGGGACCGTCCACCTGCGCTCCCCCGGCGGGCCCGTGCTCGACGTCACCGCCCCCGGTTGCGAGGTGTACGGGCTCGAACTGCGCGGCAGCGATCCCGCCGAGCCCGCCGTCCGGGTCGCCGACGCGGCCGGGCTGACCCTCGACGAGTGCGACCTGGGCAGGGGCCGGATCGACGTGCTCGGCTCCCGGGACGGCACCGGGGCCGCCGCGAACTCCGCCCTCACCTTCGCCGACACCCTGGCCCGGGCGCTGCGCGACCCGGTCGACGGCGGGGTGCTGCTGGTGCGCGGCAGCAGGCTGCACGACGCCCGGCACGCCGCCGTCCACCTCGAAGGCGACGCCCGCGCCCGGCTGGTGGACACCGCCATCGACACCGTCGACGGGCTCGGAGTGGCCCTCGGCGGGAGTGCCGTGCTGCTCGCCGAGCGGCTGCGCGTCAGCGGTACCGCAGGCTCTTCGCTGCGCGCCCGCGGCTCCTCCCGGGTACTGCTGCGCGACACCCGCCTCAGCGGCCCCGGCCGCCACGGCCTGCTCATCGAGGACGAGGCCGAGGGCCTCCTGGAAGACTGCCGGATCAGCGGTCCCGCCAGGGCCGCCGTCCAGGCCGGCGGCTCGGCCACCGTGGGCCTGGCCGACTGCCGCCTCTCCGGGGCCGGGACCGACGCGCTGGCCGTGGGGGGCGCGGCCCAGCTCACGGTCCACGGCTGCTGGCTCCTGGACTCGGCCGGCCACGGCATCCTGGTGACCGGCGAGGCCGTGGCCCTGGCCGTGGACACCCTGATCGGGCGCAGCGGAGCGGCCGCCGTACGCGTCTCCGAGCTGGCCAGGACCTCCCTGAGCGGCTGCCGGATCGACGTCAGCGGGGAGCACGGGCTGACCGTCACCGACGAAGCCCACGCCGAACTGGCGGACACCACGCTCTCGGACGTGGCCGTGGCCGGGGTGCACACCGACGGCCGGGCCCGCCTCACGCTTACCGGCGGCCGCATCGAGCGGGGCGAGACCGGGCTGCGGTTGCGCTCCACCGCCGAGGCATCGGTACGGGGCACCACCGTGAGCGGCCCGAGCAAGGCGGGCGTGGAACTCGGACCGCGCGCCCGTACCACCCTGGAGGGCGTACGGATCGGATCGACCGGCAGCGCCGGTGTGGTTCTCGGCGCCGGGGCCCGGCTGTCCATGGAGGGATGCACCATCGAGGCCCCCGGCGGCAGCGGGATGGTCGTCTCGACCGGCGCCGAGCCCGCGGTGAGCGGCCTGCGGATCGACCGGGCCGCGAAGAACGGCATCCTGTTCGGGCCCGGCGCGGGCGGTGCGTTCGAGTACTGCGACCTGACCGGCGGCACCTTCCCGGCCCTGCACGTCGGAGCCAACGCCGACCCCCGGTTCACCGGCTGCCGGGTCCTCGACTGCGGCCAGGACGTCGCCCTGGCCGACGAGGCCGCCCCCGTCTTCGAGGACTGCGTCTCGATCCGGGTCAAGAACCCGCTCCTGCCGGGAGTCACCGCCGCCGGACCCGCGCCCGGCGCCCCGCCCAGGAAGCCCGCCGCCCCGGACGGGGCCGCGGGGGGTACGGGTCCCGCGGGCGGCGCCCGTACCGCCCCGGGGGGCACCGCAGCGGCCGGGGGTGGCTTCGCCTCCCTGTCCGACCTCTCCGAACTCGGCGAGCCCGAACCGGAGCCGGAGACCCTGGAGGAGTTGCTCGCCGAACTGGACGAACTGGTCGGGCTCGACGGGGTCAAACAGAACGTCGGCGGCATGGTCAAGCTGATGCAGACCGTACGGCTGCGCCAGCAGGCCGGGCTCCCCGCGCCGCCGCTCAGCCGCCACCTGGTCTTCGCGGGGAACCCCGGCACCGGCAAGACCACCGTGGCCCGCCTCTACGGCAGGCTGCTGAAGGCCCTCGGCCTGCTGGAGCGCGGGCACCTGGTGGAGGTCGACCGCAGCGCCCTGGTCGGCGAGTACGTGGGTCACACCGGCCCGAAGACCACCGAGTCCTTCAACCGGGCCCGCGGCGGCGTCCTCTTCATCGACGAGGCGTACGCGCTGGTCCCGGCCGGGGTCTCCAACGACTTCGGCCTGGAGGCGGTGGCCACCCTGGTCAAGCTGATGGAGGACCACCGCGACGAGGTCGTCGTCATCGCCGCCGGCTACCCCGGCGACATGGAGCGCTTCGTCTCCTCCAACCCGGGGCTCGCCTCCCGCTTCACCCGCAGCCTGGTCTTCGCCGACTACAGCTCCACCGAGCTGGTCCGCATCGTCGAGCACCACGCGCAGCGCCACCGTTACGAGCTGAGCGACGGTGTCCGCGGAGCGCTCGGCCGGTACTTCGACGCCGTGCCGCGCGACGCCCGCTTCGGCAACGGCCGCACCGCCCGGCAGGTCTTCCAGGCCATGACCGAGCGGCAGGCCATGCGGATCACCGAGCTGACCTCCCCGGTCGAGGCCCAGCTGGTGGTCCTCGACGAACAGGACATGCCGGAACTGGTCCCGCCGGTCCCCCCGGCCTCCTGAGCGCGAGGCGCGGGCGAAGTGGGCTACGCCGCACCGACGTTCGGGCCGGGGCGCGACCCGAAGGGGTGGGCGGGTGTGGCTGCGCCCGGTGGGAGGACGTAGTCGCCCCGGGTCGCCGGCTTCGTCGTAGGTGCAGCTCTCCATGGTGTGTCGGACGGATTTGACTGACCCTCTGCGCGATTTCGGGGATCGCGGAGAACCGGGGTGGGTCTTCGAGCGGTCCGGCGGTCCGGTTCGGGGCCGTACTGACGCGTGCGTGGTCCTGGTCGCCGCCGGTCGTGTCCAGGACCCGCCTGATCCTCACGCCGTCAGCGCTTGCTCCACTTCTGGTTCTGATGGCCGTTGCAGGTCCACAGCTGTAGCCGGGTGCCGTTGGCGGTCGCGGTGTCCTTGACGTCGACGCACTTGCCGATCTGCGTGTTGACGAGGTCGTACGACGTGTTGACTTTGAACTTCTGGGCCCAGCCACCGTTGCACTTGGCCAGCTGGATCTGGGCGCCGTCGTCCGTCGACGCCCACGCGATGTCCATGCACAGTCCCATGGAACGCACGGTCCCGTCGGACCGGAAGTCCCACTTCTGCCAGTTCTTCCCGTTGCAGTCATGGATCTCCAAAGGGGCGCCGTCCTTGCCGGCGTCGCCCACGATGTCGATGCACCGGCCGCTGGCATGGCTGTAGACCGTCACGCCCGCCGCGACCGGCGTGGTCGTCTTGGCCGGCGTGGTGGTGACGGTGGTGGACTTCGACGTTCCGCCACCGCCGGAGGCCGACGAGGACGAATCGGACGAGGTCTTGGACGAGCTCGACGAGGTACCGCCCTTCGTCTTGCCGTCGCTGTTCGAGGAGGTCCCGCCCGAGCCGGAGTCGCCCTTCGTCGATGCGCTGCCGCCTGAGCCGGACGAGCCTCCGGACGCGTCGGACTTCCCAGGGTCCGGCTGCTTGCCGCGCGGCGCGTTCGCCTCGGGGGAGCCCGACTTGCGCTTGCCCGCCACGGGCGCGGCCGAATCGAAGGCGCCCGGGGTGTCCCCGGCGGCATCCGTCAGGACGGTGTCCGCGGCGGCGTCGCTGGAACCGGCCGTCCTGATTCCGTCGTTGTTGTCGTTCCGCGCGTTGATCAGGAAGGGGACGGACACCAGCAGCGCGCCCGCTATCGCGGCGGCGGCGAGGATGGTGCGCGGCGGCCGGCCGGGCTGCCCCGCCCGTGCGGCGACCGAGTCGGACGTGCCCTCGGCCGTGACGGGGGCCGACCCGCCTTCGGCCCCCGTGGCCGCGGAAGCGCTCTCGGCTTGTGCGGCGGTGGCGGACGAGGAGGGCGTCACGGTGTCCGGCTCGGCGGCGGCCTCGGGCTCGGGGGGGCCGCTCGCGGAACCGGGGGCCGGCTCTGCTCTCGGCTCCGTGACCGCGGCTGCCGCCGCGGCCGTCGTCCCGCGCCCTTCCGGCTCAGCCTCCGGACTTGTACCACCGGCGGATCGGTCGGCCGGCTCAGCATCCGGGTCGACGCCGAGGGTGGGGACCGCGGAGGCAGACGGCCCCGCCGTCGAGGTGGTCTGCTCCGCGGTCCCGTCCGGGGCGGCGGCAGCGGCTGTCTCGTCCTCGGAACCCTGAGAGGACCCGGCGGCGTGCGGTGCGGTGGTCAAGACGTCCTCCTGGCGAAGCGGCTGTGGGGCGGGTTCCATCGGTTCCCGTGTGGTGCTGGGAGAGGTGCGGGCCATGCCTCAGGTCTCTCGCACAAGTTGCGGGGGCGTCGTGTAGCGCACCCCGTCGAAGACGATTCGGACCGGCTCACCGGTTCCGGTTCCCTGGCTGTGCTCGATGCCGTCCTGGTCGACGATCACGACGTTCCGGCCGGAGACCGTCGCTGCCAGGGACGCCATGGCCTCAGGGTAGGACCCGGGGCCGGCCCGGCTGACGAGCAGTCCGATCCGTTGCCCGATGTCCAACTGCGCTGCGGACAAGGTTATCCGGCCGCCCAGCATGCTCGCCTCGGCAAGCTGGCCCGGTCCGAGTGTGACACCGAGGGCGTTGATCTCGTCGAGGTCGGCCGTGTCGTCACCGGAGGGCAGCCCCGGGACGGGCACGCCGCCCTCCGTTTCCAGGGCCGAAATACGTTCGGACAACCAGAAGTTGAGGGCTTCGCGACCCCCGCCGTCCTGCGCGGGGGCGGACGACCGGCTCAACGCGCGCAGCAAGGTCGCCGAGAACGACTCCTCGGGAGACGACGGGACGGCGCGGCCCTCGCCTCGAACGTCGTTGTCGCCAAGCCCTCTTGCCGGGTTCGGCCAGGAGCTCGGGTCAGGCCACTGGGACGGCGTACGCGCGAGCGATCCCGTGGGCATGTCGATCTGCGCGGCGCCCCGCAAGTTGTCCACATCGGCCGCGAGTCCCGCCAGGCGCTCGGCGGCCCCCCGCTGAGCGCGGGCCGACAGGAGCTGCCGCTCGCGAGCGGCGTCGAGCAACTCCCGCAGCTCGTCGGCACGTCGGCCCGCCTCCTCCAGCGCCTTCTCAGCGGCGTACCTGCGTGCACGGGCGGCCCTGGCGAGGTCGCTCTGCTGGGATCCGTCCCCGGCTGATCCGGTACTGGCCGGTTCGGTACTGGCCGGATGGGTACTGGCCGGTTCGGTGCCGGGCGGTTCGGTGCCGGGCGGTTCGGTGCCGGTCGACCCCTTGTCCTTCCGCAGCTGTTCGAGGGTCCGCCGGGCATCGCGAGCACGGATCTCGTCCGGCCACACACCCTGGCGCTCGGCGGGACGGTTGCGCCTGATGTGGGCGGACTCCGCCTCGGCCGCTCGGCTGAGGCGTTGCGCGGTGCGGATCCGCTCGTCCAGGGTGGTCCGCCCGCGCGACGAGGAGCCCCGGCCGGAGCTCCCCGAAGCCGCCGACTGCCGCTGTCCGCCAGACTCCTGGCCGGGGAGGGGTGCTCGGGCGGAGACGGCTCGGGGCGGGGCGGGCGTTACGGGCAGGACGGGCGGCGTGTTCGTGCCGTGGTAGACGATGGACACGCCTTCGCCCAGAGCGAGGAACTCGTTTTCGTCCTCACGCAGGAAGAGCGTGTGCTCCGACCACTTCTCCTCCTTGGGGACAGCCCGGCTCTGGAGGTAGGTGCCGAAAACGCGGTGCAGGGGCACCTCTTGGGAGGTCACCCAGAAGGGGCCGAGCATGTGACTGTCGGTGTCCGCAGGGTCCTTGTACGGCTCCAAGAGGCTGTACGACTCCGCCGGACCCCGCTTCATCCGGATCTGGCCGCCCACCGGAGGCATGTTCTCGTTGTACTGGCCGAGCAGGCTTCGCTCCTCCAGACGGATGAGCTGTACCACCCCCCGCGCGGCGTCGACGTTCGGGATCTGCACCCGGCGCAACATCTCGTAGGTGAAGGCGTGTTGAGCCGCCATACTGCGGACGTACGTGGGGGAGAAGGCGGTCACCGGGAAGTCCCTCCCGTGTTCGTCCTGCCAGCGGTCGCTGCGCACGAGGCTGCTCTGCTCGTCGAGCCGGGACATGTGATAGCCCTCTTCCTCCCGCGGAGGACGGAAATGACTGACCATCACCTTGAAGTACTGCGAGCTGGAATGGATGGAACCACCGGACTGTCCCAGGGACCAATCGGCCAGCCAGTCGCTGTCCCCGCCGTTGTCGTTCACCCAGGCGTGGAAACGGGAGGACACGCCGTGCTCACCGCGCAGGGATCCGCCCACCGGGCGCTGCGCCGATGGGGCGCCGTCGGTGGGGTCGGTCAGCGCCCACACCGGGCCGGCGTCCGACTCCAGCCGCGCCGGCAAGCTGTCCAACAGGTCGCCTTCGCCGAGCAGCATCTGCATCCGCAGGAACTCGCTGCGGTACTCCGGAAGCCACCCGTCCGCCTCCAGTAGGGAGTTCGTCTCCAGCAGCCGCTCCGCGGCCTTCTTCTCGACTCCGGAGGCGTTCGCGTCGGCGACGACGTCCTCGGCCCGCTGAGCTATGAGTGACAGGTACTGAGCGCTCGTCACCAGGTCCTGGTCGTAGGCGTTCACACCCTCGTACGGGTCTGTCCACTGGGAGATCGACCGGTCGCCCGGATAGACCATGGGATAGGTCTTGCCGTGCCCCAGGGTGATCACGCTGAAGTCGGGCAACGCCGGAGCGTTCGACCAGAGCGTCGCCGTGGTGAAGGGACCTGTCGGCAGGGCGTCGGGCGAGAGCGTGGTCGGTGCCGGCGGAGACGCGCTCCGCGGACTGCCCTGGCCGTCCTGGCCGCCCCCGGGGGCCGCCTGGTCGTCGGGTTGCGCCGGCGTCGGCGCCGCGTAGACCGGTGTCGGCGTGGCAGCGGGCGGAGGGAACGCCGTTGTGTGCAGTGACGTGGTCACGGTCGGGGCGGGTGCGTCCCAGTCGGTGTCGTCGGAGGCTTCGGCGTCTGAGTCGTCGGAGTCCTGTCGGAGGCCGCGTGGGATGGGGAGCATGCGGGCGGCGACGGCGACGGCGACGGCGTCGGCGTCGGTGTTCGAGTGGTTGGTGTTGTCGTCTTCCGGTCCGAGGGGTTGGGAGACGGGGTCGATCCAGGTGTGACTACGCGCGGCGTGCTTGGCATTGGCCCGTGACTCCGCCCAGTTGCCGTTGCTGTTCTGGATGTCGGTGTCGCCGATGAGGGTGGCGAGGAGTTGGAGGTGGCGTTCGCGTAGTTGGGCGTGGGGGAGTGCGTCGGGTGAGGGTTGGTGGTAGTTGCCGAGGAGGCTGCCCTTGATGTCGGGGCGGTGGGGGGCGGTGTCGTCCTGGTATTCGTCGCGGAGGCCGAGTTGGTGGCCGAGTTCGTGGGCGTAGTCGATGGGGTTGGCGTCGTGGTGCCAGTTGTTCTGGTCCATGACGTTGTCCTGGTCGACGAGGTTGACGGTGAGGTGGGGTGTGGTGCCGGGTGGGGCGGGTTGGGCGGTGATGTGAAGGAGGTCGCCGTTGGGCAGGCGGTGGCCGGGGGTGTTGTAGTACTCGTCGACTCCCTGGTGGAGTTTGTTCCAGGCCGTGGCGTTGTTGCCGCCGTTGAAGGCGACGGTGATGGTGAGGTCGGTGACCGTTTCGTCGTCGTGCCGGATGCGGCGGACGTCGAAGCGGGAGGGGACGGTGAAGCGCGGGGTTTGGTCCAGGCGCATCCGGGGGCGCGGGACTGGACCGGTCTCGGGTCGTGTTTCTGCGAGCGCGAGGTCGACTTCCAGAAGGGCGTCGGCGAGGACAGTTCTATGCCTCTCCAACTCCGCTCGCAGAGCGGCCTCTTCTTGTGGGCTGTCGCTGATCCTTTGTTGCAGGTCGTCGGCGTGCAGGCCGGCGGCTTCCAGGGTGGACTCCGCGGCGTGCAGGCGTGCCCGGGCCGCGATCTCCCTTTCGCTCAGCAGTTCCTCGATCGGGGCTGCCGCAGCCACCTGTGGTGGTGACTGTCGGGCCGTTCGCATTCCGGGCCGGGGTGCCTGGGCGGAGACCGTCTGGGGCGGGGTGGGCGTGACGGGCAGGACGGGCGGTGTGTTCGTGGCGTGGTAGGTGATGGGTGCGCCTTCGCCCAGTGCGAGGAACTCGTTCTCTCCTTCGCCCAGGAGGAGTGAGCGGTCGGGAACCGTGTCGGCGCGGCTTTGGAGGTATGTGCCGAACACATGGTGCAGCGGCACCTCCTGTGATGTCACCCAGAACGGTCCGAGCGTGTGACTGCTCTCGTCGGTGGGGTCCTTGTAGGGCGTGAGGAGGCTGTAGGACTCGGCGGGGCCGCGTGTCATCTGCACGTTTTCCCCGACGGTCATGGGGCCGTAGTTCTGGTCTTCCAGCAGGCTGCGCTTCTCCAGACGGATGAGCTGGACGACTCCTCTGGTGACGTCGACGTTGGGCATCTTCACCCGAGTCAGCACCTCGTAGGTGAAGACGTGCTGAGCGATCATGCTGCGCAGGTAGACGGCGGGATCGTCCAGGGACGTCAGGTCGAATCGTGTGACCGGGTATTCCTGGCCGTTTGACTCCCAGGTGTCGTGACGCAGGTTGCCGCTCAGACCGGCTGTGTAATAGCCGCCGTCTGTTGTGGGCGGACGGAAGTGGCTGATCATCACCTTGAACCGTTGGGGTTCGGTGTTGATCGATCCGCCTGCCTGTTCGTCGGCCCAGACGTTCAGCCAGCCGCTGTCTCCGCCGTTGTCGTTCAGCCAGGTGTGGAACTCGGCGGACACTCCGTCAGTGCCGCGGAGTGAACCGCCGATGGGGCCGGTCATGTCGGCGGGATCGACCAAGGCCCAGGGTGTGTCTTCGGGGTCCTGCACGCCCAACTGTCGCTGCCAGTCGGGGTTGCTGACGAGTTCGCGGGGGAGACGGTCGAGCAGGCCGTGCTCTCCCAGGAGCATCTGCATGCGGAGGAACTCAATGCGGTACTCAGGTCGCCAGTTGTCGTCCTTGAGCAATGTGTTGGCCTTCAACAAGCGCTCTGCGGAGTCCCGTTCGCTTCTGTCCGCGTGCTCGTCCGCCTGTATCTGCTCGGCCCGTTCGATGACCAGGTCGAGGTACTTGTCGGCCGGTTCCATGACGGCGTTGAAGACGACGTTGCCGTCCCAGGGGTCGCTCCATTCGGCTGCCGGGCGGTCGTCCAGGTACTTGAGCGGCACCGTCAGGCCTCGTCGGGTGTCGGTGACCACGGCGAAGGATTCCATCGGGGGTGCCAGTGACCACAGGGTCTGTGCGTTGAACGGGCCCTCGGGGAGGCTGTCCGGAAGAACGTAGGTGACCAGGGACGATGCGTCGAACGGTGTGCTCTGCTCTGCCTCGTCGTCCTGCGTGGGTTCGGGCGAGGGCGGTGACTGCGCGGGACTCGGCGCGGAGACGGGGGTCTGCACCCACGTGGAGCGTGGTGCCGTGGACGGGCCGGCCGGGGTCGGGGCGGGTGCGTCCCAGTCGGTGTCGTCGGAGTCGGCTGCGTCCGAGTCGGAGTCGGAGTTTTGTCGGCGGAGGCCGGGTGGTATCGGGAGCATGCGGGGGGCGACGGCGTCGGCGTCCCGTTGTGTGGTGTTGTCGTCGCTCTCGGGCCCGAGGGGTTGGGAGACGGGGTCGATCCAGGTGTGGTTGCGGGCGGATGCGGTGCTGGCGTTGCGGGCTTGCTTCCAGTTGCCGTTGCTGTGCTGGATGTCGGTGTCGCCGATGAGGGTGGCGAGGAGTTGGAGGTGGCGGTCGCGTAGTTGGCCTTGGGGGAGTGCGTCGGGTGAGGGTTGGTGGTAGTTGCCGAGGAGGCTGCCTTTGATGTCGGGGCGGTGGGGGGCGGTGTCGTCCTGGTATTCGTCGCGCAGGCCGAGTTGGTGGCCGAGTTCGTGGGCGTAGTCGATGGGGTTGGCGTCGTGGTGCCAGTGTTGCTGGTCCATGACCGTGTCTGGGTCGACGAGGTCGACGGTCAGGTGGGCTGTGGTGCCGGGTGGGGCTGGTTCGACGGTGATGTGGAGGAGGTCGCCGTTGGGGAGGCGGTGGCCGGGAGCGTTGTAGTACTCCTCGACTCCCTGGCGGAGTTTGTTCCAGGCCGCGTTGTTGTTGGCCCCGTTGAAGGCGACGGTGATGGTGAGGTCGGTGACCGTTTCGTCGTCGTGCCGGATGCGGCGGACGTCGAAGCGGGAGGGGACGGTGAAGCGGGGGGTGCGGTCCAGCCGCATCCGGGGGCGCGTGACGGGTCCGGTCCCGGCCGGAGCGGGCCCGGCTTTCGCGAGCGCGAGATCGACTTCGTGGAGGGCGTTGGTGAGGACTGTCGTATGTCTCTCCCATTCCGCTCTCAGGGAGGCCTCTTCCTGTGGATCGGTGGTGGTGTCGATCCTGTGCTGGAGGTCGTCGGCGTGTAGTCCAGCGGTCTCAAGGGTCGACTCGGCGGCGTGCAGGCGGGCCCGGGCGGCGATCTCCTTCTCGGTCAGCGGCGTGTCGATGCTCGGCGGCTCGTCGATCGGGGCTGCCGCGGTCTCCCGCAGAGGTGACTGTTCGCCCGGCACCCGACCGGGCTGGGGGGCTCGGGCGGAGACGGTCTGGGGTGGGGTGGGTGCGGTGGGCAGGACGGGTGGGGTGTCGGTGCCGTGGTAGGTGATGGGTGCGCCGTCGCCGAGTGCGAGGAATTCGTTTTCTCCTTCGCCCAGGAGGAGTGAGCGGTCGGGGACCGTGTTGGCGCGGCTTTGGAGGTAGGTGCCGAATACGTGGTGCAGCGGCACCTTCTGTGAGGTGACCCAGAATGGTCCGAGGGTGTGGCTGCTTTCGTCGGTGGGGTCCTTGTAGGGCGTGAGGAGGCTGTACGACTCGGCGGGGCCGCGTGTCATCTGCACGTTGTCCCCGACGGTCATGGGTCCGCCGTTCTGGTCTTCCAGCAGGCTCCGCTTTTCGAGGCGGATGAGCTGGACGACTCCTGCGGTGGGATCGACGTTGGGCATTTTCACCCGGGTCAGCACTTCATAGGTGAAGACGTGCTGGGCGATCATGCTGCGCAGGTAGACCGCGTGATCTCCCAGGTAGTCCCGGTCGAAGCGCGTGACGGGATATTCTCGGCCGTCCAACTCCAAAGCGTCGTGTCGCAAGTCCCTGTCCAAGCCGGCCATGTAGTACCCACCGCCCGGCTTCGGTGGGCGGAAGTGGCTGATCATCACCTTGAACCGTTGGGGTTCGGTGTTGATCGATCCGCCCGCTTGTTCGTCGGCCCAGGCGGTCAGCCAGGCGCTGTCTCCGCCGTTTTCGTTCAGCCAGGTGTGGAACTGGGCGGACACACCGTTCGCGCCGCGGAGTGAACCGCCGATGGGGCCGGACGTGTCGGTGGGATTGACCAGGGCCCATGGTGTGTCTTCGGGGTCCTGGACGTCGTTCTGCCGCTGCCAGTCGGGGTTGCTGACGAGTTCGCGAGGGAGACCGTCGAGCAGACCGTGTTCTGTCAGGAGCATCTGCACGCGGAGGAACTCAACTCGGTACTCGGGTCGCCAGCCGTCGTCCTTGAGGAGGGTGTTGGTCTTCAACAGCCTTTCTGCTGAGTCCCGTTCGCTCCCGGGCGCGTTCTCGTCCGCCTGTATGCGCTCGGCCCGTTCGATGACGAGGTCGAGGTACTTGTCGGCCGGTTCCATCACGGCGTCGAAGGCGGCGAAGCCTTCCCAGGAGTCGCTCCACTCGGCTGCTGCCGGATAGTGCTCCGGGTACCTGAGCGGCACCGTCAGACCCCGTCTGGTGTCGGTGACCACGGCGAAGGATTCCATCGGGGGTGCCAGGGACCACAGGGTCTGTGCGTTGAACGGCCCCTCGGGGAGGCTGTCCGGAAGGACGTACGTGACGAGGGACGATGCGTCGAACGGTGCGTTCTGCTCTGCCTCGTCGTCCTGCGTGGGTTCGGGCGAGGGCGGTGACTGCGCGGGACTTGGCGCGGAGACGGGGGGCTGCACCCACGTGGAGCGTGGTGCCGTGGACGGGCCGGCCGGGGTCGGGGCGGGTGCGTCCCAGTCGGTGTCGTCGGAGTCGGCTGCGTCCGAGTCGGAGTCGGAGCTTTGTCGGCGGAGGCCGGGTGGTATCGGGAGCATGCGGGCAGCGACGGCGTCGGTGTCTTGTTCGTTGTTGTCGTCGCTCTCGGGCCCGAGGGGTTGGGAGACGGGGTCGATCCAGGTGTGGTTGCGGGCGGATGCGGTGCTGGCGTTGCGGGCTTGCTTCCAGTTGCCTTTGCTGTGCTGGGTGTTGGTGTCGCCGATGAGGGTGGCGAGGAGTTGGAGGTGGCGTTGGCGTAGGTGGGCTTGGGGGAGTGCGTCGGGGGAGGGTTGGTGGTAGTTGCCGAGGAGGCTGCCTTTGATGTCGGGGCGGTGGGGGGTGGTGTCGTCCTGGTATTCGTCGCGGAGGCCGAGTTGGTGGCCGAGTTCGTGGGCGTAGTCGATGGGGTTGGCGTCGTGGTGCCAGTGTTGCTGGTCCATGACCGTGTCGTGGTCGACGAGGTCGACGGTCAGGTGGGCTGTGGTGCCGGGTGGGGCGGGTTCGACGGTGATGTGAAGGAGGTCGCCGTTGGGCAGGCGGTGGCCGGGGGTGTTGTAGTACTCGTCGACTCCCTGGTGGAGTTTGTTCCAGGCCGCGTTGTTGTTGGCCCCGTTGAAGGCGACGGTGATCGTGAGGTCGGTGACCGTCTCGTCGTTGTGCCGGATGCGGCGGACGTCGAAACGGGAGGGGACAGTGAAGCGGGGGGTGCGGTCCAGGCGCATCCGGGGGCGCGGGACGGGTCCGGTCCCGACCGGAGCGGGCCCTGCTTCCGCGAGCGCGAGATCGACCTCCCGGAGGGCGTCGGCAAGGACAGTCGTATGCCGCTGCAATTCTTCTCGCAGAGCGGCCTCTTCCTGTGGGCCGTCGGCAAGGCTGATTCTTTGCTGGAGGTCGTCGGCGTGCACGCCGGCGGCTTCCAGGGCCGACTCCGCAGCGCGCAGGCGCGCCCGCGCCGCGATCTCCCTTTCGCTCGGCAGCTCCTCGATCGGGGCTGCCGCAGCCACCTGTGGTGGTGACTGTCGGGCCGTTCGCATTCCGGGCTGGGGGGCTCGGGCGGAGACGGTCTGGGGTGGGGTGGGTGCGGTGGGCAGGACGGGTGGGGTGTCGGTGCCGTGGTAGGTGATGGGTGCGCCGTCGCCGAGTGCGAGGAATTCGTTTTCTCCTTCGCCCAGGAGGAGTGAGCGGTCGGGGACCGTGTTGGCGCGGCTTTGGAGGTAGGTGCCGAATACGTGGTGCAGCGGGATCTTCTGTGAGGTGACCCAGAATGGTCCGAGGGTGTGGCTGCTTTCGTCGGTGGGGTCCTTGTAGGGCGTGAGGAGGCTGTAGGACTCGGCGGGGCCGCGTGTCATCTGCACGTTGTCCCCGGCGGTCATGGGTCCGCCGTTCTGGTCTTCCAGCAGGCTCCGCTTTTCGAGGCGGATGAGCTGGACGACTCCTGCGGTGGGATCGACGTTGGGCATTTTCACCCGGGTGAGCACTTCGTAGGTGAAGACGTGCTGGGCGATCATGCTGCGCAGGTAGACGGCCGGATCGTCCAGGGATGTCCGGTCGAATCGCGTGACCGGGTATTCCTGGGATCCCAACTGCCAGGTGTCGTGGCGGAGGTTGCTGCTCAGGCCGGCCGTGTAGTAGCCGCCGTCCGTTTTGGGCGGGCGGAAGTGACTGATGAGCACTTTGAACCGTTGGGGTTCGGTGTTGATCGATCCGCCCGCTTGCTCTTCGGCCCAGGCGGACAGCCAGGCGCTGTCTCCGCCGTTGTCGTTCAGCCAGGTGTGGAACTGGGCGGACACACCGTCAGTGCCGCGGAGTGAACCGCCGACCGGGCCGGTCATGTCGGTGGGTTCGACCAGGGCCCACGGTGTGTCTTCGGGGTCCTGCACGTCGTTCTGCCGCTGCCAGTCGGGGTTGCTGACGAGCTCGCGGGGGAGACCGTCGAGCAGGCCGTGCTCTGTCAGGAGCATCTGTACGCGGAGGAATTCGCTGCGGTACTCGGGTCGCCAGCCGTCGTCCTTGAGCAGCGCGTTGGCCTTCAACAGCCTTTCTGCGATGCCCCGTTCGCGGCTGTCCGCGTTTTCGTCCGCCCGTATCCGCTCGGCCCGTTCGATGACGAGGTCGAGGTATTTGTCGGCCGGTTCCATCACGGCGTTGAAGACGTCGATGCCGTACTGGGGGTCGTCCCACTCAGCTGATACACGGTTGTCCGGATATGTGAGCGGCACCGTCAGGCCCTGCCTGGTGTCGGTGACCACGGCGAAGGATTCCATCGGGGGTGCCAGTGACCACAGGGCCTGTGCGTTGAACGGGCCCTCGGGGAGGCTGTCCGGAAGAACGTAGGTGACCAGGGTCGATGCGTCGAACGGTGTGCTCTGCTCTGCCTCGTCGTCCTGCGTGGGTTCGGGCGAGGGCGGTGACTGCGCGGGACTCGGCGCGGAGCCAGGGGGCTGCACCCACGTGAAGCGTGGTGCCGTGGACGGGCCGGCCGGGGTCGGGGCGGGTGCGTCCCAGTCGGTGTCGTCGGAGTCGGCTGCGTCCGAGTCGGAGTCGGAGCTTTGTCGGCGGAGGCCGGGTGGTATCGGGAGCATGCGGGCAGCGACGGCGTCGGTGTCCCGTGGGCCGGTGTTGTCGTCTTCCGGACCGAGGGGTTCGGAGACGGGGTCGACCCAGGTGTGACTACGCGCGGCGGGCGTGGTGTTGGCCCGTGACTCGGCCCAGTTGCCGTTGCTCTGCTGGATGTCGGTGTCGCCGATGAGGGTGGCGAGGAGTTCCAGGTGACGGTCGCGTAGTTGGGCTGGGGGGAGTGCGTCGGGTGAGGGTTGGTGGTAGTTGCCGAGGAGGCTGCCTTTGATGTCGGGGCGGTGGGGGGCGGTGTCGTCCTGGTATTCGTCGCGCAGGCCGAGTTGGTGGCCGAGCTCGTGGGCGTAGTCGATGGGGTTGGCGTCGTGGTGCCAGTGTTGCTGGTCCATGACCGTGTCGTGGTCGACGAGGTCGACGGTCAGGTGGGCTGTGGTGCCGGGTGGGGCGGGTTCGACGGTGATGTGAAGGAGGTCGCCGTTGGGCAGGCGGTGGCCGGGAGCGTTGTAGTAGTCCTCGACTCCTTGGCGGAGCTTGCTCCAAGCCGTCCCACTGTTACCGCCGTTGAAGGCGACGGTGATGGTGAGGTCGGTGACCGTCTCGTCGTCGTGCCGGATGCGGCGGACGTCGAAACGGGAGGGGACGGTGAAGCGGGGGGTACGGTCCAGCCGCATCCGGGGGCGCGTGACGGGCCCGGCATCGGCGGGCCCGGTCCCGGCGGGAACGGGCCGCGTCTCCGCGAGCGCGAGGTCCACCTCCCGGAGCGCGTCGGCAAGAACGGCTCCCTGCTGTTCCAGGGCTTCCCGGAGCGCGAACTCCTGCTGGCGGCTCTCCTGTTCCTCCCGCGCAGCCCTGGTGAGGTCCGAAGCCTCCGTGTCGAACCGCTGCCACGCTGCCAGCGCGTCCGGGTCGAGTCCCGAGGGCTGACCTTCGGAGTCGAAGTTCCAGAGCCCGAGGGTGCCGTCCTCGTACCGTACGACCAACTCGACCGGTTTCCCGGCCGTCGCCGCCGTCTGCGAGGCGGCGAACAGGGCGCGCCCCAGCTCCTGCGGATCGGGCCGGGCGGGAGTCCCGTCCCCGGTCGCCGGGTCGGTGCCGACCGCGAGCCACAGTTGGGCCTCTGGGTCGGCGGGGTCGATCTGGGACGCCAGGAGATCGGGCAGGGAGTCCAGCGGATGCGTCCGCCAGTCCCTCAGGTCCGCGGCGGCCCCGGCGGTCGACACCGACAGGTCCGCGCCCGCCCGCACCATGGACGCCAGGTCGTACACCTGCGGATGGGTACGAGGCGGAGTGATGCCGTGACCGAGTACGTCCCGCTCCGCGACGCGCACGGTGGCGGTGCCGGTGACATGCCGGGTTCCCTCCGGCCCTCGTACGGTCACGTGGGTGTCGACCAGCGCCTCATGGGGGCGGGTGCCGTGCGAGCCGTCCTTGGGGGCCGACGTCCCTCCGGTCTTGAGCCATTCGCGTCGCCCCCCGGACGTACCGGCCGTGCCGCCCGTCGTCCGGGGCTGACGGGCCAGGACCGGGATGGTGGCACCACCGGACGCCTGGTTGGCGTTGTCGTGGCTGTAGATGCCTTGGAAGCTGATTCCGCCGGTCACGCCACCGTTGGACGACGAGCCGCCCACGGTGCTGCTGAAACCGAGCCGGTCCAGGGTCACGTCCGACGCCTCGGTGACCCGGCGCGGGTTGTGCAGGGTGACGGACAGGGACGGCGGGGTATCGGGCGCCGACTCGAACGGATAGGCGCCGGGCATGCTCTCGGTCAGCCCGGCCGCGGTGCGCGGATGGTCCAGACCGATCTCGCCCGCCTGGATCAGCTCGCCGATGCGGACGGCGGTGCTCTCCGCGGACGTGGAGGTGTCCAGGGAACGCCAGCCGCGATTCTGGCCGGGCGCGACGCTGTTCAACGCGCTGGTCAGTTCCGGCCAGGCGTTGAACTCGAAGACCGGGGCCGGCCCGGTCGGGACGAAGCGGTTTCCCTTCAGGGCGGGCGCGGTCTCCGAGACCTCGGGCAGCAGCGGCGGGTCCACCTCCTGGCCCTCGGCGGCCTCGCTGCCGGTGAACCTGAGCGTCACGCGGGCAGGCACGACGGCCGAGCGGCTGGGACGGCCGCTGAGCGTACGGCTGATCCAGCCGGCGACCCCGGAGCCGTCCTCCGGCGCGCCGGCAGACGGCAGGAACCAGCCCTGCACCATGCCGCCCAGCACGTTCGGCGGCCAGTCCGCGACGAGCTCGGAGCGGACGCCCGCCTCGTAGTCGTACTCCAGGTCGAAGTCGGCGGCACTGTCGGTGCGCAGCCAGAACCGGTCCTCGGCGGTGGTGGTGGCCTTCGTGCCGTGGGCGCGCGTGGTCGCGGCGCTCAGCACCGGGCCGCTGCGGTCGGTACGGGTGTCGTTGCCGGGCTGGGGATAGCGCGTGGTGGGATTGAAGGTGAGACCGTGCTGAGTGGTGTTCGTCGTCCCGGTGGCGACTCCCGCGGGCTGGTGCGCGTGATACTGCTCCAGGCCGCCGCCCGCACCGGCTCTCCGCCCGCGAATGGTGCGCCGTTCCTCGGCGTCGGCACGCGGTCTCGCGTTCAGGGTGACCTCGACCAGCCGGGCGCCGCCCTTCGCCAGATGGCGGAAGTGGAAGCGCTGCACGCCTCTCGGCCCACGACCGGGCAGGGCACGCAGTCCGGTGGGTGAGGTGTAGTCGGCGATCCGGGACGCCACGCCGGGAAGGTAGGCGGCGTGCCCCGGCTGCGTGACGCCCGGGGCCTCCGACTCGACCAGCGCGATCAACTCGTCGTAGAGCCGGTTCCGGCGCTCCACCGGAACGGGGTCTGCCGGATCGGCGGGAGTGCCGGGGGCCGCGGCCGTGTCTTCGGAGGTGGTGGAGGCCGGCGGTGGGGGCGTGCCTTCGGGGACGGCGGAGGGGGATGACACGGTCGTGTCCGCGTCCACGGGCTCGGAGTCGGCACGTGCGGCCTCCGGATTGCCGCGCGGGGTCCCGAGCTGGGTGACGGACAAGACGCCCGCCAGGCCCAGCTCTCCCGTACGGGCGAAGCGGCCGGGCAGCGGAAGGTCTTCCGGCGCCTGCTGCGGCGGGGTCAGCCCCTCGACGCCGGTGAACCACTCCCGATGCCGACCCAGTTGATCGTTTGTCATCAGGAACTGGACGGCATCCGGCAGCTCCACGGCGATGGTCACCGGTTCCCCGCTGCCCAGACCGAGGGTGTTGCCGACCACGTTGCGGGTACCCCCGCGCACGGTGACCAGGATCAACGCGTCGGCGCCGATACGGTGACCCTCCGCCTTCTCGGTCGGGTTGCGGTTCACGGCGGTCGTGGTGGAAAGGGTCCCCGAGTCCTCCGACTTCGCGGTGTAGAGGTACTTCGCGGACGGCCCGAAGGTGTCCGGCCGCTTCAGGGGCGCGGCGGAGGGGGCGGTCGGCTCGGCCACCGCGGGTGCCCTGGTGCCGGTCACCGCGACCCCGCTCTGGTGGGCGCCGGAGGCGGACTTCTGCTGGGACGCGCTGTCGGAGGAGGAGACGCCGGATTCCACCTGCTGCGTGGCGCTCAGCATCAGACGGGGGTTGCGCAGCACCCCGCTGATCTCCAGGGAGTACTCTTGGTCGGCGCCGAGGCCGGGCAGGGTGACTCCCTCGATCACATAGCTGCCCTTGAAAATCTGGTGCCCCCGCGCGGTGAGGTTCGCCGGCGAGAGGGCCGCCTGTTGTACCTCGGCGGCGAGGGTGGTCGGATCGGTTACGCTCTGTCCGGCCGCGGACGTCGCCACCAGTGACGCCGCCGACTTGACGACCTCCGGGCTCATGCCGCTGATGGCGGTGCCCAGCCCGGTCGCCCAACCCGGCTGCGGGTGACCCGGATAGGTGCCCGCGGCTATCTGACGTATCGCCTCCTGGAGGTCGCCGGAGCCGCGGAACACGTCCAGGACCGCGTCGTCCGGAAGCTTGGCGATCCCCTCCGACGGGCGGCCGTCGGGGCCCGTCGTCGCGAGCGCCTTCCGGTCCTCCTCCGTCACCTCCCGGATCTGTCCGTTCCGCGGGCGAGGGGCGGGGTCCGGGAGCGCCGCGAGGGTCCGGTGGTGCGGTACGGCGACCCTGATGCTGCCGGTGACGGCCGTCGGCGGCGGACCGGCCGGGGGCGGGGTGGCGCCCGGTCCGACGTACGGCGTGGCGGCGGTGTGCTCGGCGAAGCGGACGGTGGGCTCGGTACCCGGACCGTCGTGCAGGTCGAGGGTGAACCGCGCCGGGATGTCGAAGACCTCGCCGCCCTGGTTCACGCCGACGAACTGCTGGTCCTGGCTCAGCCCCGAACCGACGTTGCCCGCGTGGGAGATCTGGCTGGTGTAGGCGTAGTCGGCGGCTGTGCCGAGGGTGCCGGAGCTGCCGGGGGCACTCACGGGGCCGCTGACGCTGCCCCCGAATCCGGCCGTCCAGCCGTAGCCGGAGGACTGCTGCTCCGAGCCGCTCATGACGAAGGATGTCAGGCCGATGAGGTGCAGGCCGGGCAGTGTGCGCACGTGTCGCGTCGGACGCGGGGCCGCCGGTGCCGGTGCCCTGTCGGGGGTCTCGGTGGCCGGTGCCGGTGCCGGTGCCGGTGTCGGTGCCGGTGCCGGTGCCGGTGTCGTGTCGGGTGTCGCGGTGACGGGTCCCGGCGTCGTGTCACGGGTGGCGCTCAGGTTCAGCCGGATGCGGCGGGTCCCGCCGCCCGTGGTGGGCTTCTCCAGCCACAGGGCGTGACCGCCGTCGACCATCGCGTCCACGGCGGCCCGCAGCCCGACGTCCGAGCGGGCCTGCTCGAACCGGCGCAGGTTGTTCAACTGGGCCTGCACCAGAGCCTCGTCGGGCAGCACCACGGTGCGGCTCGTCGTGGTCGCGGAAGCGGGCAGGAACCCGTTCGCCCGCAACCAGACCTCGGCGTGGGCGAAGAGCTGCTCCGGACCCTCCACGGCCAGCGGGGCCGCAGTGGTGCCGATGCTCCGGAGGTGTTCCAACTCAGTCGGCAGGTAACGGAGTTCATCGTCCTCGGGGACCTTCCCCGCAGCGTCGGACCTGCTCAGCACGCGCAACTGCATGCCGTCGTCCCAGGGCCCGAATCTCCGCTCGGTCTCCCCGCCGCCGGGGCGCACGAGGGTGACGGTGTGCCGCACGCTCGCGGGGGTCAGCAGGTGACTGCGGCTGCTGCGCAGGGAGTGCGAGATGGTCGCGCTGCCCCCGCTGCCGAGGGTGTCGCTGGTCTGCCAGCGGACCCCGCCCTTGCCCAGGACGGATCCCGCGACCTTGCCCGCGGCGGCCGGGTGCCCCTTGGCGTGGCTGGCGGTGAACGCCGGGCCTACTCCGAGGTCCACTCCCACGCCGTTGGTGACCTTGGCCTGCCCGTCCATCTTGACGGTGTTGAGGAGATGGCTCTCCAGGTTGATCTTGCTGTCCTGGCTCTGATGCGTGGGCCTGCCCGGCGTGACCTCCGTTTCCACCTTCAGCATGCCGATCGCACGCCCGCTCGAGTCCAGCAGTAGTGGCGAGAAGATGCCGCCTGCCCGCTGCATGGGCAGCGTGCCGCGCAGCACCGGCTCGGAGAGGAAGGCTTGCAGCGCCTCCGCGGACGAGTCGGAGAGGCCGGCGAGGTCGCCGCGGAACTCGCCGTTGACCATCTCCAGGAGTTGGTGCGGTTCCTTGACGCTGTCCACGCCCCACAGCGGCAGTTCGTCCAGGTCGGCGGGTTCCGGCAACGGCTCGGCGTCGGCCGGCCGCTCCACGCTCAGATGCTCCGGGAACCAGATCGTGACCGGCCCGAGCTCGGAGCCGGGGCCCCAGTTGTCCATCGGGGCCATACGGGGCGTGTCGACCCGCGCCTGCCAGTTCGATCCGTAACCGAAGGCGTGCGAAGACTCGTTGCTGCGCTGTGCCGTCGTCGTCTGCACGGTCTGGGTGACGGACGTCGACAGCGAGAGCTGATTGTGTGTCAGAGTCAGGGACGGTCCGAAGTCCACCCCGCGCACCGGCCCGGCGGCCGGGATCGGCAACGTCGCCGACCAGGGCACCGACAGGGTCCGGATGTTGCCGGACGACTCGGTGTCGCCCGACTCCTGGGTACCGAGCCCGCGCCGCTCGACGTTCACGGCAGGGTCCGAGGGGTCACGCGTGCCCTGGCGGAGCGAGGACACGGGGTCGTGCAGGGACAGCCGTACGTCGACGGTCCGCCGCCTGCCTCCGACGTCCACGGTGACCCGGTGCCCCATGCTGCTGAGCAGATAGGGCAGGTTGATCACCAGTTGCTCGCCTCCCAGTTCACGGCGCAGCTGCGCACGAACGGGGTGCGTGGCCTGCTGGTCCGCCGGAATCCCCAGCAGGCTCATCACATGCTGGTGCAGGCCCTCGGCGATCCGCGGCGGCAGCGGTTCCACCTGCACCAAGCCCACGCTGCCGTCGCGCCGACTGCCGTAACTCCGGACGTACGGAGACGGGGCGAGCGGCGCGAGCGGGTCGGCGCCCTCGGACCGGGGGCGCGGTGGCATGGACCCGACGGTGTCGTCCGGGCCGCCGACGAGTGCGCTGAGCAGGGAGAGATGGCGGGGACGCAGACCGCCCTGGGCGTAACTGCCCTGCTGCTCCTCGGGGATGTCCTCGGTGACCGGGCGTTGATAGGTGCCCATCAGGCTGCCGTCGACCTGGGGGCGCTGCGGCGCCGTGGCGTCCCGGTTCTCGTCGCGCAGGCCGAGTTGGTGGCCGATCTCGTGGGCGAGGTCCTGCGCGGTGGCGTCGGACCGCCATACGTGCTGCGAGGTGCGGAGGCTGGAACCGGGGCCGGTCAACTCCACCGCCAGATGCGGCTGTCGGCCCGCGACCGCGGGCACGACGGTCACGTGCAGCCGCTCCCCGGTGGCGAGCCGGTGACCGGGATCGTTGAACGTCTGCCGCACCCCGGCCGCCATCCGCTCCCACAGAGCCCGGCGTTCGGTGTCGCCGACCGTGTCGGCGCCGTCGAGGGCGACCTCGACGGTCAGGTCCACGACCGCCTCGCCGTCGTGCGTGAAGCGGCGTACGTCGAAGGAGGAGTCGACGGTGTAGCGGGTGGGTCTGCCCTCGGCGGTCCTCGGCATGGAGACCGGGTCCGTCCAGGTGTGGCTACGGGTGACGGGCGGTACGACGGACCGCGCCGCTTCCCAACCGCGCCTCTCCGCACCGGACGTGGTGGCTACGGGGGTTGCCGGGTCGGGTTCCGCCGGCACCGGGGTGGTGGCCGTGGGTACCGCTGTGGCCGACTTCGTGGCCGTGGGGGGCGCGGGATCGAGCTCCGCGGGTACGGACGTCGTGACCGTGGGGATCGCCGGGGCCGGTTCCTCCAGCGCGTTCGTGGCGGCGGACGTCGTCGGCGTCGGGGATGCCACGGTGTCCGGCGCCGCGTTCCGCCCGGGCGTCGTCGGTGGGCTCCCCTCGGACCGAGTGCTGAGGGGAGTGGGGGCGGAGGCGTCCGGGGCGCCGTCGGCGGAACGGCCCTTTTCGGTGCCGGGGCGTTCCGTGGCTCGCGCGGTCCGGGACGTTTCCGCCGAGGGCGGGGCCGACCGCGCCGTCTCCCGGCCCCCGGTACCGGCCGTCGGCGGAGCGGTGGCCGCGCCGGCCCCCGTGTCCTGGGCGACGCCAGGACGGACGTCCGAGTCGACGTCGGTACCCCCGTTCGCACCGCCATCCGTATCGGTTCCCGTGCCCCCGGCCGTATCGGCCCCGCCGTCCCCCGGCAGGAGCGTGGCCGTGGACGAAGTCCCGGGCCGGCTCGCGGACTCGGTGGAGGACTCGGGTGTGGACCCGTCCGCCGAACCGGGACCGGTGGCGTCCGGCGTCCCCTTGCTCGCGCGCTGCGGCGAACCCGTGCCGTTCACCTGATGTCCCTGCGTGGGCGTCCGCCCCTGTGCCGAGACCGTGTGGGCGGGCGCACCGGCGTCCGGGGCGTGGTGAACCGGGGCGCCGGTGGCCGAGGCCGGGAGGAATGCGGCGCCGGCCGTATCGATCGTCGATACCGCCCCCTCGCTTGTCGCCGGGGCCTCCTCGTCCGTGCCGCGGGAGGCGGATTCCCGGGTGTCGGTGGACCGAGGGGCGGAGCCGGCACCCTGGCCGGTCGTCCCCGTACTCGGGGCGGTCGTGTCCGCGCCGTCGTCCGTCGCCCGAGGCGCGTCCTCGTCCGTGTCGGAGGCCGCCGGGTTCTCCGGTACGCCCTCGGACTCGTCGCTCCGCCGATGGGTGGCGGGAGGCGGAGCGGACCGGCCGCTGCCGCCGCTCTGCGGTGTTCCGCTGCCGGACGTCGCGGGCGTACCGCCGGAGGACGAGGTGGGGACCGTACCGGTGCCGCCACCGCCGATGGCGCCGAGCGCGCCCACGCCGTCGGACCCGGCCCCGAGGCCGGCGTCGACGCCGCGGGGAGTGGTCACCGAGGTCGAGAGGTCCGTCGCGCCCTCGCGCGTCGGACCGGTGGAGGACGTGGTCGGCACCGCCTCCGGTGCGCGGTCGTCGTCGCGCCCGGTATTCCGCCCGTCGGCCGAGGCGCCGTCCTCACCGGTGACCGGCAGGACGTTGACGCTGCTGAAGTCGAATCCGGACCCGAACGCGCCGCCGAACTTCGCCGCCGCCCCGAACAGTGCCGAACCGACCACGGAGCTGACGCCCGCCCCGACGAACGTGTCCAGGTTGCCTTCCCACTTGCCGTGCAGGACGCCGGTGACGACGATCTCGGCCAGGGCCTCCGAACCACCCGCCACCAGGAACTCGTTGGTTCCGCTGCCGGTTGCCCGGACGAACCGGTCGCCGGCGGACCGCGGCGGCGGCTTGTCGATCTTGGAGGTGATGTCGTCGGTGATGTTCTTGGTGTTGGTCTTGCTGAACTGGGCGCCGTTCGGGCCGTCCAGGATGTTGCGGAAGCCCTTGCCGAGGTTCTTGGTCAGGGATTCGAAGGCGCCGTGGAACATGCCGGTGACGGCGCCGAAGAGGCCGTCCTCGACGATCTGCTTCCAGTCGAAGCCGTCGGGCCTGCGGCCCGGCGGGGCCATCGTCATCATGGCGAGCCGGACCACGAAGGTCTGGAACGCCTCGTCGAACGCCTCGGACAGACTCGGCAGCAGATGCGTCCGCTTGAGCAACTGGTCCAGGGAGGCGAGGATCGCCACCCTGCTGCGGGCCTTGGCGGTCGCGGTCTGGCTCGCGGAGGCGCCGCCGGTGAAGAACGACAGCGCCGCGATGATCGCCAACTCGATGAGAAGCCGCACCAGTTCGGCGATGATCGACCACTTGGCCTCCATGATGTCCATGGAGATCTTGACCCGGCCGTTGCCGACATCGTCCAACTGCCGGGCGAACTCACGCAGATAGTTCGTCCCGCCGTTGTCCACGAACAGGCGCATGGCCCGGATGTACTGCTGTCCCACCTGCGGGGGCAGCGCCTGGCCCACGCCGAAGACCGACTGCTCGATCAGATCGGACAGTTCCCGGACATTTTTGCCGAGCCGCCGGTAGGGCTGGTGGCTCCGGTAGGCCAGGTCCTCGTCCGCTTGCAGCATCTTCTCGCCGATGAGTACGAAGAGCAGATTGTTGAGTTGGGGCGAGACGATGATGCTCATCGGAGTGTCAGTGCTTTCCGCGGCGGGCCGAGTTGATCGAGTCGATCACGCCGCTCTGGGTGGTGCGGATGTTGTCCAGGTTGGCCAGGGTGCCGTCGGCGACTCCGGAAACCGCCTCGACGAGCGAGGTTCCGGTCTCCACAGCCATCGTGCGCTCACGCTTCTCCTGCGGGATCACTTCCTCGGCGAAGCTGTCGTCGTGGCCCGGCCAGCCGACCGTGCTGTTGAGGCCCATGGTGAAGTCGCGGAGCATCTCGTGGGCGAGCGTGCTGATCTGGTCGATCTGGCGCACACCGGCGGCCAGTCGTTCGGGCTCGGCGTAGTACGCGTTTCCCTCGGGCATCGCTGATCAGTCCTCCTGGTCCTCGTGGATCTCGTCGAGCAGTCGGCGCGACGAGGGGTGGCGGTCCCCGCCCGAGGGTCCGTCGAGGATCCCCGGGCCGAAGATCTTGTTCCAGTCGATGTTCACACCCGGCAGTTCGGGCACGGAATCGTGGGGCCGGGTGAACGGCTCGAAGGTCTCCATCACCTGACGGGCCATCACCGACCGTGCCTCCTGGGCGGCCTCCAGAACACTGGCGGCCAGCTGCCCGGCGGGCATGGAGCGGTACTTGCCGTCCAGGAAACGCAGGTCGGTCAGATCGCCCTGCGCACTGACGGTCACCTCGACCGAGCGGTCCAGGGAGCGGATCGTGCAGCTGGCGTGGCTCAGCTCCGCCTCCGCCTCCGCCACCGCGGCCGTCGTGGTCTCCAGGTCGGCCATGGCGCGGGCGAGCCGCTGCTCGATGGTCTCCTTCATGTCGCTCATGCCTGTGCCGTCCCTCTCGTCTCCCGCACGGTGCTCAGCGCCCGATCACGGCGGGCGCGCCGCCCTCGTCGGTTCCCCACACGTCCTCGTCCTCTTCCGTCCAGCTCACGCGGGCCCGGTCGCCGCTCCCGGTGGACCGGCCGTTCTGGCCGGCGCCTCCGGGGCCGGGAGCGAGCGCCCCCGATGCGGCGCCGGTCGTCGCCGTCCGGCCCCGGGCCACCACCACGTCCTCGTCCTCGTCCGCGGCTCTGCGGGGCCGTGACCGGCCACGGCCGGCTGCCGCGGGCCCGGCGTCGGTCAGCACGTTGCGGACGCGCTCCCCGTTGTTGCCGCTGCCACCGCCACCTCCGCCCGATCCCATACCGCCCATACCGCCCATGCCGCCCATGCCCGGGAAGAGCGGGCTGCCCGCCCCGTCGGCCGCCGAGCCCGCCTCACCGGTCGCCGCGGCCGGGAGAGCGTCGCCGGGAGCGCGCAGCGCCCCGCCCGACAGCAGTTCCGCCGAAGTGGCGTCGTCGTAGTCGGCGTAGCCGGCGTCGCCGTACCCGCCGTCGCCGTACCCGCCGCCGAGGAGGGATGAGCCGCCGGTCAGCGCGAGGCCGTCACCGAGACCGGTGTTCGTGGCGAGGCCCGAGGTCAGGCCGTCCAGGTCCAGGCTGCTGGTGCTCGTCGTCGGTGTCAGGGAGTGGTTGGCGAGATCGAGGTCGCTCAGGGAGTCGCCGAGCCCCCTGCCGATGTTCCCGGTGGTGACGTTGCCGTCGGGGTCGCGGGTGGTCAGCGCCCCGGTCTCCGGGTCGATCGTGGTGGTCGTGCCGTCGGGGAACTTGGTGGTGAGGGTGCCGTCGGGGTTGAGCGTCGTCGTGCTGCCGTCGGGGTTGACGTGGCCGCCGGGGATGGTCAGGTCGCCCGTGGTCACCTTTCCGTCGGGAGACGTCGTCGTGACGATCCCCGTCTCCGGGTCGAGGAGCTGGGTGGTGCCGTCCGGGTACTTGGTCGTGAGGGTGCCGTCCGGGTTGAGCGTGGTGGTGCTGCCGTCGGGGTTGGTGAGCGTCGTCCCCTGCGTCTTGTCGTTGCCGTCGTCGCTCCCGTTCAGCAGGTTGCCGAGACCGGCACCCAGGCTGGAAGTGACGCCACCGGAGTCGGTGAGGCCGTCACCCAGGCCGTCACCGAGTCCGTCGCCCAGGCCGTTCAGGCTGTCACCGAGTCCGTCGCCCAGCCCGTCACCGAGCCCGTCGAGGCTGTCACCGAGCCCGTCGCCGAGGTTGCTGAAGCTGTCCCCGAGGCCGTCCCCGAGGTTGTCGAGACTGTCGCCGAGCCCGTCACCGAGGTTGTCGAAGTTGTCGCCGAGCCCGTCACTCAGGTTGTTCAGGCCGTCGCCCAGGTTGTTCCCGAGGTTGTTCAGGCCGTCGCCGAGGCCGTTGCCCAGATCGTTGAGGTTGTTGCCGAGGTTGTTCAGCGCGTTGTTGTACTCCTCCTGCTGCCGGTTCGCCTCGTCCTCGGCGATCTGGCGCTTGTCGTCCTCGTACGTCTCCGTCAGTGAGGAGGTGTCCTTGGTGCGGATCTCGCTGAAGGCGTCGGACACGTCGCTCCACGCCGTCTTGAGCGTGGTGAGCGAGGTCTTCGCCTTTTCGACCAGGACGTCCTCGACGTGCTTGTTCCACCGGGTCACGGCCTCTTCGCCGATCTTCACCCAGGTAGCCATGTCGTGGAGGTTGCCCCAGGGGGAGTGCTGCACGAACCCGGCGTCGGTGTTGTAGTCCTTCGCCGCACCGTTGGACGTCACACGGGTGTGTTTGATCTGGTGCTCCAGCACCCATACGGAGACCTCCTGGAGGACCTCCATCAGGATCCTGTGCGCGTCGTGCCGGCCTCCGGCCGCCCAGGTGTCCCAGGCGTCGCTGAGCGCCTTGGCCTCCGTCATGAGAGCCGTCTGGGCGGTCGCCAGCGCCCGGCTGAGCTTCGACCGCGGCACATGACCGCCGAGCATGGCCGCCGCGGTGCCGGTGGCGTCGGCGGTGAGCTGGTCGACGTAACTGTCGTAGTTCTTGTGCAGCTGATGGATCAACTGCCAGAACAGGCCCGCCGCCTGGCCGTGCCAGGCCGCGTTCTCCTCCCCGAGGGAGTTCTCCCACTGCTCCAGGGTCGCCGCATGGTCTTCGAAGAACTTCAGAGTCCGGTCGTAGGCCTGCGCCGTGCGGTCGAAGGAGGTGGCATCGACGGCCTCGGTGTCCTGGACGCTCAGACCGCTGAACTCGAAGCCCCGGGTGGTGTGGTCGGCGCGCAGTCTGTCGATCGCCGCCTTCGACCCGCTCTGGTACTGCTGGAGCAGACTCAGGTCCCACTCGTTGCCCAGTACGCCGGTGAACTTTCCGGCGCTCCAGATCTCGCCCGCCTCCAGCAGCCGCCCCGTCCCGTCGGTGGTGGGGATGCCGATGAACACGATGGTCGCCTGATACAGGGTGCCGCCGTCGTGCTTGCCGTCGCCGCCCGCCTCGACGAACGCCAGGTCGTAGTCCTCACCGTGCTGGGTGTGCCAGCCCACCAGGGCGGTGAAGTTCTGGGCGGTCAGCTCGGTCGACGCCAGGACCTCGAATCCCAGCCGCATCAGCGGTACGCCCTCGCTGCTCTTGAGGGTGTCGAACAGCTTCTTGCGGCTGGGGACGTTGTACCCGGTGTAGAGGGTGACCGCCTGACCCCAGTAGTCGCCGGGATCGGAGGTGACTGGCATGACGGGACTCCGCTGGGTGGAGGAGGAGGGACACGGAAAACGACGAGGTGCCGGGGGAGGCTGAGGGTCAGTCGTCGGTGTCGGGCCCTTCGAGGTCTTCGTCGACCCCGGACCAGACGTCCAGGAACTTCTCCCCGTTGATGCTCTCCAGGGAGGCGCCCTGGGTGTTGAGCAGCGTGGTGATGGTGGTGTCCAGGCTGTCGTCGATGTCGCCGAAGAGAACACCCTGGTCGCCGAGGACGTCGTCGATCGACTTCGCCGACTTGAGCGCGACGTCGATCAGCGTCTTGCCGTAGACCGTGTCGTCAGCCGTCATCAGGCCGATGCCGAGCACCGGGTTCTCCCCGATGTACTGCGCGGGGGTCGTGCCCCTGACGATGCTGTGCAGCGCGAGGACGCCGTTCGGATCGTCCTTCACGATGCCTTTCAGGTCGGTGATGAACGTGGCGAGATCGTGATCACGGAACTGCTTGAGTTTCTGTCCGTTCAGATGGGTCAGGTCCGCCATGGCGTGGTCCTCGTGGGTGCTCGGTCGGCGAGAGGGCAGGGGTCGAGAGGGGGAGGCCGGGCGAGGGAGAGCGGAGAGGTGCGGGAACCGGACGGCGATCGCGCTGGTGACCATCCGTCCGGTTCGGCCGGGTACCGCACCGCGACCGTCCGCCGTCAGCGGCTGACGCGTACCTCGGACCACATCTGGGACAGCGAGTTCTCGCTGTAGCGGTAGTTGTCGGAGATGTCCGTCAGCAGGCTGGAGTGCGAGGTCAGCAGTGTCTCCATGTTCTTCACCGCCTGGTCCCAGGCCGCCTGCTTCTGGCGGTACATGTTGGCGTCGTCGCCGTACCAGGACTTGATCAGCTCGTTCAGCTCCGCTTCCAGCGACGCGAGCGTGTTCGCTATCGCCTTGGTCTGCTGGACCATGTCGTCGGCGGCGTTGTTCATGTGGTTGTAGTCGACATAGATGTAGCCGTCGGTCAAGTTGTCGGGCATGGGAGCCTCCTGATCGGTGGGAAGTGCGCGGTGGGGTCCGGACTCCGGGAAGCGGCCTGCTCAGCCTGCGAGTTGGTCGTACGCGGCCTGCGACTGGTTGTAGGCCGAGTTGATCGCCTCGTTCGAGGAACCCTGGGTCTTGCCGTGCTGGACGAGGCTCTGGTTCAGCTTGTCGACCATGTCCTCGAGGCCGCGCAGGATGCCGTTGCACTGATCGTCCCACTGCTTGAGTAGGGCGCCGAACTGGCCTCCGTCGCTGCCCTGGTAGCCCGAAGACAGGCCCGCACGGGTGTTGTCCACGTCCTGCCGGGACTTGAGGATGCCGCTGAAGGCGCTCTCCAGGGCCTGGATCCCGTTACGGGTCGCCTGCTCGTTCGACTGCTGTCCGGTCCCTGCCATGGGTCCGCCTTTCGATGGGGGTTGATACGACTGCGGCGCCGGTGAGCCTAAGTGCGCCCGAGAACAGGGTGCAACGCGGCACGATCGGTGTCGCGCATGATTTGGCGAATCGTCAACTATGTTTACTTGGAAGCAACTTGTTGTCGGCGGCGTCGGACGTCCCGACCCGCCCGGCGGGCCCGCCGGGAGAGTCCGCGGAGCCCTCTGCGCAGGCCCGTGCCGGAGACGCGGGTACCAGCCCGGTCGCCGCCTGCGGACTCAGGTCGGGGCCGGTCGGCAACATCGCCAGCAGCGGGGAGGGCAGCCCCCGGGCATCGGAATCCGTCCAACCGAGCGCCGTGAGCGCCTCCTTCGAGCCGACCCGGTACTTCACGCCGTCGTCGGCCACGAAATAGGTGGTGGCTCCGACCGTCCCGCCACCGGCGCCGAGCGCCCGCGCCAGCACACCGTGACCGGGCCGCACGACCACCGCGTCCACCGGCAGGCAGGCGTCCACCACCGCGTCCTTGCTGCGCTGGGCGACCGGGCCCAGCGCGCCGGTGGGCACCAGCACCGAGCTGATCCGCACACCGTCGCCGCCGGGTTGCACCCGTGCGCACACCGCGCTGCCGTCGGGCACCCGGGCGGCCCAGGGCGGATTGTCCGGCAGCCCGGCCACCGACGGGTCACGGCCGGTGGTGCCGGGCGCCTGGTGGTCCTTCAGCAGGTCCGCCCCGATGGGCAGCGCCGTCGGAGAGTCACCGTCGTACGCCTTCGACCGTACGGCGGGATCGCCCAGCAGCAGCGCCACGGCGGTCGAGGTCACCGGGGAGAGGCCGGAATCCCCCAACAGGAAGTACTGGGCGCCGGCCTGTTCACCGGAACCCGTCGCCGAATCACCGGGCACCGTCACCCGGAATACCTGGCCGATTCTGGTCGCCGTACCGTCGAGGGAAGGGCCCTTCGACCCCAGCCCCTCCACCGACGGCGGCGCCAGGGCCGGGCCGGGCACGAACGAGTCCAGGAACGCGGCCGACACCGGGCGGGGCGTCACCGAGCTGTAGCCCAGCGACAGCAGTGCGCCGGACCTGGTGTCGAGCGGCAGCCGACTGCCCTGCCAGATCAGGTAGTTCCTCTTGTCGGGACCGCTCACCAACACCGCCTTGTCGGCCCCCAGCGCGGTCGAGCCCAGGGGGGCGCCCGCCGCCACCGCGGTCACCGCCCGCGTTTTCCTTCCCTCGCTCCCGGCGGCGCCGTCCGTCGCCGTCGCCGAACAGACCGCCCACGCGCCCGAATCCAGGTCGCCCGACGAGGGCACCCCGTCCGGCGCTCCCGGGATGCCGACCGCGGCACCCACCGGAGTGTCCCGCAGCGAGGCCGCCCCCACGTCCGTCGTCTCCAGGTCCGCACCGCCGATGAGCAGCGCGGAGGAGTAGTTGCGTACCGGGCGCAGCCGGCCGTCGAGGTAGAGGTAGCGGGCCCCGGTGTCACGGTTGACGATCAGGTTCTTGCCGCTGCGCCACGAGTCGTTGCCGCCCGGCGAGATCAGCCCGAACACCACCGCCCCCGCGGCGATCAGCACCCCGATCAGCATGCCGATGCCCGCCCCGCGGGTGGTGCGCCCCAGCGGGCTCTCGGGGGCGTCCGGGTCGGCGAGCAGCATGCCTGAGGTGAGGCGGCCCATGACGAAGGCGTGTGCCTGCACCTGGTCGCGCTTGGATTGCATGAACCGCGGTCCTTCCGGTCAGCCGGTCCGCACCGGCTCCCGCGGTACGGGGCCGTTCGCGTCGAAGTGGTCGTTCGTGTCCGTGGCCGCGGTCAGCCGTTGATGGCGCGCAGCGCGGCGAAGACGCCGAGCGCCCACAGCGCCAGCGGCAGCAGGGAGATCGCCAGGAGCGACTGCGCCAGCTCCGCCGCCCTGCCCCAATAGGGCAGCATGCGCCGGCCGGGTACGGTCCAGGAAGCGACGGCCAGCGCGGCGGCCGACGCCAGCAGCCCGCCCACCACCAGGGGCCGGTCGGCCGCGGCGGTGTCGGCCGCGAGGGCCAGCACCAGCAGTGTCACGCCCCAGGCGCCGGGCAGGACCAGCGCCAGCCGCTGCCAGACGTTGACCATGCCCCGGCCGTGCACCAGCAGGAGCACGGCGAGCACCACCGCGGTCAGGACCTCGGGGAGTGCCGGGTTACGGCTCAGCGGCACCAGGCAGCCCGCGCACAGGATGCCGGAGGCGGCGTAGAGGCCGGTCATCCAGCCGCTCGCCAGTTCCGTGCGGGTCGTCACGTCCGCGCCGCCGTAGGGCTCGATGCCCTCCTGGAGCTGCTGCGGGTTGGTCGGCAGGGCCGGCATGCGCATCCCGGCCAGCCGGAAGGACAGGGCAGGCACGAAGCCGCCCAGCAGCACGGCCAGCGACGCCACGGCCGCCGCCGCACCGTCCACACTCAGGTCGAACAGGCTCATCAGGACACCCGCCAGCACCCCGGCCAGCGACACCAGCGCCGAGGCCACGAACAGCGGCGTGCGTACGGCGGTCAGGGCGAGTGCGAGCACCGCGCCGCCCGCGCAGGCGGCCGCGGCGGCCAGCAGCCGGGCGCCCAGCACCTGGTTGGCCTGGGGGCCCGCGATCTCACCGCCCGGCTGCAACCAGCCGGCCAGGGCCAGGAACGGTCCGGCCATGAAGCCGAGCGCGGCGGCGGCAGCCGCGTCGCCCACCGCCCTGCTCGCGGAAGCGGCCCCGGCCAGCAGCAGCACTCCCGCCACACCGGCGGCGGCCATCCGCGGTCCGGCCGGACCGCCGGGCCAGGCCAGCACCGTCAGTCCCAGCGCCAGGGCGGCCACCGCCATGCCGAGCAGCAGGCGCCGGCCGGCCGTCACGTCCCAGTTGTGCAGCCGGTCCCGGGTCACCGTCGCCATACCGTCCACCAGGTCGTCGAGCCGTACTTCCGGCAGCGACTCGGTGTGCGGCCGCAGGTACAGGACCTCGCCGTGCTTGAGGTCCACCGCGGCCAGGGTGCTCTCGTCGTCCAGCGCGGCGCCGCCGAGGCGTTGCAGCACCCATCCGTCGTGCTCCAGGCCGTTCTCCTCGACCTCCTCGCCCGCGTAGTGCAGGACGGTGGGCAGCAGATCTGCGACGGGTACGTCGGAGGGCACCGCCAGGTCGATGGTCCTGGCCGGGGCTCTGACGGTGAGGCGGCAGAGGCCCGCAACGGAGGTGTCGGTCATCGTGGGTCTCACGTCTCCATGAGTCGGGCCGGGACGGGCCAGAGGTCGGGTCCCGAACTGGCGCGGTACCGAAGGGGATCAAGCAAGTTCCTGCTTGGACGTACGTGTCGCCGCCATGCAGACTACTGATGGGCCGTCGAACGGAATTATGGGCCCCTACCGGCGGCTTGTCACAACACCGGGGATTCAGCGACCCGTTGAGCGGCGCATAACCCCGATCCCCTAAGGAGAAGTTGCGTTGAGCGTGGTTCTCTTCCGCAGACCTGCCCGTCGCCGTGGCCCCGACATGCCAGAGGGCGAGCTGAACCTGCAGGAACCCCCGACGCTTCCGGAGACCGTGCCGGACAGCTCGGCGGTGTGGACGTACATGCCGATGGCCATGATGTCCGTCTCCATGATGCTGATCTTCATCAAGCCGGGTGGCGGCAACAGTTCGTTCACCTACATCGCGCTGGGCATGATGGTGATGGCCTCCGGAGCGATGATGGTCGGCCAGGTGATGCGCAAGACGGGTGAGCGCAAGCAGCGGCTGCGCGGAGAGCGCCGGGACTATCTGCGCTATCTCACTCAGATCCGGCGCCAGGTCCACCGGGCGGTCGTCGAACAGCAACTGGCCCTCGCGTGGCGGCATCCGCACCCCCGGACGCTGCGCTCGATGGTCCGCACCACCAGGCTGTGGGAACGGCGGGTCAAGGACGAGGACTTCGGTGAGGTCCGGATCGCCGTCGGAGACCAGCAGTTCGCGATGAGGCTCAATCCGCTGTCCACCAAACCCGTCGAGGACTTGGAACCGCTCAGCGCACACGCCCTGCGCCGCTTCATCCGCGCCTACAGCACCGTGCCCGGCCAGCCCATCGCGCTCTATCTGCGCTCCTGGTCACGGGTACTGACCCGCGGCGACCAGGCCGCCACTCGCGCCATGGTCCGCGCCGCACTGAGCCAGCTGGCCGTGTTCCACCCGCCGGAGGAACTGTGGATCGCGCTGTGCGTGTCCGACGAGCGGCGCGCGGACTGGGAATGGGTCAAGTGGCTGCCGCACAACCTGCATCCGCAGGAGCAGGACGGCGCCGGATCCGCCCGCATGATGGCCGGCACCTTCAACGACCTGGAGGATCTGCTCGGCGCCGAATTCACCGAGCGCCCGGTCTTCGACCCGGACGCGGTGCCGGGCCGTGACGAGCCTTACACCGTGATCGTGGTCGACGGCGTCACCGTGCCCGCCGGTCACCGGCTGGACGGCCCCGGCTTCCGCAACACCGTCGTGCTGGACCTCTCCGAAGCCTTCGCCTGGCGCCCCGGCCGCACCACCCTGCGCCTCGACGTGGCCCCCGACGCGGTCCGCCTGGTGCGCACCGACCGCAGCCGCAAGGAGCAGACCACCCTCCTCGGCCGCCCCGACCGGATCGGGCCCGCCGCCGCCGAGGCACTGGCCCGGCTGATCGCCCCGTACCGCATGAGCCTGGCCGCCGACATCGCCGAACCCCTCAGTACTGATGTGCAGTTGACTACACTGCTGGGCATCCCCGATCTCTTCAGGCACACTCCCGACGCCCTCTGGAAGCGCCACGCCGGGGCCGCCCGGCTGCGGGTCCCGGTGGCCGTCGGCGCGGACGGCACACCCGTGGAACTCGACATCAAGGAGTCCGCGCAGGGCGGTATGGGCCCGCACGGCATGCTCATCGGCGCCACCGGCTCCGGCAAGAGCGAACTGCTGCGCACCCTGGTCCTCGGACTGGCCCTCACCAACTCCTCCGAGACCCTGAACTTCATCCTGGTCGACTTCAAGGGTGGTGCGACCTTCCTGGGCCTCGACGAACTCCCGCACACCTCCGCCGTCATCACCAACCTCGCCGACGAAGTCGCGCTGGTGGAACGTATGCAGGACGCCCTGCACGGCGAACTCATGCGCCGCCAGGAGCTGCTGCGCGCGGCGGGCAACTACACGTCCGCCCTGGAGTACGAGAGGGCCCGCGCCTCCGGCACCCCGCTCGAGCCACTGCCCAGCCTCTTCGTCGTGGTCGACGAGTTCAGTGAACTCCTGGCTGCTCACCGGGAGTTCATGGATCTCTTCGTGATGATCGGCAGGCTCGGCCGATCGCTCGGGGTGCACCTGCTGCTCGCCTCCCAGCGCCTGGACGAAGGGCGCATGCACCAGCTGGAGAGCCATCTCTCCTACCGGATCGGCCTGCGCACCTTCTCGGCCATGGAGAGCCGCGGGGTGCTCGGAGTCCCCGACGCCTACCAACTACCCTCGCAGCCCGGCGCCGGCTACCTCAAGAGCGGGGTGGAGGCACTCACCCGCTTCCGTGCCGCGTACGTCTCCGGTCCCTACCGGCACCGCCGTGGCGCCGCCGTCCAGGCCAGGGTCGCCAGCCAGGTCGTGCCCTGGACGGCCGGCTGGGTGGTCCCGCGGGCCTCCGCCGCCCCCGTTCCCGACCCGGCGGAGGAGGAGACGGAGTCCGCCGAGAGCCTGCTGGCCGTGGCCGTCGACCGGCTGCGCGACTCCGGCCCCGACGCGCACCAGGTGTGGCTGCCGCCGCTCGACGTACCGCCGACCCTGGACGGTCTGCTCCCCGGCATCCGACCCACCGCCGACCGTGGCCTCAGCGCCACCCGCTGGCCAGGTACCGGACGGCTCCGGGTCCCCGTCGGCCTGGTCGACAAGCCCTTCGACCAGCGGCGCGAACCGTTGGTGCTCGACCTGTCCGCGGGCGGCGGCCACATCGCCATCGCGGGTGGCTCGCAGAGCGGCAAGTCCACCGTGCTGCGCGCCCTCCTCGCCTCCCTCGCCCTCACCCACACCCCGGCCGAAGTGCAGTTCTACTGCCTTGACTTCGGCGGCGGCACTCTCTCCTCGCTCACCGGGATGCCGCACGTCGCCGGGGTCGCCTCCCGCCTCGACAGCGAGCGGATCAGCCGTACGGTGGCCGAGGTCACCACCGTGCTCAACCACCGTGAGCAGCTCTTCCTCGACCAGGGGATCGACTCCATGGCCACCTACCGGCGCCGGCGCGCGGCCGGGGAGTTCGCCGACGAGGCACACGGGGACGTCTTCCTCGTGGTGGACGGCTGGGCTCAGGTCAAGCAGAACTTCGACCACCTGCTGCCCACGTTCAACCAGCTCGCCACCGGCGGTCTCAACTACGGTATCCACCTGATCACCACCACCACCCGCTGGGTCGAACTGAGCGCGCAGGTACGTGACCAGAGCGCGACCCGGCTGGAACTGCGGCTCGGCGACCCCATGGACTCCGTGGTCGACGTACGCAAGGCGGCCCTCGTGCCCCGCCTGCCCGGACGCGGACTCACGGTCGACGGCAAACTGCACTTCCTGACCGCCCTGCCCCGCCTCGACGGCTTCACCACCACGGAGGACCTCGGCGAGGGCGTCACCGCCCTGGTGGAGAGGATCGCCGAACACTGGTCGGGAGAACCCGCGCCCGCCGTACGGATGCTGCCGCACCGGCTGCCCGCCTCGACGCTGCCCGCACCGGAGCTGGGCGACGGACTGCGACTTCCGCTGGGCCAGGACGAGGAGAAACTCGCCACGGTGTGGCACGACTTCAGCCGAACCCCGCACCTGGTGGCGGTCGGCGACACCGAGAGCGGCAAGACCAACCTGCTGCGGCTCGTCGCGAAGGCGGTCACCGACCGCTACGCCCCGACCGAGGCGCGGGTCCTCGTCGTCGACTACCGGCGCGAACTCGTCGACGCCGTCCCGCCGGAGTACCAGCTCGGGCACGCCGTCTCCGTCGACGCCCTCAAGGAACTCGTCGGCGGTTCGGCGCGCGCGCTCAAGACCCGGTTGCCGGGGCCGGACATCACCCCCGCCCGGATGCGGCTCGCCGACTGGTGGAAGGGACCCAGGCTGTTCGTGCTCGTGGACGACTACGACATGGTGGTCGGCAGCAACAACTTCGACCACCCCTTCGCACCGCTCTTCGACCACCTGGCCCTGGGGCACGAACTGGGACTGCACGTCATCGCCGTCCGCTCCGCCACCGGCGCCGGCCGCGGCCTCAACGACCAGTTGCTGCGCCGCCTCGACGAGGCCAACACCCCGGGCGTACTGCTGTCGTGCCCGCCGTCGGAGGGCTATGTCTTCGGCAACATCAAGCCGCGCAACCTGCCTGCGGGACGTGCGCAGTACATCGCCAGGCGCAAGGCGACACTGATCCAGACGGCTCTCGCGGAGACGGCGGAGTCCTCCGGCGGAGGGGACCGGGCCTGACCCGACGCGCCGCCGGAAGCTGACGGGCGGCTGCCGCCCGTCAGCTTCCGGCGGCGCCGCCCTCCTCGGCGGCAGGGGTGCCCGCCGGCCGCCACCGGCGCGTGCGGGCCCGGGGGAGGGTCAGGGCGGCCCAGGCCACCAGGAGGATCAGCGCCGCGCCTGCCGCCGCGAACAGCGTGGCCCGGCGGACCGGCGGGGCCGCGTCGTCATCGGGCAGCCGTACGGCGGCTTCCGGCGCCGGGGCCGCGGCGCCGGAAGCGTTCCCCGGCGTCACCTCCGTCACGGCCGCGAACGGATCGAGCCGGGGGACGACGTCGGGGTAGGCGCTCGCGGTGATCCGGGCGGCGGTCTCCGCGCCGGTGAGGCCGGGGTGGGAGGAGCGCACCAGAGCCGCCGCCCCGGCCACGTACGCGGCGGCGAGAGAGGCACCCGAACCGATGTAGTGCCCGGTGCCGCGCGCGCCGATCCCGACCACTCCGGCACCGGGCGCCGCCAGGTCGGCGGAGACCGGAAGCAGGGCTTCGTCCGGACGCAGCCCCTGCGCGTCGACGTCCAGCACCGACAGAACACCGGGCTGCGCCGCGGGCCAGTAGTCCCGCGGGGTCGGCTCCTCGCCCTGCGCCGAGGACTTGGCCTCGGGGTCGGGCACGGCCGCCGCGATCACCAGTACGTCCTTCGCGAGGGCCGCCTCGACGGCCTTCGTCAGCCCGTCCGACCCCCGCACCAGAGCCGGCGAGACGGTGATCACGTCGGCGCCCGCCGCCGTCGCCGCGGCGATTCCCGACGCGACGCTCTGCGCGGTGGCCGCACCCCGTTCGTCCGTGCCGCGCACCGCGAGAATCCTCGCCCGCTGGGCGACCCCCGCGAACCGCACCCCGTCGACGGTGGCCGCGGCGACCAGCCCCGCGACGAAAGTCCCATGCCCCACGCAGTCCTGATCCGCAGGACCCACCGCGGTCACCCGGCCGGACAGGGCGGACGCCGTCGTGGACACCCCGGTGTCGACCACCGCCACCGTCACCCCGGAGCCGTCCGAGAACGGCCAGGTGCGCGTCAGCTGGAGACTCCGCTGCTCCCAGGGCACGGTCGTGGCCCGCTGGGCGGAGGCGCCGGTGCAGACCGCGTCGGCGTCCAGCCGGGCGGGCATCACGGGCAGCCGTACCGGCGTGTCGTCCGCTGCGGACGCCTCGGGCCCGCAGACCAGCGACAGCAAGGTTCCCAGGCACAGACACACGGTCAACATGCGTGCTGTGTGCGGGAGATGAGCCAGAGGAGGACGCTGAGTCATGTTCCGCATCCTACGGGCAGCCGGCCGATGCGAGCGGCTCTCCCCTCACCCCTCCGGCGTCGGCGTCCGCACCCCCGGCACGTCGGCGGGCAGCAGGAGACGCAGGTCGTCCAGGCCCGGTGCGGCCATGGCGCTGACCCGGCCCGCCTGCCTGGTCATCATGGACTCCAGGACCTGCCGGGCCAGCCGTCCGTTGCCGAAGAAGCGGTCGCGCGGCAGGGAGTCGAAGTACTCCCGCAGCAGCCCGCCGACGCCGGGTCCGCATTCGTAGCCCGAACCGTCCGCGTGCATGCGGACGATCGTGACCAGCTCGTCGGAGGTGTAGTCGGCGAACTCCACACGCCGCGAGAACCGGGACGACAGACCCGGGTTCGACGCCAGGAAGGACTCCATCTCCCGGGTGTAGCCGGCCACGATGACCACCACCTCGTCACGGTGGTCCTCCATCAGCTTCAGCAAGGTGTCCACGGCCTCCTGGCCGAAGTCCGAGCCGGAGGAGCCGCTTCCGGGCGTGAGCGTGTAGGCCTCGTCGATGAACAGCACGCCCCCGCGGGCCCGTTCGAAGACCTCGCGGGTCAACTGAGCGGTGTGGCCGACGAACCGGCCCACCAGGTCGGCCCGCGCCACCTCGACGAGCTGCCCCTGGGGCAGCACGCCCAGCGAGACGAGCAGCTCGCCGTAGAGGCGGGCGACGGTGGTCTTTCCGGTGCCGGGCGGGCCGGTGAAGACCAGATGGTGGCTGACCCGGGGACTCGGCAGCCCGGCCGCCTCCCGCCGGCGGGCGGTCGACAGCAGATTGACCAGATCGGTGACATCGCGTTTGACGGCCGCCAGCCCCACCATGTCGCCGAGCCGGGACAGGGCGTCACCGCGGTCCGCCTCGCCCGCATCCCCGTGCGGTCCGGCCGGGACCTGTGTCCCCACATCCTCGGGGACCAGCAGACTCAGATCCCGCTCGCTCACCTCGGGCTGGGTGGCCAGTCGTACGGCCTGCCGGTCGACCATCTCCTCGAACACCTGGCGTGCGGCACGGCCGTTGCCGAACGTGGCGTCCTTGGGCATGCGCTCGAAGTGCACGGCGAGTGCCGCGGCGGTTCCCTCGCCGAGCTCGTACTGGTGCCGGGCGCACATGGTCTCCATGATGGCCACCAGCTCGTGCACCGCGTAGTTCTCGAACTCCACGGTCCGCGAGAAGCGGGACGCCAGACCGGGGTTGCTGTTGAGGAAGGACTGCATCTCCCCGGAGTAGCCCGCTGCGACGACCACCACGTCCTCGCGGTGGTCCTCCATCAGCTTCAGCAGGGTGTCCACCGCCTCCCGCCCGAAGTCGGGCCCAGAACGCCCGCTGTCGGTGGTCAGGGTGTACGCCTCGTCGATGAACAGCACCCCGCCCAGCGCCCTGTTGAAGGTCTCGGTGGTCTTGATGGCGGTACCGCCGATGACCTGGGCGACCAGATCGGCCCGCGAGACCTCGACCAGGTGCCCGGAACGCAGCGCGCCCAACTGGGCCAGCACGGTGCCGTAGAGGCGGGCGACGGTGGTCTTGCCGGTGCCGGGTGGGCCCGCGAAGACCAGGTGACGGCTCATCGGCGGCGCGGACATTCCCAACTTAGCTCTACGCTGGGCTAGTTGCGTGAGATTGACGAGAGTGCGGACCTGCTGCTTGACGTTGGCGAGGCCGATCAGCCCCTCCAGCTCTGCGAGCGGGCCGCTCTCCCCGGGCGCGTCCACGCCGTCGGGCACGGTCCCGGCCGGATCGGTGCCCTCGGCCTCGCCGTAACCCCAGGCGTCCCGGCGGCCGTTGCCACTGGTGGTGAGGCCCTCGACGGCCAGCCGGTCGCCGGGCTGGGACTGGACCAGGCCGCTGCCCGCGTTGTCGCGGACCGTGCAGTTGACGACGGACACCGGCAGGGTGGTCTCCACCCGCAGTCCGTCCTTGCCGCTGCCTGCCAGGGTGCACCCGTTGAGCGAGGCGCGCCCGCCCTGCCGGATCACGGCGCCGCACTCCGGGGCGCCGACCACCTGGAGCCTCGTGCCGGTCAGTTCGCCCTCCGCCTCGACGACCACGCCGTCCGCTCCGGCTTCGCGGATCTCGCAGTCGCGGGCCGTGAGGATGCCGTCGGTGCCCACGGACAGGCCCGCGGTGGCCGGCGCGAGCACGGTGGTGCCCCCGACGTAGAGGTTGCCCGCATTCTCCACGTGGACGCCCGCCGCGCCGGTCCTGGCGATCTCGCTGTCCTCCAGCCGTCCCCGGCCGTCCTTGGCGACCTCGACGCCGTTGCCGCCCGCGCCGCTGATCCGTGCGCGGCGGATCATCGGGTTGGCGCCGGTCGCGATCCGGATACCGGCGCCCGCGGTGTCGACCACCTCCACCCGGTCGAGTTCGGCGGTGGACTCCTCCTCCAGCAGCAGCCCTGACGTGGCCGCGCAGTCCCGCACGGTCAGCGAGGTCAGCGACGGCGATCCGGACCCGGTCACCCGCAGCGCGGGCGCCTGGGAGGAGTCCAGCCAGCAGTCCTCGTAGGTGCCGCGGCCCCGGTCGGTGACCAGCAGACCGTTGCCCCCGGTGCGGGCCGTACGGCACCGGCGCAGCAACGGGTCGCTGCCCTGCGAGACGACGAAGGCCGGACCGGTGGTCGCGGTGACCCTGATGTCCTCCAGGACGGTGCGGGAGGCACTTGTCAGATGCACGCCGATCGCGACGTCGTGGACGACCGTGCGCAGGACCCGCGTGGTGCAGCGGCCCTCCAGCGCTACGGCCGGCTGGTCGGTGGAGGAGATGTCGCAGTCCTCGACGGATCCCTGGGCGTCGCCGTTGGCCAGGATCCCGTTGGCCCGCGCGTCGCGCACGGTACAGCCGCGCACCGAGACCCGGCCGCGTTCCCCGATCACCACACCCGACGTGCCCAGATGCTCGACGGTGCAGGACTCCAGGGAGCTTTCCACGGCGGAGGTGACGACCACCCCGGCCCCCACGCGGTTGCTGATCCGGCAGTCGCGCATCGCCAGCGACCCGGTCTCCCGGGCGAGAACGGCCGTCCACGCGGACCCGGTGACCTCGCAGCCGTCCATGGCCACCTGGCCGCGGACCGCGTCCACGGCGGGCACGTCCTCGTCCCTGCCGCGCAGCACCAGATCGGTGAGCATCACGGCGTCGGCGCGCAGACTGACCGCGCTGCCGCGCCGGGGGCGTATCTCCACCGTCCCCCGCGACTGTTCGGCGACGATGGTCACCCGTATGCCGACGACGAGGCTCTCCTCGTACGTCCCGGGACCCACGCTGATCACCGCGCCGCTGCGCGCCCCCGCGAGCGCCTCACCGATCGTGCGGAAGCCGCCGGTTCCGTCGGGTCGGACCGTCAGTACCTGGCGTGACACGCGCTCTCCATCTCTCGCAGACTCACAGCGCCGATCACCCTTGGCAGGGTGCAGACCGCCCCATCATGCCTGTCTCTGCGAGGTGTTGACACGTCGGCCCGAGTCGGGGTCCTCAACTTTCCCGTCGGACGCGCCAGATCGCCGGGCTCGGCCGGCGCCGGCGCGGCAGGCGGACGCCGGCCCCCCGGTCGTTCTCGGGGGCCGTACGGGGATCAACGGCCCTGACCGGGGCGGCGGGCCCTCGGCCTCCGGAAGCGGCCCGCGGGCGACGTTCTCCTCCGCTCCGTTGTTGCCGGGACATTGCCGCAGGTGAAGGCGTGTGGGCACCTCTTGACACCCTTTTCCGGGGCGCCCTAGTAGGGCTTGGTCAGGTTGATTGTGGCGGTGCGTGTCTTTGTGTTCGGTGTCGCGTTGGAAGGGTGTGACTCCGGACGAGATTGCGGCTTTGCGTGGTGAGTTGGAGGATTTCGCGGCGGAGGTTTTTGAGCCGTTCGCGAGGAACGATCAGCGTCGGTGGGGGCAGGTCTATCTGCGGGGCCTGCTCATGGACGGGCGGCGCAAGTCGGTCGAGCCGATGGCCGCCCGGCTGGGCGAGGACGGGAACCGTCAGGCACTGGCCCACTTCATCACCACCAGCCCGTGGGATCCCGCACACGTGAGAGCCAAGCTGGCCTGGAGGATGGAACAGGCGATCCGGCCCACCGCGCTGGTCTTCGACGACACCGGGTTCCTCAAGGACGGCAGTGCCTCGGCGTGCGTGTCACGGCAGTACACCGGAACCGCCGGGAAGGTCACCAACTGCCAGGTCGGCGTCTCCCTGCACATGGCCTGTGACCATGCTTCGGCGGCGGTGGACTGGCGGCTGTTCCTGCCCGAGACCTGGGCGCCCGGATCCGTGAAGGCGGACCCGGACAAGGTCGCCCGCCGCACCGCCTGCGGCATCCCCGACGACATCGGGCACGTGGAGAAATGGCAGCTCGCGCTCGACATGCTCGACGAGACCCGCTCATGGGGCATCGAGGTCCCGCTGGCTGTCGCGGATGCCGGATACGGCGACGCCGCGGCCTTCCGCCTCGGCCTCCAGGCCCGCGGGCTCAACTACGTGGTGGGCATCTCGACCACCATGTCGGCCCACCCCGGCCACGCCGCACCGGTGACCGAACCGTACTCCGGGAACGGACGCCCACCGGTCGCGAAGTACCCCGACAAGCCACAGTCCGTGAAACAGCTGACCATGGCCGTCGGACGCAGAGCGGCGAAGCCGGTGCAATGGCGTGAGGGCTCCCGGCCCGGCAGTGGCCGCAGCGGCTTCAAGCGGATGTACTCACGCTTCGTGGCCCTGCGGATCCGGCCTGCCGGACGCGAGGTCCGCCAGGCCGCCGATGGCCCGGAACTGCCCGAGTGCTGGGTCCTGGCCGAGTGGCCGGCCGGCAGGGAAGAACCTGTTCAGTTCTGGCTCTCCGACCTCCCGGCCGACACCCCGCTGACCACCCTGGTCCGCCTCGCCAAACTCCGCTGGCGCATCGAACACGACTACCGCGAGATGAAACAGGCCCTGGGCCTGGCCCACTTCGAGGGCCGCACCTGGAGTGGCTGGCACCATCACGTCACCCTCGTCTCCGTCGCGCACGCCTTCTGCACCCTGCAACGACTGGCCAGAGCCCCAAAAGACACGGCGCCGGCCTGAGCCTCTACCGAGTCGTCCGCGAGCTACAGATACTCCTCGCGACCTGGACCGGCGCCTGCCCCACCTGCCACCGCGACATACCCACAGCCGCACCGACCTGACCAAGCCCTACTAGCGTCCCAGCCATGAGCGAGCCGCTGACGACCCCCGGTGAGGGGTTCCACCCTCATCTCCACACGGCCCGGGGCACCTCGACGGCCTCCCCGCGCACCCGCCTCCACCACGTCCGGGCGGACGAACTCGACGGGGACACCGCGCAGACCGGCGGCATGCGCAGATTCGGTGCGGTCAGCGGTAAGACCGTCGGCTCCGAGAAGCTGTGGATGGGCCAGACCCACGTGGCCCCGGCGACCGCATCCTCCGACCACCACCACGGAGAGTCCGAGACCGCCATCCATGTGGTCAGCGGACACCCGGAGTTCGTCTTCCTGGACGACTCGGGCGAGCAGCCGGAGGAAGTGCGGCTGCGCACTTCGCCGGGCGACTACATCTTCGTCCCCCCGTTCGTGCCGCACCGCGAGGAGAACCCGGACCCCACCGAGGAGGCCGTGGTCGTCATCGCCCGGAGCACGCAGGAGGCGATCGTGGTCAACCTGCCGCGGCTGTACGCCCTGGAGCCGGACGTGCCGGACGGAGACGCCTGACGGACGTACCTCCCGGCTCGCGGGAGCCGTAGGGCCGGTCCGGTGGAAACCCGGGACCGGCCTTCGGCATTCCTGAGGCTGGTCGGCTGGTCGGCTGGTCGGCTGGCGGGACAGCGGGCGGCGGGCGGAAACGGGCAATGGGTGGGATGAATTCTGTTCGCAGGATCGAATGATGAAGTCACCTTCATGGTGAACCTGTGAATCAATGGTGTGATGGAAGTCTGTTGGACAAAACACTGCCAGTCGCCTTACATACATCCCATCTCTGTACGCGGTCTTCCCCGACCGTAGCCAACCCGCCGTGGAGGAACTCCGTGCTTCTGACCGAACTGATCCACCCCGGCCTGCTGGAAGCCCTGGCCGGTGCCGGACACGGTGCCCGCGTGCTGCTCACCGACGGGCACTACCCCGCGAGCACGGCTGTCGGGCCGAACGCCCGGATCGTGCACCTCAACGTGGCACCCGGCCTGCTCGACGTCCCGCCGGTGCTCGACGTGCTGCTGCGGACCATTCCCGTCGAATCGGCCCAGGTGATGGTGCCGCCGAAGGGCGAGCCCGAGCCCGCTGCCATCGCCGACTACCGCGCCCGGCTCGGCGGGGTACCGGTGGAGGAACTCGACCGGTACGCCTTCTACGACGCGGCCCGCACCCCGGACGTGGCCCTGGCGGTCGTCACCGCGGACACCCGCACGTACGCCAACCTGCTGCTGACCATCGGCGTTCGGGCGGCGGGACTCTGACGGTGCGATGACCGGGCGCCGTCCACCGCGCGACGGGCCGCGATCGGCGGGCATGTCCCGTGCCTGCCCGGAAGGCGTCCGGACGACACGGGACAGGTGCGTGGGGGTGCAGGGGCAGGGACGCCGACCGTTGCGAGCGCCGCGAAGTGAACCCGGCGTCCGGCAGCCCCGCCCGCCCGGCCTCAGTGGCGCAGGCGGGCCCGTACGAGGACGGCGTCGTGGTCCGTGTAGGTGGCGGGCTCGACCGTCACCTCGGGGGAGGCGAGGTTGCCGTAGACGTGCTGGATGCCGGGGGACTGGGTGGCGGCGTCGTCCGTCAGCGTCCACATGCCCTCGGGGGCGCAGGAGGCATGCCGGTTGACGTCACCGGCGAAGATCGTCTGCCGGCCCCGGGCGGCGAGGACCGCGGAGAGCTCGGAGCACTGGACGGAGTTGGTGCTGTCGGCGGCCTCGCCGTCGGTCGACAGGTGGCTAGTGCACACGTTCACCCGGCGAGCCGTCGTGACGCACAGCCAGCGGCGCTCCTCGACACCGCTGAACGCCGAGTACGCGGCGTCCTCCCCGGCGCGGATGGCGTCCTTGGTCAGGACCGCGTTGCCGAAGACGCCGCGTCCGGTGGGCGTCTTGCAGTCGAGCGGCGCGCCCCGGTAGATGACCGTGGCGAACCGGTACCGGTAGCCGGTGCGGGCCGCGATCTCGGCGACGTCCGCGCTGCACGCCTCGTTGAGGGTGACGGCGTCGACGCGGTGGGCCTGCACGCGTTCGACGACCTCGTCGAGGACCTTCGGATACTCGGTGCGGGCGTAACAGCCCGCGTACCCGCTGGAACAGACGTTCATCTGGAGGAGCGAGAACGCCCGGTCGTCCCGGTGCCCGTGCGCGGAGGCGGCGTGCGAGCCGTGGGCCTCGTGCGAGGCGTGCGAGGAGCCGGGGGTGTGAGCGGTGGCCGAGGCGGCGGTGGGTGACACCAGGAGCGCGGCGGACGCCGACAGAACGAGAACGAGGGCGCGCAGACGCGCCGCAGTGAAGTGGATCATGACGCGAGTGTGCGCACCGGGCCGCGGCGTGAGAAGTGCGGCGAGGATCTGTTAACCGATGCTTCCGGCGCCCGTCACCGGCTTCCCGTACCGGCCACCTCCCGTTGCCCCGCCCGCCATCCGCGCTCCGCCGTGACGGCCCCGCACGCTCCAGGAGCCCGGGGAGCGCCGGTCCGGAACGCCTGCCGCCGCGCCCCGTCGCACACCGGAGGGATCGCTCAGATCCCGAGGACCTCCTTGATGGTGCGCAGGACCCCGTTCTCGGTGTGGGCCGGGGCCGTGTGGCGGGCGCGGCCGAGGATGTCCGGGTGGGCGTTGGCCATGGCGAAGGACCAGTCGGCGGCGTCGAGCATTTCCAGGTCGTTGAGGTAGTCCCCGAACGCCATGGTCTGCTCCGGTCCGATGCCCATCGCCTGCTGGAGGCGGCGCACGGCCACGCCCTTGTCGGCGGTGCGGTTCATGACGTCGATCCAGTGCCTGCCCGAGACGACCACCCGGTGGGTGTCGGAGAACTCCGCCAGGGCGGGGGCGGAGCCTTCGGCCCCGCCGAAGTCGAGGACGGCGACCTTGATGATCTCGTCGTCGACGGCGGTGGCGTCGTCCACGAGCCGGTGCGCCCGGTAGTACTTCGCGACCTCGGCGAGGAACGCCTCGTCGCCGCGTTCGGTGTACGCCGAGCGCTTGCCGCAGACCACCACGCCGACGTCTCCGCCCTTCTCGGCGAGCTGCCGGACGCGGGTGACCAGACGGGCGGAGACCGCGGGGTCGAGCGGGTCCGAGGAGAGCTCGGCCCCGTCGCGGACGACGAGGGTGCCGTTCTCCGCGATGTAGACCATGCCCGCGTCCACACCCTCGAACAGGTGGGCCAGGGTGGCGTACTGGCGGCCGCTGGCCGGGCTGAAGACGATGCCGCGGCGGCGCAGCTCGTCCAGCAGGGGCCACAGGCCCGCCGGTACGTTGCCGTCGGCGTCGAGGAGGGTGCCGTCCATGTCCGTGACGATGAGCCGGATGTCGGGGTGGCCGGCGGGCGGACGCGCGTCGCGTCGGGTGTGCATGGTGTTCCTGAGGTCGGCGGGTCGGGGCGGAGACCGTCCCGCGGGACGGCCTCCGCCCGCAACGTAACCATGTCCGGCGGCCTGGCCGGGGACCGGGTACGCGTGCGGCGGTGCCCGGTCATGATCGACCGGGCACCGCCGCACGTCTGTCCGGTACCTCTGTCTACGCGGTCTGCCCGTTGCCCGAACCGCTCACCGAGGCCGCCTTGATGCCCTTGGTGATGGTGTCCAGCACGGAGAGCTCCGGCGCCTTGGCGTTGATGTCGAATCCGGAGCGGATGACGACCATCAGGTCTTTGCTGTTGGGGGAGGGGAAGGCGAGCGATTCGACGTATCCGTCGTCGCCCTTCTTCGTCACCACCTTCCAGCGCACGAGGTAGCCCTTCTGGCCCGCCACGGTGACGGCCTCGGACTTCAGCTCCTGGTGGGAGGTGATCCCCTCGTAGATCTTCGCGCCGTAGGACTCCTCGGCGTTGGCCGAGATGTCCTTTTTCGCGGCCGCCTCGGCGGTCTTCTCGGTGTTCTCCAGCGCCGCCGCGGGCGCCGAGAACACGCCTCCGCGCACGCACTTCTGGCTGGTGTCGCCGGGGCAGGCGTACTCGCCGGTCGTCAGGTTGGCGCCGACCGTGCCGGATTCGCCGGTCCAGCCGTCCGGCACCGGCAGGCTGATGCCGCTGGCGACATCGGTGGCGTAGCCGTCCTCGGTCGGGATCTGCGGCTCGGGCGCCTGGTCCTGGCCACCACTGCCGTCGCCGCCGTCACCGTTCTGACCGCTTCCCCCGTCGCTGCCGCCGCTCTGGCCGCCGCCGAAGCCGCCGATGCCGCCGCTCTCGCCGCTGCCGCCGGGCCCGCCCTGGCGTCCGTCGCCGCCGGACGGTGGGCCTCCGGACCGTGCGACCGAGGGGGTGGCGGAGTCCTTGCCGTCGCCGTGCCCCAGTGCGTACGCGCCACCGCCGACGGCGGCGAGGACCACCACGCCGACGGTGATGCCGACACCGATGCGGATACGGCGGCTACGGACGGCGGCGGGTGCCACGCGGAGCTGGTCGGTCCACTGGGTGCCGTCCCACCAGCGCTCCTGCGCGGGGCCTATTCCTGAATACCCGGGGTCTGGATGCCAGCCGGGCGGGCTCGTCTGGTTCACAGCCGTACCGTATGCGGACTGAGTGAGAATCACATGAAATGGCTGGTGTTCTTTCTCTCAAGACGGCGCGCCGCACACCCCGGCGACCCCTCCTGCCTCAGCCCAGCAGGGCCGCCGTGGTGACCGTGACCGGCGCCGCGAGCACCGTGGAGAGCAGGATCGACTCCCGGGCCAGCCGCACGCCCGTCCCGTAGTGCGAGGCATACGTGAAGAGGTTCTGGGCGGCGGGGAGGCCGCTGGTCACCACCACCGCGAACAGCGGCGCGCCCTCCAGTCCGAACACCCCGGCGGCGATGGCCCAGGCGGTCAGCGGCTGGGCGAAGCTCTTCAGCGCCACCGAGAGGAGCACCGGCCCCCGGTCCTTGCCGCGACCGGGCATCTCGCTCCCGCGCAGCGAGATGCCGAAGGCGAGGAGCACGCCCGGCACCGCGATTCCCGCGATCAGGGTCACCGGTTCCAGTACGGGCCCGGGGACGGGCCGGCCCAGCACGCTGACCGCGACCCCGGCGAGCGAGGCCAGGACGATCGGGTTGCGGAACGGTGTGGTCAGCAGCCGGACCACGGACTCCCGCTCGCCGGGGCGCGAGGTCTCGATGACGGTGAGGGCCACGGGTGAGACGACCAGCTGTTGGAAGAGCAGGATCGGTGCGATGAGGGTCGCGTCCCCCAGTACGTAGACGGCGATGGGGATACCGAGATTACCGGCGTTGACGTAGCAGGAGCAGAGCGCGCCTATCGTCGTACGGCCGACGCTCCAGCCGCGTACGGCTCCCACCGCGACGAAGGCGCCCGCCACCACCAGCGTGGAGAGTGCGGTCACCAGCAGGGGCAGCGAGACCATGACCGACAGGTCGGCCTTGGTCATGGTGGTGAACAGCAGGGCGGGCGAGGCCACATGGAAGGACAGCCGGGTGAGCACGGGCTGCCCGTGCTCACCCAGCAGGTTCCAGCGGCCGATCAGATAACCGACGGCGATGATGCTCGCGATGACCCCGAAACCCTCCAGGACACCGGTCATCGGCGGCGGCCGGCGGAGCGGGCGCCTTCGGCGCGGAAGGAGCTGGGGCGGAGGGCGGCATGGACCGGCGGATTTCGGTGTGGCATGCACGCAACGTTAGGGAGCGCCGGGTCCTCCGCACAAGGCGTCACTGATCATCCCGGTCTTTGGTCCGACCACAGGCCGTGTGTGACATAGTCGGGACGGAACGCCCCGAGGGCCTGGGCGGTGAAAGCCGGGCCGCGGAAGGCGCGGACCGCCGGCTCGGCCGGCCCAGGCAGGGAGTGGCCGATGCCCGTCGAATGGGAACCCGTGCGGCAGTCCCGTACCCACGAACTCGTGCTGCGGAGCATCGAGGAGCGGGTGTTCGCCGGCGAACTCAAGGCGGGCGACCGCCTCCCGCCGGAGCGCGAGCTCGCCCCCGTCCTCGGCGTCAGCCGCTCCGCCCTGCGTGAGGCGCTGCGGGTGCTGGAGACCATCGGCGTCCTGGTCGCCCAGCCCGGCCGGGGACCCGACTCGGGGGCACGGATCGTGCGCAACCCGGACGACGCGCTCGGGCGGCTGCTGCGGCTGCACTTCGCGCTGGGCAGCTACAGCCTGGAGGACGTCATGGAGGCCCGGGTCGTCCTGGAGCGGTCCGGATTCGAGGCCGCCGTCACGCACGCCCGCGACGAGGATCTCGACGAGGCCGCGTCCCTGGTCGAGGGCATGGCCGCCCCCGGTATCGGCGTCGCCGCCTTCAACGACCTGGACACCCGCTTCCACGTGCGGATCGCCCGCTGCTCCGGCAACGCGCTGACCTCCACCCTCACTTCGGCCGTGCGCGAGTCCGTGCGTCCGCTGATCCTGCGGGCGCTCGAAGAGGCCGAGGACTGGCCGGCCACCGCCGCCGAGCTCAACGCCGAACACACCGAACTGCTCAGGCTGGTACGCGCCGGACGGGGCGCGGAGGCGGCTGACCTGGTCGAGCGCCACATCCGCAGCCTGCACGGCACGCTGGTCGACGACAAGTAACGCGGTGGCCGGAGGCCGGTAGGGGCGGGAGGGGAGGGGCGCGCGCCCCTTTCCGCCCCGGGAACTTCACGCGGAGGCTCATCGAGAGTATGGTCCGACCATACAAAGGACGTAGAGAAACGATCGAGGAGGCTCCATGCGCGTCGGGCTCTTCGCCACCTGTCTGGGAGACACCCTGTTTCCCGAGGCGGTGAAATCCACCGCGGTGCTGCTCGCCCGCCTGGGCCACGAGGTGGTGTTCCCGCCGGGACAGACCTGCTGCGGCCAGATGCACGTCAACACCGGCTACCAGCGCGAGCCCGTACCCCTGGTGCGCAACTTCGCCGAACAGTTCGGCGACACCTCCATCGAGGCCATCGTCATGCCGTCCGGCTCCTGCGCGGGCTCCGTCCGCCACCAGCACAGACTCGTCGCCGAGCGGTACGGCGACGCCGCGCTGCGCGCCGGGGTGGCCACGGTCGAGGCCAAGACCTACGAGCTGTCGGAGTTCCTCGTCGACGTCCTCGACGCCACCGGAGTCGGCGCGTACTTCCCGCACCGCGTCACCTACCACCCCACCTGCCACTCGCTGCGGATGCTCCGCGTCGGCGAGAAGCCGCTGCGACTGCTGCGCGCCGTCGACTCCATCGACCTCGTGGAACTGCCCGAGGCCGACTCCTGCTGCGGGTTCGGCGGCACCTTCGCGGTGAAGAACGCCGAGACGTCCTCCGCGATGCTCCAGGACAAGATGCGCACCATCGGCTCCACCGGCGCCGACGTCTGCACCGCCGGCGACTCCTCCTGCCTGATGCACATCGGCGGCGGGCTCCACCGCATCAAGTCCGGCACCCGCACCCTGCACCTCGCGCAGATCCTCGCCTCGACCCGTACCGCGCCGTACGCCATGACGGAGGCAGCCACCGTATGAGCACCTTCCTCGGCATGCCCGCCGCCCCGCCCCGCTCCCCGTACGGCACCGGAAACCTGCGCGGCGAGCGGAAGTTCCCCGCCGCCGCCCACGACGAACTGCGCAACGAACAGCTCCGCCGCAACCTCGGCAAGGCCACCCGCACCATCCGCACCAAGCGCCTGGGCGTCACCGGCGAACTCCCCGACTGGGAGCGGCTGCGCGACGCCGGAGCGGCGATCAAGACCGACACCATGAACCGGCTGCCCGAACTCCTGGAGCAGCTGGAGGCGAAGGTCACCGAGCACGGCGGCACCGTCCACTGGGCGCGCGACGGCGCCGAGGCCAACGAGATCGTCACCCGCCTCATCAGGGCGACCGGCAGCAGCGACGTCATCAAGGTCAAGTCGATGGCCACCCAGGAGATCGGTCTCAACGAGCACCTCGAATCGGTCGGCATCACCCCGTACGAGACCGACCTCGCCGAACTCATCGTGCAGCTGGCCCACGACAAGCCCTCGCACATCCTCGTCCCCGCGATCCACCGCAACCGCGACGAGATCCGGGAGATCTTCCTCAAGGAGATCCCCGGCGTCGACCCGGACCTCGACAACGTGCCCGCGCACCTCGCCGCCGCCGCGCGCGCCTACCTGCGCGAGAAGTTCATGACCACCAAGGTGGCCGTCTCCGGCGCCAACTTCGGCATCGCCGAGACCGGCACCCTCTCCGTCGTGGAGTCCGAGGGCAACGGCCGGATGTGCCTCACCCTGCCCGACACCCTGATCACGGTGATGGGCATCGAGAAGGTGCTGCCGCGCTACACCGACCTCGAAGTCTTCCTCCAGCTCCTGCCCCGCTCCTCCACCGGCGAGCGGATGAACCCGTACACCTCGATGTGGACCGGGGTGACCCCCGGCGACGGCCCGCAGGACTTCCACCTGGTGCTGCTCGACAACGGCCGGACCGCGGCCCTCGCCGACAAGGTCGGCCGCGAGGCGCTGAACTGCATCCGCTGCTCCGCCTGCCTCAACGTCTGCCCGGTGTACGAACGCGCCGGCGGACACGCCTACGGTTCGACCTACCCCGGCCCCATCGGCGCGGTCCTCACCCCGCAGCTCGCCGGGATGCACGCCGCCAAGGACGACCCGAACAGCTCGCTGCCGTACGCCTCCAGCCTCTGCGGCGCCTGCTTCGACGCCTGCCCGGTCAAGATCGACATCCCGTCGCTCCTGGTCGAACTGCGCCACCAGAACACCGAGCAGTCCGGTACGACGGCGGAGAAGCTCGCCATGAAGGCCGCCGCCACGGTGATGAAGAGCCCGAAGCTGTTCACGGCGGCCCAGAAGGCCGCCGGTCTCGGACGGGTCGTCGCCGGTAAGGACGGCACCATCGGGCGGGTGCCCGCGCCCTTCGACGGCTGGAGCGACAGCCGGGACACCCCGGCACCGCCGAAGCAGACGTTCCGCGCCTGGCTCGCCTCGGCCGAGGGAGCCGCCACGATGAAGGCGGCCGCCGAGGAGGGTGTGGCCACACACCCGGAAGACTCCACGGAGGACGAGAAGTGACGACCGCACGCGACACCGTCCTCGGCCGGGTGCGCGACGCCCTGGCCCTCGCCCCGGCCCGCCCGGTCACCGTCCCGCGCGACTACCGCACCGGGCGCACCCTGCCCGACGCCGAACGGCTCGGCCTCCTCACCGACCGGCTGGTCGACTACAAGGCGCAGGTCCACCCCTGCACCTCCGACCGGACCGCCGAGGTGATCGCCGAGGTGCTGCGGGAACGCGGCGCCCACCGGATCGGAGTGCCCGCCGGGCTCGACGCCGCGTGGCTGGCGGCCTGGGACGGAGAGGTCCAGCGGGACTCCGCCGACATCCCGGCACCCACCCTCGGCGAACTCGACGGTGTGGTGACGGCGTCCGCCGTCAGCTGCGCGGAGACCGGCACCATCTTCCTGGACGGCTCCGAGGACCAGGGGCGCCGCGCGCTCTCCCTCGTACCCGACCTGCACGTCTGCGTCGTCGACCTCTCCACCGTGGAGGTCGGGGTCCCCGAAGCGGTCGCGCGACTGGTCCCGGAGCGGCCGACGACCCTGATCAGCGGGCCCTCGGCCACCTCGGACATCGAACTGGAGCGGGTGGAAGGGGTGCACGGCCCCCGCACGCTGGTGGTGGTCGTCCGCACCGACGTCTGACACCGCCGCACACGACCGGCGGGGCGTGGCGACGGCCGACCCGTCGCCCCGCCCCGCCGCTTCCGTTCAGCGCGTGCCGTGCTCCACGGACACGGACACCGGCGCGGACGCGGAGGCCCCGGGACCGAAGGCGATCCGGGTGACCGCCCCGTCCTCGGCCCAGGCCACCTCCACGGTGTCGCCCGAACCCCGTTCGTCCGCGGCCACGTTCACCCCGCTCACCGCCGTGCCCACCGGCGCCGGGTCGGCCTCGCCGGTCAGCGAGGCCAGGGCCACCAGGACCACCGTGCCCTCGGCGTCGACCGCCAGCCGGCGCAGCACCGCCCACCGGGTGTACGCCGTGCCCTGCGGGGCGCGCACCTCCTCCTCCCACTCCCAGCCGTACAGCCCGTGCAGTACGGAGCGCGGCGAAGCGCCGGGGGCCGTCGCCCAGCCGGTCTGCTCGACGCGGGCACCCGCCGGGACACCGAGGAGCCGGTGGACCCGGAGTTCGTACCGGCCCCGCACGAAGGTGACGCTCTCCGCCCGCAGCCCGGGAACGGCCGGCGGCTGACCGGGAAAGACCGGCATGTGCCAGGAGGCCGCCCAGCCCCAGCCGTCCCCGTGCCCGGCGCCCAGCGGATGGATACGGCGGCGGACGCTGCGGGCGGAACCGACCCTGACGGAGAGGTGGTTGTCCGCCACGTTCACCGCCGACGAGGGACCGGTCGCAGTCGAGTACGCGAACCGCCCGTAGTGCGGGTCCGCCTCCGCCGCCGACTCGCCCTCGTGCGGCCGGACATGGTCGCTGCCGTGGTTGTGCAGCCGTACGATCCCGTCCGCCCGGGTCGACTGCACCAGCAGCCCCGGCGCCGGCAGGGACAGCACCCGGTCCGGGCCCTCGCTCGGCGCGGCCTCCTCCGGCGCGGTCCACAACGGGTGCTCCGCCGGTGCGAGCAGCGAGACGAACGCCTTCGACGCCCAGTACGGCGAGGCCGGACCCGAGTAGTGCTGGAGCGTCGCCCCGTGCGGACCGTGCCACCCGAGGCTCAACAGACCGTCCTCGCCGGTGGCCCCGTGCTCCAGGAAGTACCGCAGCGAACCGCTCACCAGCCGCCGGGACGCCCCGGGGGAGAGCGGGGTGTGCCCCGAGACCGCGCCCATGCCGACCGCCGCGCCCGCCGCGAACCGGTAGGCCAGGGAGCGCCCGAAGTGCAGCGGCGCCCCGTCCGCGCCGAACATCAGCGAGAAGCTCTCCAGGTGCTCGCGCAGCCGCCCGCCGTAATGGGCGAGGAGCTCCTGGTCGCCCGAGAGATGGGCGTCCAGCACCGGATAGAGATGCAGCGCCCAGCCGTTGTAGTGGTCGAAGGCGCGCCCGTCCCCGTCCGCGTACCAGCCGTCGCCCCGGTACCAGCCCTCCAGCAGGTCCAGCGCGCGTTCCCGCGCCCGCCCGGTCTCCGCGTCGCCCCGCCCCACGGACTCAAGGAACCCGGCGACGGCGAAGGGGAACAGGTACCAGTTGTTCGGCGCGGGGGTGTGCCGCAGCGATCCGCGCAGCCACTCCTCCGCACGGTCCTGGGTGCCGGAGTCGAGCCGGTCCCAGAGCCACGGCCGGGTCAGCCGCAGGCCGAGGGCGACCGACGCCGACTCCACCATGGGCTGGCCGAAGACGGTGTGGTCGCGGATGAGCGGCCAGGACTCGGCGTCGTCGCGCCCGGGGGTCTTCGTACCGACGGCGAGACCGTCCGCGTACCGGTCCAGCCAGCCGTACGGGTCCTTGCCCCCGGCCCCCGCGACCCGGAACGCGGCGGCGAGGAAGGTGCGCGCGTACCCCTCCAGCCCGTCGGAGCGGACGCCGGACCCCGAGGGCCGTCCGGGCAGGTCGAGCAGGGCACGGCCGGGGGTCGCCCACTGCCAGGCCGCGTGCAGCAGACCGTCCGCGGCGGCCTCCCAGTGCGCCCGGCTGTAGCCGGTGAGGGGGCTGAGCGAGCGGTCGTCGGAGGGGAGCTCGAAGGGGAGGGAGAGCGGGGCGGTGGTCATGCGAGGAAGGCCAGCCTTTCCGGTCGTACGGGATGGGCGAAACCGTCGCCCGCGGCCCAGCGCGCGACCTCACCGGTCGCCAGATCGGCCAGCCGCCGCCATTCGTTGCCCTGGGACCCGGCGAGATGCGGGGTGATCAGCGCGTTCTCGCACTCCCAGAGCGGGTGGCCGGCGGGCAGCGGGTCCGGGTCGGTGACGTCGACGACGGCCCGGATGCGCTTGCCGCGGAGCACGTCGGTGAGGGCGTCCTGGTCGACCACCGCGCCGCGCGCGGTGTTGATCAGCGTGGCGTCCGGCCGCATGGAGGTGAGCAGTTCGCGGCTGACGAGCCCGCGGGTGGTGGGGAGCAGCGGGGTGTGGACGCTCACCACGTCGCTGCGGGCGAAGAGTTCGGCGAGTCCGACCGGCTCGACGCCCAGCACCGCCGCCTCCTCGGCCGACACGTACGGATCGTGCAGTAGCACCCGCAGGTCGTAAGGGCGCAGCAGCTCGATCACCCGCCGGCCGATCAGCGAGGCGGACAGGATGCCCACGGTGCGGTGGTAGTTGCCGACCTCGTCGGGGAGCCGCAGCCAGTTGCTCCGCTCGCGCGTCACTCGGAACTCCCGGGCCCGTTCCAGCACCCGCTTGCCGGAGAGCAGGACCATGGCGAGGGTGTACTCCGCCACCGGCAGCGCGTTCGCCGCGGCGGCCGAGGAGACCGCGATCCCGCGCGCCCAGCAGGCGTCGGTGACGAGGCCGCGCACCGAGCCTGCCGTGTGGACGACGGCCCGCAGCTTCGGTGCCGCCGCGAGCACCCCCTCGTCGATCGGCGGACAGCCCCAGCCGGTGACCAGGATCTCCGCGTCGGCCAGAGCCGCCCGGGCCCGGTCGGTGGTGAAGTCGTCCAGGGCGGGCGGCGGCGCGAGATCGCAGACCTCGCCGAGCGCCGCGAGCGCCTCCGGCGGAAGCACCGCCGCCGCCGCGTCCGGCTTCATGGCGAGTACGGCACGCGGCCGGCGGGGCGTGCGCGGTGCGAGGGGGGCAGCGGAACTGTGCATGTCTCTCCTGGTACGGGGCGGCCCGCGACGGCCGCCGGTACGGGGCGGCCGGCGCGGCCCGCCCCGGGGGACGGGCCGCGCCGACCGCGCTACTTCACGGCGCCCGCGGTGAGCCCCGACCGCCAGAAACGCTGGAGCAGGGCGAACGCGAGGATGAGCGGGACGATGGCGAGCAACGAGCCCATGATGACGACGGGGTAGTACTCGGGGGAGACCGACGCCGAGCTGTTCCAGGTGTACAGGCCGAGGCTGACCGGATACAGGTCCTGGTTCGACAGCATCACCATCGGCAGGAAGAAGTTGTTCCAGATGGCGGTGAGCTGGAAGAGGAAGACCGTGACCAGGCCGGGCCCCAGCATCCGCATCGCCACCTTGAAGTAGGTGGCCAGCTCGCCCGCCCCGTCCACCCGGGCCGCCTCCAGCACCTCGTTCGGTACGTAACCCTGGCTGAAGATGCGGCCCAGGTACACGCCGAAGGGGTTGAAGAGCACCGGGATGAAGACGGCCCAGAAGGTGTTGACGATCCCCACTTTGGACGCCATCAGATAGAGCGGCAGCGCCAGGACGGTCTGCGGCACCATGACGGCCGCTAGCACCAGACCGAAGAGCTTCTCCTTGTGGCGGAAGCGGTACTTGTCGAAGGCGTACCCGGCGGCGATGCTGATCAGCGCACCCAGAGCCGCGCCCAGCACGGCGTACAGCAGGCTGTTGGCGTACCAGCGCCCGTACAGGCCCGCGTCCATGGAGAACACGTCCTTGAGGTTCTGGACGAACGAAAAACCCTTCAGGGAGAGGACGTTGCTCTGGAAGAGCGCGTCGCGGTCCTTGGTCGCGGCGAGCACCAGCCACAGCACCGGCAGCAGGGTGTACAGCACCGAGATGCCCACCACGAGGTTGACGACGGCCCGTCCGGTCAGCCCCGGCCGCCGGGCGGCGGAGGCGGAACCGGAGAGACGGGAGGTGGTACGGGGTACGGCCGGAGCGCTCATCGGGCGTCCTCCTCGGCTGCGTCGGCACGGTTCGTCCACCGGGTGACGCCGTAGGAGAGCGCCACCGTGAAGGCCAGCAGGATCACCGAAGCGGCAGCCGCCAGACCGTAGTTGTTGCGGGTGAACGCGGCGTCGTAGATGTACATGCTGGGCGAGAAACGGGAGTTGATCATCGGGGTGGACTGACCGAGCAGCATCGGCTCGGTGAAGAGCTGGAGCGCGAAGATCAGCGTGAACATCGCCACCATCACGATGGAGGAACGCACCAGCGGTGCCTTCACCTGGAGCGCGGTGCGCACCGGGCCCGCCCCGTCGACGACGGACGCCTCGATCACCTCGCGCGGCACGGCCTGCAACGCGGCGTAGAAGACGACCATGTTGTAGCCGAGATTGCTCCACAACGCGATGTTCACGATCGAGGGAACCACGGTGTGCACCCCGAGGAAGTCGACCGTGATGTCGGCCTTGCCGAGCAGGTCGATCACCGGGCTGAGCCCTGGGGTGTACAGGTACAGCCAGATGATCGCGGCGATGATGCCCGGCACCGCGTGCGGCAGGAAGAGCGCCAGCTGCGCCGAGGCGCGCAGCCGCACCACGCCCGAGTCCAGCAGCAGGGCCAGCGCGAGCGCGCTGACCACGATCAACGGTATGTAGATCAGGCAGTACAGCGCGACGATACCGAGCCCGCCGAGGAACGTCGGGTCGGTGAGGACCGCGACATAACTGCGCACTCCGACGAAGACGGTCTTCTCGGGGCCGAAGC